>JAHWGX010000079.1 GCA_019323655.1 Candidatus Woesearchaeota archaeon | reverse complement strand
GAGCATAACAATGGATATGGAGGATGCGGAAAAAGAGATTAAGAAGATAATTCCTGAGGAAGCTGGCGTTGACCAAATAATCTTTGACCCTCAAAGGTCCAGGGTTATTATAGAAGCTGAAAAGCCGGGCCTGGCTATAGGCAAACAAGGCGCTATCTTAAGCGACATAAGGAGCAAAACATTATGGGTGCCTTTAATAAACAGAAAGCCTGCACTGAGATCCAAGCTGATAGAAAATATAAGGGCTGTCCTCTATAAGCACAGCGATTACAGGAGAAAATTTCTGGATAAAGTTGGGCATAGGATTTATGACGGCTGGATGAGGGAGAAAAAGGAAGAGTGGATAAGAATAAGCTATCTTGGCAGCGCAAGGCAAGTCGGAAGAAGCTGCTTGTTTCTGCAGACGCCGGAAAGCAGGGTATTGCTTGACTGCGGAGTTGACGTGGCATCAGAGCAAAATGCATATCCTTACCTGGAGGCACCGGAATTCAACATAAATGAGCTGGATGCTGTAATTGTAACCCATGCTCACGTAGACCATAGCGGCTTTGTGCCTTATTTGTTCAAGTACGGCTATAAAGGCCCAGTGTACTGCACTGAACCGACAAGAGATGTAATGTCTTTGATGCTTCTGGATTATGTAAAAATACAGCGATCAGAAGGCAAAGAGCCCATTTTCAGCACAGATGACATAAAGGAAATGGTAAAGCACACAATCACTCTGGAGTATGACGAAGTCAGCGATGTAACCCCTGATGTGAGGATAACCCTATACAATGCAGGGCATATTCTGGGAAGCGCGATGGTGCACATGCACATAGGCAATGGCCTCCATAACATCCTCTATACAGGTGACCAGAAATACGGGAGGACAATGCTCTTGGACCCTGCTGTGACCCTATTCCCAAGGCTGGAAACACTGCTCTTGGAATCCACTTACGGTGGCAAGGACAGCGCTGTTCAGGACAGGCACCAGAGTGACATGGAATTCAAGAAAATCGTTCAGGAAACGATAAAACGCGGCGGGAAAATTTTAATACCCACGCTTGGAGTTGGAAGAAGCCAGGAAATCATGGTCCTTCTGGAAAGCATTATAAGGGCAGGATCTCTTGACAAGATACCTGTTTTTATTGACGGATTGATATGGGATGTAACCGCAATACATACAGCATATCCGGAATTTTTAAACAATTCAATAAGGAAGCTGATATTCCATAAGGATCAGAACCCGTTTTTATCTGATATATTTAAGAGGGTTGGAAGCCAGGAAGAAAGAATGCAGATTATTGAGGAGACAGGGCCCTGCGTGATTCTGGCAACTTCAGGAATGCTGGTTGGAGGGCCTTCTGTCGAGTACTTAAGGCATCTTGCAGATAACCCAAAGAACTCCATGGTTTTTGTAAATTACCAGGGAGAGGGAAGCTTGGGAAGAAGGATACAGCGCGGGGAAAGAGAGTACACTGTAAACAGCGGCACTAAACATGAGGTTGTGCAGATTAAGCTGGAAGTGCACACTGTAGAGGGCTTTTCAGGCCACAGCAACAGAAACCAGCTTATGAATTTTGTAGGAAAATGCGAGCCAAGGCCGAAAAAAATAATTATCAACCACGGAGAAAGCTCAAGGTGCCTTGACCTGGCAAGCTCCCTGCACAAGAATTTCAGGGTAGAGACATCCGCTCCGAGAAACCTGGAAAGTGTAAGGATTAAGTAAGAGCCTACCTTAAATTTTCATATTATTTCCCCAACCAGAAATATTGAGCCGGCAACCAGAATAAGGTCTTTTTTTGACGCGATTTTTTTTGCGTATTTTAAAGCCTTTTTGGGATTTTTTATTATTATAGATTTTTTATTGAAATATTTCTTGATAGTACTAGGTTCAGCAGCCCTTTCATTGCCGGATTTTGTTATTATTGTTTTATCTGCCAATGGCCTGATTATTTTTGCTATTGTTTTTATGCCCTTGTCATTGGAAAAGCCAGCTACCAGAATTAGTTTATTATAATCAATATTTTTTAACTCCTTAAAAAGAATTTTGAATCCGTCTGGGTTATGAGCGCAATCTAACAAAATATTCCTGCCTACAAACTGGAATCTTCCAGGCCACTCTGCATTTTTTAAGCCGTTTTTTATATTTGGTTCATTGATTTCTATGTTGTGATAACTCTTAATTGCCTCAATTGCTTTTACTGCAACTGCAGCATTTTCAATCTGAAATTCTGCATTCAAATGCCCCAACACTAGATTTTTGTGGCCATTAAAGTCAAAAGCCCAATACTTGTTTTTATGATTATTAATGCTGTTATTTTTTACTCTAATGTTTTTATCAAAATTTCTAATTTTTTTATTATAATGCTTTTTTATTTTGTTTTTGTTGATAACTAATAATTTTGAATTTTTCTTAATGGAAATTTTTTTTATTTTTTCCAATGCAATTCCCTCTGCTGCTGTTACCCCAGGGGTATTTTCTTTTATGATGCCTGCTTTTTCATAGGCTATTTTTTTTATCTCTTTTCCCAAATAGTCAGTGTGCTCACAGCCAATGCCGGTTATTACAGAAACTAACGGCTTTACAACATTAGTTGCATCCAGTCTTCCGCCTAAACCAGTTTCCAGGACAGCAAAATCGACTTTTTTGTCCTTAAAATAAAGAAAAGCCATTGCTGTTGTGATTTCAAAGAAGCTCTGGTTTGTAACATGCTTTTTTACAGTCAGGTAATATTTTACAATTTCTTTGTCTGTTATCAGCTTGTCATTAATTCTTATCCTTTCATTGAATTTTTTTAGGTGAGGGCTTGTATACAACCCAACTTTGTAGCCTGCGTCAGATAAAATAGAGGATAGCATTGCGCATACAGAGCCTTTTCCGTTAGTTCCGGCAACATGTATGCACCTTAGGTTTTTTTCAGGGTTCCCTAATTTTTTCAGAAGGCCTTCTATTCTCTCAAGGCCTAAAGTCCATTTGGGAGCATCCAGGCTGTAAAGCTCTTCCAATACTTTTTTATAATTCATGCTGATACTCATTAATAACCAAGAAATTATAAACCTATTGAAAAATTAAGGAATGTTTATAAATTAAATTGATAAATTGCTGTTTGCGGGCCCGTAGCATAACCTGGATAGTGCGGTCGGCTTCATTAGCTCAGCTAAGGCCAGGGACCGATTAATCGGGGTTCAAATCCTCGCGGGCTCACTTATTATAATTTTATCGGGGCAACGCACCCGTGCATCTCCAGTTTATTTCCGCTGTTTTTGTCTCTTCGCTTACAACACATGCCGGGCTGCATAATTTGTTTTCAAACTCAGGCTTCATGTCTAAGTCAATCCACCATGTTTCCGTAATTTCATTGTATATGTAAGTCTCTGCCAGGATCCCTTTTTCCAGGCATTCGCTGTTTTCGGCTATAGCAGCTGCTTCTTCAAAACCCAGCTCAGGCTCTGATTCCTTTATTTCCTCTGTGAATGTTTCATCACCGGCTCTGCACTGCCTTGGGTAGCTTTCCATTACCGGATAGCCTGCAGCTGCGCATTCATCAAAATTAGACACTTTTTTCACAGCACAGCCAGCTGAAAAAATGCTTATCAGAACCAATGCAATTAAAACGTAGTTTTTCATTTTAACCGCCTCCTTTCATTATAACCCTAAATTAATATTTAAATGTTGGTTTTAATTTAACCCATGCTACCTCTAATAAGGCAATAAAAGAAGAAATAATTTTGAGATTATGCATCATTTATAAACTATAAACAATAAAAGATATAAAGCCCCATCAAAACCTTGCTTGTATGGAAAACGAGGAAATCGAAAAGCTGAAGGAAGCTGGAAGAATAGCTGCGCAGGCATTGGAATACGGAAAAGCGCTTGTAAAAAAAGACTCTTCGCTTCTTGAAGTTGTTGATAAAATAGAAGAAAAGATTTTGGATTTAGGGGGAAAATTGGCGTTTCCTGCGCAAATATCGTGCAATCATCTGGCTGCGCATTACTGTCCCGACGAGGAAGACAAGACAGTTTTTTCTGAGCAGGTTGTATGCCTTGATGTCGGGGTGCATATTGGCGGATTTATAGGGGATACTGCTGCTACGGTTGATTTGTCCGGAAAGCATGGAGATTTAGTAAAAGCGTCAAAAGAAGCCCTGGAAAATGCAATAAGCTCTATAAAAGCCGGAGTTATGTTAGGGGAAATCGGAAAAACAATCCAGGACACAATACAGAAATATGGCTTTTCTCCTGTGAGAAACTTATCCGGGCATGGCCTAGGGGAATACTCCCAGCATACAAAGCCAAGCATTCCGAATTTTGATAATGGGGATAAAACAAAAATTGAGAAGGGAATGGTATTTGCAGTAGAGCCTTTTGCAAGCACAGGCACCGGAATTGTGCAGGACTCCGGGGCAGCAACAGTTTTTTCATTGGAAAACAAAAAGCCTGTAAGGAACATGATAACAAGGCAGGTTTTGGGGGAAATAGAGTCTTACAACGGCCTTCCATTCACAACAAGATGGCTTACAGGGAAATTCGGGGCTAAGGCAAAATTTGCATTAAGGGAAATGGAGCAACTGGGAATGCTTCATTCCTACCCCCCATTGGCAGACAAAGGCAAGGGCTTGGTAAGCCAGGCGGAGCACAGCATTTTGGTTGATGATAATGGAGAGGTTGTTGTTTTGACATCGGGAAAATAATAACAAAGCATAAATACCCCCATTTAATACTACATGCGAAAATGGAAAACAAGATAGAAGCAGAGTACAGGAACCTTTGCACTAAATACAAGCTTCCAAAATTTGAGGAGCTGGATAGGGAATTTGAGATAAGCACTTTGGAGCATAAAGGATTCCTTATTAGGAATATTCTGAGGAAAATAGCGGAAAAGCTGGAGACCTATACCGAGGCTATTGGAAACATTATCCATCCTGATGCGTCATCTTTAAGCAGTATGCACGAGATGAAGTTCTTTTCTGATGAGGAAAAAGATGGCATGTATAAATTATTTAAAAAACTGATGAAATCCAACAGGGAAATAGCAGCTTTGGTGCTTAGCGCTGATGAAAAAGAGGAAGCTGAATTTTTGAATAAATTTTTTAATGAGTGGGAGAGCATAAAAAAAGAGCTGCTGGATTATATAACAAAAATGAAGGAATCCTGGGAAAAAGAAACTACCATGGATGAGGACTTAGGGTACTTTGGATAAAATATGCTTTGTAGTAGCTGGCTAAAAATGAACCTAGTCTTATTGGGGCCGCCCGGAGTTGGAAAGGGAACTGTTGCAACAAAATTAAGCAAGGAGTTGGGAATACCCCACATAGCTACCGGAGACATGCTGAGGGAAAATGTTGCAAACAAAACAAAGCTTGGCTTAGAGGCAAAATCCTATATGGACAAGGGGCTTTTAGTTCCGGATGAAACTGTAATTGAAATTGTCAAGGAAAGGCTGAAAAGAGATGATTGCGCAAAAGGCTTTATTCTGGACGGGTTTCCCCGGACCATAAACCAGGCAGAGGAAATAGGCAGGGCAACTAAAATTGACACTGTAATAAACCTCCAGACCAATGATAAAGTTATTATCGGCAGGCTAAGCAAAAGGAGGATATGCAGAAAATGCGGGTTCATATACCACCTTCTTTATATAAAGCCCAAAAAAGGGGGCATTTGCGACAAATGCGGCAGCGAATTATACCAGAGAAACGACGACAAGGCCGAGGCCATAACTGAAAGACTGGAAGTTTACAGAAAACAGACAGAGCCTTTGATAGGTTATTATAAAAACAAAGGGATTCTTGCTGATGTTGACGCCTCAGGAACGCCTGAAGAGGTTTTTGAGGAGGTTGTGGGGAGTGTTGGGTGAAATCTTATTTGCATGGCTTTGTTGCTGTGTAAAACGGATGAAATGGAATAAGTTTATGGACTTTTAAGTTGAAGCCTGTATGCTCTTCAATTGAATATCTAATTGTAGTGACATGGTCACCCCAATGGCCACCGTAACTAACTCTCCCATTTTCGTATTCTCCAAAGAATTGGAAAATACCTCCTCCATGATAAGGTATCTTTTCTAAATTCTCCTTAATTCGACTTAGCCAAGTATTTATACCACTAGCATAGGAACCAGAAAGAATCCCACCATTTTGAGTATATAAGCCTCCTATAAAATAATTTAAATAGCCAAGATTTCTTAGTAAATTAGGAGGAGGCTCTTCACCTTTTTTTGCAAATGGGCCAAACCTAGCAGTTAATTGTTTTAAATCATCGTTAAATTTCTTAAAGCTCATCAATAACTCGTCAACTAATAAACTTCCATATGGCTGATTCAGTAAAGTGTATAGCGTTGTGTTTTGTGAATCTATCTTTGAAGAAATTTTTCCAGAAGATTTAAAAGGAGATACTGTTTCTGATTTTAAACTGAGAAAACTAAATTTCTCCATAACTGGGGTTACAGCTTTCCACAAAACTTCTGAATCTGACTCACTGGGTGTGCTAATAGTAAAAGATTCAACAAAACCTTTTGTTTCTTCAATTAGACCTTCCAATCCTTTTTTTAGACCATAATGTATTGTACTTGTATGATCTGGGTTTAAATAATTTCTTCCCTCTTCCAATACCTCTTTAATCTCATCAAACTGCCTCATTTGCTCTGAAAAAACATCTCTATATGCTTGTTCGCTTAATTTGGTTAAGGATTTTTTAGTTAATTTAAATGGACTAAGGTATAAACGCTTATTCTTTCCAAGCAGCTTTGCAAGTATGCCTTTTCTTTGGCGTAATTTGGCTACTTCCTCAAGTCTTTTAGTTAAACTGGAATAATATTTATCTGAATTCATATAAGCTCTAAGTTCTTCCAACGTCTTTCTTAATCCATACAACACAGCAAAATCTGCTGGATCAAAAAGAACACCTTTTAAATTTGGATGCACAATTCCTAAATCTTCCCTTAAGTTTGCTACCGCAGTTTTTCCAACCAAACTTTCTATAGATTTATCTACTGGAACCGCAAGTGCCCCGGATTGTCCATTATCTGCCATTTTTATCTCCAATTTAGTAAAAAATACTAGAACCCCTTTTTACTCAAAGAAAAGGCTTATGTTATTTAAATATTCCTAAGAGAAAAACCTATTTGAACAAATAATCAACCAAAACAGTCGCATAGCATCCTTTTGGCAGAAAAAACTCTACAGTCATTTTTTCTTTGCCCTTGTTTAACTCATCTTTTCCGCAGCTCAGTATTTCAAAACTTTCTATTCGCATGAACGCATCTCTTTCAGCGCCTTCAGAGCTTAAATCAGGAATTGCCCTTATTATAAAATCCCTTAATTCTATTTTTTCTTCTTTTAATATTTCTTTAATTATTTTTCCGGTGTCATTGCTTTCCAGCTCTGTGCCAAAACCAACAATCGGCAGTTTTTCATTGAATTTTATTTTATTATTGTTATTATTTTTTTTATTTAATTCAATGTACTGCTCTAATGCTTTATTGAATAAAAAAGACTGGTAAGAATGGACATACAGCTTTAATAATTTGAATGGAACTATTTTTAATGCCCCCACAAAATCATTCTTCTGCTTTTGCAGATGCGCTTTTATCTTTTCATTGTAATCTGTGTTGCTTCCTAAGATGAGGTTTATTGCCTCTTTGAAATTATTTTTTATGATTGACTCCCCTATCAGGCTGTTGCTATTTGATAATCTTTGCTCACCGAAATAATTAGGCGCAAAAATTTCCCTGCGCTGCACATTTTCCTTAATCTTTTCTATGTCGCTTTTTGCCAGGTTTCTTACAGTTATTTCAAAGCTGTTGCCTTTCAGATTTCCCAGGTAAATCTCCTCATTGCCTTTGCCCAGATACTTAAGCCAGATATCCTTTATTTTTACATTTTCAATGCTTTTATTCCCTGGGCTTATGGAAATTGTCTGCTCTGTCAATGCGTTCTTGTCCTTGTTCCCTGCAAAGCCGATTTTTTTTTCATTGATGCCGAGTTTTTCAGCTATTTTCTGCACTGCCCTTAAGGTGTTATAATTTTTTTTCTTTAGGAGAAAGTAGGAGTACAGGCCGTTTTCATCAGGCCTAATACCGCTTATTTCCCTTACAATGAAATCCTCCGGAATCTGCTTTATCTT
>JAHWGX010000078.1 GCA_019323655.1 Candidatus Woesearchaeota archaeon | reverse complement strand
AATTTTAATCACCTCATCTATAAAATTTGTCGTCTATAAATGAGGTGTGCTAGTATATATAATCTTCTATTTTGCCGCCGATAAAAAATTAATTTCCCGACGAGAATTATTTAGCGATTGCCTCGGACTGAACTCCTCCCTAGTCCCAACGGACAGTTAGACTCGGCTTTGCCTCAAAGTTATTGGTACCTCTTTGTATTGAGGTTCTAACCGCACATCTTTTTGCAGTGTACCCTCGCCCAATCAAAAGGGGTTCGGTTCGGGGAAAACATATTACCCACCTATTCGGACGTCAAAGTCCCAACAGCTTTGTAATAGTCATGTAACAAGGTTTACCTCATGTCATGATGATTTTTGTTAATCTGAATTGTTTTTTGATTGCTGACAATCACAAATACCCAGCTTAGACCGAAACATTTAAATAACAGTTGTTATTTTTATAATACATATGTTACAAAAAAAAGACAAAGGAAACATCCCTTTTTTTAGGGAATCCTCATTTAAGGTAGCTGAGCTTATTTTCAATTTTCCAAACAAAACATTCCACATCAGGGAGATAGCCAAAGAAACAGGCCTGTCAACTACTGCAGTAACGGGGAAACATTCCTTAAAAGAGCTGCATGAGTCTGGAATCATCAAGCTGGAAAAAACGAACTTAACAACGAATGTCAGGGCTAACATGGAATCTGACGCTTACAGGTTCTACAAAAAAATTTTTAATCTTTACAGGCTGGAAAGATATGCTGTAATAGAAAAGCTCAAGGAAGGTTTTCAGGCAGAAGCAATAGTGCTCTTTGGATCATTTGCCAAAGGAGAGGATGCAGAAGAAAGCGACATAGACATATTAATAATAACAAACCGTAAGGAAGATGAAATTAGCAGTGATTTTTTAAAAAATTGGGAGAAAACATTAAACAGAAAAATAAGCCTGCAGGTTTTGCCATCTCTCCAGAAGAGCTCAAAGGAATTCAAAAATGCTGTAGCCAATGGGATTGTTTTGGACGGCTACCTTAAGGTGCTGTGATGATAAGCCCATTTGAAAATTACCTGGAGACCGGGAAGGTTAAAAGAAAAACCCCGGATTATGAGGAAGCAAAGGCTCTTTTTGAGCAGTCAAAGGAAAGGATGGATTACACTAAGCTGAAGGACATCAGCCAAAAAACTGCCAAATTTGTTCTGCAGGATTCTTACGAAGCAGTCAGAGAAGCGGCACAGTCTCTTATGTCCATTCATGGATTTAAGCCATATTCGCATGAAGCAACTATCAGCTTTATCAAAAAATTCTACAGCGCCGATTTTAGCGAGGAAGAGATTCATAAATTCGACCATTTCAGGCAAATAAGAAACAACTCGGTCTATAAAGCAGCCAAGGTAATGGAAGAAGATGCCAAATCCTCAATATTTTTTGCTAAAAAATTTATACAAAAAGTGCAAATACTGCTGAATAAGAAAGAATAACTTTTTTTAGTCCGAGAATTTCTTAAGAGTCTATTAAAACCTTTGCTTTGTTTTTATGATTGGGTTTGCCAATTATCGAACTAAAAAAGGGGTCCAAAAATAGAAGTTGAAATAAGACCAAGGAGTAATAGAATAAGCCACACTATAAAGCACCCAATTGATATAAAAAGTATATTTTTCCATACATTAGATTTAATTTTTGATTCAAATAACTTTCTGAATTTTCCCAATATCAAAGATAATGCTAAAAATAGCAGGATGATGAAGAACCAAATTATTAAAAGCCGTGATAAAATAAAAATTGTATGTTTCGGGCTTGTATTTGCTCCAAGAAATAGTATGCTAATTGCCTCATAAGAGAAGCCTATGATTATAAAAGATCCGAAGTTTAGGGGGATAAATAGGTACAAAATAATAATAGAAGTTCTGTTCCATATATGGTTAGATATAATTGGAGATATAACAAAAAGTATGGCAATTACAATAAGGGACATTAAAGCATAAAGCCATCCTGCTTTGAATGTGTCCTTGAACCCCATATTGAACTACCTAGGATAGAACCTCTATAAAAACCTTTTCTCAAATCCTCTCAGGCTTCCACAATCTTGCTATCCTGTCCTTTTCCTTCCACTTTCTTATGAAGTTCTACCCTTAAAGACAAGATGGAGTTTAGTTTGCAATTAAAAGCATTTAACCTGCTGGTCCCTATTGTCGGTCTTCTTACCGGTACATATTCAGTAGATCTAGTGTCTTATGATAACAATCCCAAAGGGTAAGTGACATAGCTTCTATTTCAGGTTTTGGCCTCTCACTTTCTTCTAACTTAGTAATTTCTTCATTAACCCTGCTTCTTAATTTTCCTACATCTACTTCCTTATTTTTAAATTCATTGACAATACCCTTGTAAATCTCAGCTGCAAATATTTCACTTAATATCTTACTTTGCTGTTCTCTAGTGCATGTTGTTCCAGTGCCCATTAATAATCACTCCTTAAGAGGAGTAACTTAAGTATTTAAAACTTTCGGTTAAATCCTCTCAGGCTTCCACAATCTTGCTATCCTGTCCTTTTCCTTCCACTTTCTTATGAAGTTCTTTACCCTTAATGGAAGGACGCTTTCAAGAAGCTCGGATTTTTCAGTCAGCTTGTAGAGCTCTTTTTTCAGGGCATTGCTGAGCTCTTTGTACAGGCTGGGGTCTGCATAAATCAAGCCTTCCTCAATTCTGTAGTAGGCAGTGGTCCCTTCAGGAGCAAGCACAATATAGCCCCGCTTGCCGTTTATCAGCTCTGAGTACGTGTCCATGCCGCGGTAAACCTTTTCCGCATCTGCAAGGTAAACCCCTCCTTTTTTGCCGCTTGGGTCAAGGATTACAAGCTCGTCCCCCTCAACAGCCACGCATACCGAATAATGGGCTTTCTTCGCCTCTGGAAAAAGCATTTTCTTCTGGTAGTCAACGATAATCAAAGCGCCTTCATTAAGCCAGAGCCTTATCTCATCCTTTAATGACGTTATGTGCTCTACATCTATCCAGGCACCCCTGACCTTGTTTTTTGTAAGTTCCTGGACAACCTTGATTAATGTTTCAGGATGTGTTCCCAGCCCGACTTTTGTCTCGCTAAGCTCTCCTATTTTTGACTGGCTTTCATTGTAGCCGAGAATCTTCAGTATCATGGAAACGCTTGCAGGGCCGCAATAGCTCGGCTTCTGCTCAATATAGTAGCTCTTTATTTTTTCCAGCGTATCGAGGTCTGTCTCTATGCTTTTGAAGGATATTTCCTTTTTTACAAACTCTTTGTTGGGTATTGAGGTCGAGTAGCCGAAATCAGACTTTACTGTAACTGCCTGGTTTGATATTGACTTTATGCTGCCTTCTGTATTGTCAATTTTTACCTTCTGGCCTAATTTAAATGACCTTGCTGTTCTTATGTAGATGCCTGCTATAAAATTTTCCACAAATGTCCTTGTCCCGAAAAACAAATACAGGAAAAGCAGGATCATTATCCCGTAAAAAATCCATCCAAGCGCGGAAGTTATTCCCTTTATGTTAACGCCGAATAAGTTCAGCAAAAACAAGCCTGTAAACAAATACAAAGATATCCTCACAAAAATGATAATGCCGTTAAGCAAATGCTCCTTTTTTTGCTCAACCATAAACTCTGTTATTCCGGTTGCTGCAAATGCCCTTCTTAATCCAAAAGTTATGAGGTTTATGACAGCCACTGCCAGTATAAGAAGCAGTATTGCCAGCAGTATGCCCGGAAGCAGCTCATAGGTCTTTGAGATAAAATCCCCAACTATTGTTATGTCCTTTACCAAATCCACCTGCAGGTAAATTAAAGCAATTAAAATTGTAAAAATCATTACCAGGTACCTAAATATCTTTATGGAATACAGGTTTTTTACGCTTATTATCTCCTTTCTTCTGGAAAACGAAAGTATTAAGCTGCTCCCTGCCCTGGATATAAGATAGCCTACTGCTATTATTGAAAGGCTTATCAAAAGCTTTATTGTTGTTGTGCTTAGCGGCATTTTAGTAACCTTGCTTTTTAACTACTTGCTACAGATGATAAATGAGCTTAAATATATATTTTGTTGTTTTTTGGGCTGTTAAGTTAACGAGGGGCATAACCTATAATTAGTAAACGGACTGTCAACTTAACATTACCTAAACAGTTTATAGTTTAGATTTTTCAAAAACCTTTTAAGCCTATATCTATTCCAATTAATAATGGTGGATAAAAACTTTGTAGATATAACTAAAGTCAATCACATAGATATAGCTAACCAAATAGATAATGATTGGAGCAGAGATACAATTATAGCCTTTAAGAACGAACAAAAAAATAGTGAATATACCCTTAGATTTAAAAATCAAGATAAATCTATTTTAAGGAAGAAGTTTATTAATCCAATAGAAACAGAAAGTACAAGAAGGCATAACACCAAAGTTGTAAATTTAATGTTTGGGTATATGATTTTTAAGGTTCTTACAGATATGAAAATACCTTTAACTAGGGTGCTTATATGCCCCGACCATAGACCAACAAAAGAAGTACACCATTATATTCAAAAGATAGCTAATTTTCTTGGAAAATCTAAATTGATAAATGAAATTCAAATAACTTTTATTAATAGAAGGGTGTATAATGTATCCAAAGGTACTCCGGCTCATAGACTGGCAAAAAAAGTCCTTAAGGGTAAAAGAAAATCAAAATCAAATGTTAATTGTAAAGAACTTGATGAGATTATATCAAAATTATTATAAAAGGAGTTGAGGGTTAACCAATTAAGGTTCTAGCTTACACAACGCTCTTTCGGACGAACCTAATTAAGCGAGATTGTAAGTACCCTCAATTAGTTGTTTGGGTAATCTTATATTAATATTTTTCGGAAAAAACGAAAGATTTTTATATAAGTTACGAAAGAACATAATAATTTCGGTACCTATCTTTTTATTTATAAACTCCTAATCTTCTTTCTCAATAATTAATCTACTGCCTTTTATTTCTGCTTCTAACTCTTCTCCAGCCTTCCAGCCCAATTTTTCGATTATTTTAGGAGGTACAACTAAAACCCATTTTGCGTATTCTTTATTGCCTATTTTCTTAGAAAGCTGTTTTTGTAGGTACATATAGCAAAATAGTAGGTACCTACTTATTTAAATACTTTTCGGTACCCCATTATATACATTCCGATTATAGTCTTTCGGTACCGAAGTATTTATATACTGCCTGTACCTACAACCTTAGTAAGTGGCGCCGAATGAAACAACCAAAAATAAAAGGTATCTACTGTAAAAAAGCAATTATGTAAAAATTGGTTTTAGGCAAACTGAAAATAGGGGTAAAATTCAGAGGTATAAATGTAAAAAGTGCGGTCATAAATTTACTAATGATGAGGGCTTTTACAGAATGAGAAATTCTGAAAGCAAAATAACATCAGTGATAGACCTTTATTTCTCAAACTTTCTATCAATTGATTTTCAATATGCTCGCTGGCGCTCGCAACATATACTGCTCGGCTTTTTTTGGCTGCCACTAAAAAAAGCCTCGCCTATTGATTGCAACAAATCCGAGGCGAAAAATTCCGTGAATTGCGAGAGCTCGCTTAAGCAGACGCTCTCGCTCGCTTAACTCACAGTAAATTTTTCGCCGAGTGTAATTTTTGTTGCCGAAGGCAACGGAATTATTTTTGTTTGTAATTTTTTTCTTGAAAGCGTATACTTTAGCTTTACTTCACAAAAAAGAAACCTTTATATATTCTATTCCCTGTACAGGATTGAAATGATTGTAAACAAAACAATTTTGATAGGCCTTGGAGTTGTTGTAGGGATTTACTTACTGTACAAGCTATTGTTTTCCAAAAGCAAGTTTAATGAGGAATATGACGCCCTTTACAACAAGGTTCTTAATTCTAAGGAGTACAAGGTCAAAGGGCAGTATGACAAATAATTAAGCTATAGCTTTTTCTAAAACCAAAAAACAAGTAAACTTAATAAACATCAGCCTAAATACTATAAAAAAATGGCAAAATGCCCTTACTGCGGCAAGGAACTGACAAAAAATGAAAGGTACTGCTGGCACTGCGAGAATGACCTTTCAAAGCTGAAAGACAAGCTGGAAAAGCCTAATTCAGAGATGGATGAAGAATGAAGCCCTTAATGGCAGCAAACTGGAAGATGAACAAGGACAGCAAAGAGGCTGTTTCTTTTATTAATGATTTTAAGGAATATGTGAAAGGCACAGAAGATGCAGAAATACTCATCTGCCCGAGCTTTACATTGCTAAGCGAAGCAAAAAAGCATTTGGGAAAAACAAAAATAAAGCTTGGCGCGCAGAACATGCATTACGAGGAGAAAGGCGCTTTTACAGGAGAAATTTCCGCGTTAATGCTGAAAGATACCGGCTGTGAATACGTAATCCTTGGCCATTCTGAAAGAAGGTCAATATTTGGTGAAAGCAATGAACTTGTAAATAAAAAATTAAAAACCGCGCTTAATAAGGGGTTGAGACCCATCGTTTGTATCGGAGAGGTTTTGGAAGAAAGAGAAAAAGGGATAACCAATGAAGTTATAAAAAATCAGATAGAGGGCAGCTTGGACGGTATTTCTTCTGATGATATGAGAAAGATT
>JAHWGX010000077.1 GCA_019323655.1 Candidatus Woesearchaeota archaeon | reverse complement strand
GCTAAAGCACCTAAAAGGGCAGAAGATATGCAATAATTATTTGCAGATTTGATACCTATGGGTTAAATTTTGCGGAGTACTGTTATAATTATATATTTTTTATAAAAATAATACTAATACTTAATTTATCCTGAATTTCGACGATTTTAGTAACTATGTTTTTGAGTTTTGATTTTCGCATTCTACCGAGCCTATTAGATTTTAACTTGACTTTCAAGGATGAGATAAAAAACAATAGCAAGCAACTTACTTAATGTATGGCCTAGCAAATCATAAGTACTACTGCTGCCGATTTATCTAATTATTTATAAATTCCCCCAAATACAGCAAGGAGAACAATTTGGCCTGCTTAGCCCCCATCTCTTCGACAACCATCTCGACTTTTCCACCCAACTTCTCTTGCACAAGAGCGATACGAATACTCTCTAATTCCTCCATAAGCTGCCCAAGACTCAATCGAAGATTTTTACATTTCCAGGCCATATACCTGTAAAAAATCATCCCTATAATACACAAAAAAATATGTGCCCTGATGTTGAAATCAGTATGATGATTGATTGGTCCAACCGGAACAAGAAGTACATCATTTAGTAACTTAAAATCATCCTCCACAAGATGCTTCTGGCTGTAAGTTTGTGCAATCTTCTTGGACTGCCAAGCATGCATATCAGTAAAAACAATAGTTTTTCCAAAACCTACATAAAGCCTCTTTTCTACTTCATTTTCAATCCAAATTTTCAGAGTTGGCTTTTTCATTCCTTGCGGTATTTCGCCAACTTCATACCCAAATAATGACCTGAAATCCTTGTGAATAATATCATTAACCTCCCTCTCTACGCTGCTTTTATCTCTTTCCTTTCCTCTGTTGCTCTGCAGCCTTCTCTTCAGATCCTCAAGCTTTTCCCAGATTTTTTTCTTGCTTTCCTCATAGCTTTTCTTTTGCTTCTTGCATGTGGCTCCGTTGTAGAGAACAACCGCAGTAAACTCCTTTCCAAAGAACTCGTGTTTTATCCGGTAACCATATATCTTGTTGCCTTGCGTGTTTGTGTAAAGATATTTATAATTATTAAGTAGTATATACAAAAGTTCTTCCGCTTGGTTGTGCTTTGCAGAAGCCACAATATGCATTTTGGACAATGCATCTTGAATATTCACTTGAGAATTATTGCCTTTGTCAAAAACCAGTATCATGTTTTCAGTGGTTATCCCCAGATTGCTCAATCTTTTTGTAACTGTGCCCAGCAGGTTAGGGAATATCTTTGCATCGTGTTTGTTCCCCTCGTAGACTTCATGCATGAATGGTACATTATCTTCAGATACGGCTAATCCCATGCATACCTGTTTCATGTGATTTCTGTACTGCTTATTCTTTCCGTTTTGTGGGAGTTCCTGTCCTTTATTGATGTAGGTGAACCAGTTGGTTTCATCGAGGAAAAGTATCTGGGGAGTTAGACCTTTTTCAATAAGTATTCTGCAAAGGTCATCTTCTATCTTCTTACTGGTTTCAAGGTCTATGTATTTATAGTGGTTGAGGAAGTTTTGGCATGTGAGTTTGTGAGGAAATTTCCACAGTATATTCAAGGAGGATTTATCGAACCATTGCTGCATAGCATTTTCTGATAATGCTCCATCACATCGACCTATGATGTTTAAGAGAAGATATTCACCCACTGTCAAACCTTCAATTTTCTTTTTATTAGTGTGCTTGTTTACGGTTTCAATGAAGTTCAGTTCATTGGATATGGAAAGCAGGGCTGCTGTTTTTCCGTATTGAAAGGATTTTAATTTGATATGGGATAATTCTGCTGCCTTTTCTTTCAGTTCGATAATCTTTTCTGCAGTTCCAAGGTATTTTTGCCATATTTGTGTGGGCTTACCATTAACTCTTGCCATTTCAACAGCATACCAATAAATTTGACCTTTAATCTTCTTCTTTTTTAATGACACCATATACTATAGTTAGGCTTACATACTTATAAAAATAACGCTCAAAAAGTGTTGTCAATACAAGCTAAATCTTAAATTAAAAAGTTAGGCCATACATTTTAAAATTCAAAGGCAAGCCCACTGATTTTGATTTTTTGTAAAAATTAAGAGAATTTTATGTTTCTTTGAAACTCAAGTTTATGGATAAGTTGACTAAAACCGAAACTCCTGCAATGTTGGAAGGTTTAGCTGATCATCAATGGAATTGGGAGCAATTTTTTTATTATAATTATGCGGTCTAAATTAGGACATTG
>JAHWGX010000076.1 GCA_019323655.1 Candidatus Woesearchaeota archaeon | reverse complement strand
ATTCAGCCTCCAATAATGCGGCTTTTTACAAACATGAAGGAAAGAAAGATTCGCATGCGTCAGCTGCGTCCTGTTTCAAGGCAGGAAAAAATAATATTTCCCCTGGTCAGTTGTGGAATTGTTGCCCTTCTTGTTCCTGCAGTGATTCCTCTTCTGGGTATGTTTATGCTGGGTAACCTTATGAAGGAAAGCGGTGTTGTAGGCAGACTGAGCGAGACGGCTCAAGGATCCCTCATGAATATTGTTACAATTTTCCTTGGTGTGGCCGTTGGAGCTACAATGCATGCAGACAAGTTCCTAAGCTGGAAACCGCTATTTATTTTCGGTCTGGGCATTATTGACTTCATAGTCTGTACAATGGGAGGCGTTTTGACCGCAAAGGTGATGAATTTATTTCTTAAAGAAAAGATCAATCCTCTTATTGGTTCGGCCGGGGTTTCTGCAGTGCCAATGGCAGCAAGGGTTTCTCAGATGCAAGGAATGAAATACGATAAAAGCAATCATCTCCTGATGCATGCAATTGCCCCGAACCTTGCAGGACTTATCGGTTCCGCTGCAGCGGCGGGCATGTTTATTGCCATGTTTAATTAAGACTATTTTGTTTTAAAAACACTGGAGAAATTGTACAGAAATTGAAATTTTATCAGAAGAAAAGGATTAAAAAATGAAAAAATACATGCTTCTTTCTCTGGTTTTGTTTTTTATTTTTACCTCTTTTGCAAGTGCTGAGGATTTTCTGGGAGCCCCTGTTATTCCTAATGCAGAAACCATAGTTAAAACAAAAGCTAGGTTTGAATTTAAAAGCAAACTGTCTCATGACCAAGTCCTGGCATTTTATAAAGAGGCTTTGAAGGACTATGAAGATATTGCTTTTCGTGATTGGAAGGAAGACACATATATTGAAGACGATGGCGCTATGTCCTGGCATTCAATTACAATTTCCAAAATTTATAAGGATGGCAGCACATCAGTTACAATAGTCAAGGATAACTGGACTTGGATTATAGGGACGCTTATTCTCCGGTTTATAGCCGTTTTCGTCGTACTTATTATTTTATTTATAGCTATGTCTATTTCTGGAAAGATTATATCCAATATCTTTAAGAAGGCTGAGGCAAAAAAAGCTGCAGCATAATTTCCTTAAATAGTTTTGAATAATTAAAAAGCCTCTTCCCAAAAAGGGAAGAGGCTTTTTAATTAAAAAAAACTGGTTGAAAAGCGAATTATATCGGTATTTTTTAAATGCTATCACTCAAGAACTAGCAGGACAGCGTCAGCCTCTATAGTATCACCCTTTTTGCAATTTACCTCTTTGACTGTGCCGGATTCTGCGGCAGCTATAGGGAGTTCCATCTTCATAGCCTCAACGATGATGATTTCATCGCCTTCGTTTATTGCATCCCCTACGTTAACCTTCACATCAAGAATTTTCCCCCCCATTGGAGCAGTAATTGTACCCACAGTTGATACCTCCTCATAATTAAATTATATTGTTAACCGGACCAATTAAGTACGGCCTTAAAAAAAGGGTTATTAGCCCCCGAACTAATATCCGCGTCTCCATATGAATATGCCTAGGAAGACTAATTAAAATGGTGCCATAAATTTCCTGTTGCTTTATATTATTTATTAAGGAGAACTTGTCAAGAACAATATCTGCAAAAAAGGCCAAATTGCAGATAATATGCTTGGGGAATTTGGTGTTGAGCAGAAGATTTTAAATTATTTGAAAAAAAGGTTTGGCACAGTTATATGAATAAACGTAATAATTAATACCATGGTTTTTTATAATAGCATTAAAATAAAAATAACGACTGATATAGAGGTCTGATATAGATATCTCTTATAGATATCTTGACACAATATTTCAAATTATTTAGTATTATTCAACAATAATGGATCAAAGTAGAAAATATGGTCTAAGGTTTATCATAAATGACATTTAGGGATAATAAGCTAAACTGCCAAATGACTCATATAAATAAGATTAAATATAACTAGAAAAAGTAAACGCTTATTAAAAAAGATATGGACCGTGGATTGTCTTTCAGTATTTGATTAATGAGGTAAACTATGCCGGACTACAAGTGGGTTGCAGAGACAAAAAAGGGCAAGATTCTCAGAGGCGAGATGGAAGCTGGAAATGAGAAGATTGTTGAGATGAAATTAAAGCGGAGGGATTTAAGGGTCAGAAAGATAAAGCAAAAGCCGAAAGATCTTTTTGAAAATGTGGCCTTTATGCAACCGAAGGTAACGGCCAAGGATTTGGTGATTTTTACCAGGCAATTTTCCACTATGATTGATGCAGGGCTGCCACTTGTTCAGGGGTTGACTATACTTTCTGAACAAACAGAAAATAAGACATTCAAAAATATCCTTCGAGAAATTACGAAGGATGTTGAGGGTGGTTCCACCCTGGCTGATGCCATGAAAAAACACCCAAAGATATTTGACCAGCTTTTTGTTAATCTTGTTGCTGCCGGTGAAGTTGGAGGTATCCTCGATACAATTTTACAGCGACTTACTATATATATTGAAAAGGCAGAAAAGCTAAAATCCAGGATAAAAGGTGCCATGACATATCCGATTATTGTCGTTGCCATTGCTATTTTAGTTATTACAGTAATTTTGGTTTTTGTTATACCGGTTTTTCAGGAGATGTTTGAAGGGTTTGGGTCGGCACTTCCGGCGCCGACACAGTTCGTGGTAAATCTTAGTAACTTTTTCAAGAATAATATCCATTACATGATAGGTGCCCTTATAGTGCTTATCTTTGCATTCAGAAAATTCAGAAATACAACGAGAGGAAGGAGGGCAACAGATGCTCTTGCATTGAAATTGCCAGTCTTTGGACCATTATTGAAAAAGGTTGCTATAGCAAGGTTTACAAGGACCTTGGGGACAATGATAAGCAGT
>JAHWGX010000075.1 GCA_019323655.1 Candidatus Woesearchaeota archaeon | reverse complement strand
TGTCTTTATCTTCTTTTGTCTTGCCAAGGTCCAGGACATCAAGCCCTGTAATCTTTGTCAATCCGCTTTCGTTAATCTTTCCGGAATCAAAAACCAGATATTTTGCATTATTGTCTTCCAGGTAAACCCTTACAGCTCCTTCTTTATTATAGCTGCCGCTTATCCTTAATGAGCTTAATTCCCCTAAATTCTCCGGAACCCATACATATTCAGAGCTTTCACTAAATTCCAAATCCAGGCTTTCAGAGTAATTAAACTGCTTTTCAGCAGCTATAAAGCCGGTTATTTCCGGCTTTAGGAAAAATATTGCTGTTAAGCTCAGCATCAGGGTTATTATTAATAAGCCTATATTTGGCCTATGTAACTTTGTTACTGTATTTGGCCTATCTAACTTCCTAAGCTTCCTTTCTATTTCCCTATTTAGCTCGCTATCAATCATTTTTTCTTTGCTCGTTGGTACACAGTCCAGATCGTCCTGTCGTCACGATTCAACAAAAAGGCTATCTTGTGATAAGTAAGACCAAAAGTGTCTTTGAAGTAAGAAACGAGGTTCTCAAGCACACTCAGCTTCCTGTTTTTCAGGATCGAAACCGGTATGTGGTAAGGGGAAATTTCCTCAACAAATTTTGCTTCCATCTTTGTCTTTGCGTTTCTGTAAGTCACAGCCAAAGCTACAGGATTCCTGTTTGTCAAAGATGCTATCTGCTTAAAGCTGAGGAGCATATTTTCCCTTAGGTATTTTGTAATTGTCTCCAGAGCGCTTAATCGATAGTTTCTGAAAACAGAAATAGGAACCTCAACTTCTTTTTCGGCAGGGGCTTTCAACAGCCTTTCTACAAGCGAAAGGATTTCCCCAGAACAGATTCCCTGCTCTTTTAGATTGCTTATTACACCTAAAAGCTTTTTTTCTGCTATTTCAATTTCCTTTTTTTTTAACATATTATGTAAGTATTATCTTTATTATATAAGTATAATAATATACTATGTAAGTATTTATTATTATATTCCAAACTACTAATTAAAATTAAGGTATACTATGTAAGTAGGATGTATTTAAAGCTTTCTTTTTCATAATGATTGTACAGCGAAGTGACATATGTCACCAGCTAGAACTTTTTGCTAAAATCATTGTAAAAGTCTCCAGGAGTCCTGTTATTCAAGCTGCTGTGCGGACGGAAATGATTGTACCTCATCCTAAACCGCTCAAAGTCATTATTGCAGAATTCAAGCTCATCATCCATAGTCTTAAACAGCCTCTCAACCTTGCCGTTAGTTGATGGGCTGTGCACTTTTGTCCTGATATGCTGTATCCCCCTCCTTTTGCACCACCTGTCAAACCTGCTGTGCTTATTCTTGCCACCATAAGCGCTGCCATTATCAGTTAAAATCTGCCTTGGCTTGCCAAATTTCTGGATTAACCTGTCAAGAATGAGCGTCACATTAGTTGTGGTCACATTATTCAATTTAACCAAAGCCAAGCTATATCTGCTGGCATCATCCAATACAGACAAGGTATAGCAATTGAACTTGTTCATCTCATCTGTATGGTCTATCTGCCAAAGGCTGTTGGGATGATGCCTTTGCCATCTTACCCATTTTTTTCTTACGCCTTTGTTTTTGCTTTGCCGAGTCAAGTTATGCTTATTCAGTATGTTATCCACCGTTCTGGGAGACAATCCTAGGTAAGGCAGATTGTGGGTAATCTTATCAGAACCCCATCCGGTTTTTCTTCTTAATTCTACAATCTGCTTAATTTTGCTGGGGGTTACTTTATAGTAAATTGTATTTGGCCTTGTAGACCTATCTTTAAGGTCCCATAAATCTTGATCCAATCGCTTAATCCATCTCTTTAATGTCCTGGTGTTAGCTGAATAGTTGTATTTTGCCTTCAGAATTATTTGGCATTGAGCATAGGAATGCCCTTTGTTTTTTAGCTTAATGAACTCTTTCCTTATCTCTTCTTTCTTCATATACACCACCCAAATTCAGCAAATTCGGCTGAATTTTAAGGGTGGTGACATATGTCACTGCGGAACACACTTTTTCATAATGATCTTCCGAGTTGAGATTCTTCTCCAGCAACTTCCATCAATAATCTTAAAAACAGCCAAACCTTTCTTTCTGATATGGCTCACTTTGACTTTGACAATAAGCTCTATGTAATAACAGAAAGCAGCATTTCCAAAGGCAGGAGCAACGAATTTATTGTAGAAGAGGCAATAAGAGGCGGTGCCGAAATAATACAATTAAGGGAAAAATCATGGGATAAAAATAAAATAAAAAATGAAGCTGTTGAGCTTTTAAAAATCTGCAAAAAAAACAATGCTCTTTTTATTGTAAATGATTTTGTTGATATTGCTTTGGAAATCGGAGCAGACGGAGTCCATCTGGGGCAAAGCGATATGGGCATAGCAGAAGCAAGAAGGATTTGCAGGGACAAGTTAATCCTAGGCTTGTCTGCGCATTCTGTTGAGCAGGCAATTAAAGCAGAAGAAGATGGCGCAGATTACATTACAATAGGCCCGATATTCAAGACAAGGGCAAAAAATTACACAGTAGGCTCTGCAATAATCAAGGAAATAAAAAATAAAATCAAAAAGCCATTAATTGCAATTGGCGGAATAAATAAAAACAACATTGACGAGGTTTTAAGCCAGGGAGTTAAGAGCGTTGCTGTCATAAGCGCTGTTGTTTCTGCAGATGATGTTAAGGAAGCTGCTGAGGAGTTGAGCAACGAACTAAAGAATATTTGAATTATAATTTCCTTCAAACAAAATTAAAACTTATTTACAAAACCTCCCAACACCAAAATCCTTAATATCACGGATAACCTTATCGTTGGCAATTATCTCCTTAACGGCTTTTGCCGTTATTGGCGCTAATAATATTCCGTTTCTTCCATGCCCTGTTGCCAAAACCAGATTTTCAATTTTAGTTTTTCCGATAATAGGAAGCTTATCCTCTGCAAAAGGCCTTAATCCAGCCCACTTTTCTGTTATTGGGAGGCTCTTCAATACCGGAAGAACATCAAAGCATGTTTTTAATATGGAGCTTATCCCTTCTTCTGTAATCTTTTTTTCAAAACCGGCATCTTCCATTGTGGAGCCTAAGATTACAGAATTGTCTCCCCTCGGCACCATATAGCCGCCTTTTCCAAGCACGCTTGCAAAAATTACTTTTTCAAGAATTCCTTTTTTTGCCTGTAAAGAAACCATTTGCCCCCTTACAGGCTTTACTTCAAAATTGGGGATTAAGCCCGTGGAAATAAGCGACGACCAGCAGCCAGCTGCATTTACAACAACATCTGCATTAAAGTTTCCATTATTTGTTTTTACACCATTAACCCTGCTGTTTTTAATTAAGTACTCTTTAACTTCGCAGTTCTCAATTATCTTAACCTTGTTTTTTTTATTTGCTGTAATCAGGGCTTCCATTAATTTGCGGTTGTTAACCCTGCCGTCATTTTTTGTATACAGCCCGGATATTGCCTTTTCAGAAAGTCCGGGCTCTATGCTTCTAAGCTCGTCACCATTTAAGAACTCAATTTCAAAGCCCTTCTTTTTCTGCCATTCATAATTCTGCCTTAGATGATTTTCCTGCTCTTCATTCAATGCAGGCCTTATCATTCCGCTTTTTTTGTATTCCACATCAACGCCTGAAGCAGTTTCAATTTCCTTGCAGAAATCAGGGTACATTTCGCGGCTTTTAATGCAGAAATCCATGAACTTTTCATAATAGTCAAACTCCGATTGCGCAGCAAGCATTCCTGCCGAGGCATACGACGCCTCTGAGCCAGCATTGCCCTTTTCAATTACAATAACATTAAAATCATCTTTAAGGCAAAAAGAAACGCTTAACCCTATTGCCCCTGCGCCAATGACAACTGCCTTTTTCATTATTAGAAGCAGTGTAAAACTAATGCTTTTAAATATTGTTGAAATTATTTGTGTATGCAGTTTATTGTTCGGTTCAGCTCGTTTTGAACTTTTAGTAAAATATTTAAATAGCGCCAAAAACCGATGAAGCAGGGTGGTAATAAATGACAGAAGAAAAAAGTCATGAACATGAGGGGCATCACGAGCATAAATTGCACCATGCAGAGCACAAAAAGCAGGATTTTACAGGAAAAATAGATGTTTGGAAAATTGCCACTGCTTTGGCAGTTCTTTTGCTTGTAGTCTCTGTTTTTACAGGAGGGTTTAAAGGCAATAAAGGCGGCGTTGCCGCAGCAGTTTCTCCAGAAGAAGCAACACAGAAAGCTCTTGATTTTATTAACGATAACCTATTGCAGCCAGGAATCTCTGCAGAACTTAAAGGTGTAAGCGAATCTAATGGTGTCTACAGCATAGACATCTCAGTGGAGGGCCAGGATTTTACATCATATGTTACACAGGATGGAAAAATGCTTTTTGTCAGTGGCATAGATATGACTCAGGAGATAGAGGACTTGGCTGAGACAGAAGAAGAGCCAGAAGAAGTTACAAAATCAGACAAGCCTGAGGTTGAATTATTTGTAATGTCGCATTGCCCGTATGGAACGCAGGCAGAAAAGGGGATTATTCCTGCTGTTGAAGCGCTTGGAGACAGCATTGATTTCCGGTTAAGGTTTGTCAGCTATGCAATGCATGGAGAAAAGGAAGTAAAGGAGCAGGCAAATCAATACTGCATTCAAAAAGAGCAGAAGGACAAGCTTTTAGGTTATTTAGCATGTTTCCTTAAAGAAGGAGATGGCGAGGCATGCTTGGAAGAAGCGAAAATAGACCTTAATAAAATGAATTCCTGTGTCGAGGAAGCAGACAAGCAATTTGAAATCACCGCTAACTTAGAAGATGAATCAAAATGGCTGAATGGAAGGTTCCCACAGTTTAGTGTTGATGCAGATCTTAACTCACAATATGGGGTAAGCGGAAGCCCCACTTTGGTTATCAACGGCATGAAAATGCAAAGCAGCAGGGATTCTGCGAGCTACTTGAAAACTATTTGCGCTTCATTCAACGAAGAGCCTGAGACATGCACCGAAGAGCTGTCATCCGCCGCGCCTTCACCTGGATTCGGGTATACTGAATCAGAAGCGGCTGCAACTGAAGCGCAGTGCGGGTAATTAAATTAAAGATTATTTTTATATTCTTTTTTGTTCTATTTAGTTTTTGATATTGTGTAAATTAAACCTCAAAAGTATATTAAGGGGCTGTGCCTGATTTAGGGGAGGTGGGTGGGCAGAATACCCCAATGGCATCAACCAAAACTGCCCGAAAGGGAATTTTGGCTTCGGTTCCGCTCTGGCACAGCCCCTCAAATGTTTGCTTAGAAAACTCGCTTTACACATAAATAAGTTTTTAAAACCCTAAATAATACTGGTTCTTATGCCAAGGTGGCAGAATCTGGCTATTGCGCTCGCCTCGAAAGCGTGTGTCCGCAAGGACTTCTCGGTTCAAATCCGGGCCTTGGCGTTAGTTTTTTAAAACAGCATCTATTACTTCCTGTTATGGAAACAAAAATACTCAATATAGTATTTGTAGCTTTAATTGCGCTTATGGTTATTTTTCTGGCAGCAATAGTTTTAATTAGCGCATTTGGAACAGAAAAAACCGAGCCGGGGTTAACAGGCATCACAGGAGCGATGCAAAGCTATGAGGTTTCTGATGAAGTGCATCAATTTGAATATGCAAGCACAAAGACTTCTAAAAGATATGATGATAAGTATTTCAAATATTTAGAGCATATACAGGAAAGAAGGGACAGGACTTTTTTTAGGTAAAAAGTGCCGCTGGCGAGACTTGAACTCGCGACTTCTAGATAACCCGGTTTGAGGTATATCATCAGCTTAAAGCTTCATAACTCAAAGATATGAGTCTAGCACTCTAACCAGGCTGAGTTACAGCGGCTTTGAGTCAAAGAAAAATATAGCGTTTTAAAAAGATTGTGTTGTATTTAGCTTGGATTAAACCTCCCTAGTTTTATGTAAGTTGAACCCTGGTTGCTGAACCCCTTGCAGCGTGTCTAAAAAATGAAGGTTAGCATCAACTTGTGAGCATCATTATAGCAAGGAAAACACGCGACAAGGGGGACGTCCCGTGAATTGCGAGCGACTCGCATGTCGCTCGTCGCGTTCACTGGGAATGTCGCCTTGTGCTAAAAATATTAAGATGCGAACCGATGCTAACCCACGAAGTGATTTTTTAGACACGCTCAAACCACTGGTAATATTTGTAAGCAAGCTGTTATGAAAATTTAAATGCCTGCCAAACAGTAAATTATAAATACCACTTACTCATATAGGGTAGCCATGAAAGTTTTAATGAAGTTGCTTGTTTTACAGATTTTGTTTTTATTCGTTATTCCTTTAGCTCTTTGTGAAATAAGCATGACACTCCCTGAAAAAAGCATTTACAACCTGGGAGAAAAAATTACTCCTGCTGTGTCAATTAAAGTAGATCAGAGCTATTATGGTTTTTTTAAGCTCAGTATACTTTGCGACAATTATGATTTGCAATATTATACCACTCCTTTAAGCCTCGAAACAGGCTATAGGACACAGTTAAGCATACCTGATTTAATGTTATCAGAACCTATGGAGGGCAAATGCCAGTTAAAGTCAAATTTTGAAGCAATTGATGGGGAAAAAGTGGACTCTGTGCGCTCCACAGATTTTTTTGTAACAAGCGGCCTGAATATAACCGCAGCTGGTGACTGGGAGGCAAAACCCGGAGAAGACGTTTTTATTTCCGGAGAAGTCAAAAAATACAGTAATGAAATAATACCGGAAGGGGAAGCAGAAATAACTTTTGGAGAAATTAAAAATACAGCCAGTATTGTTGCCGGAGAGTTCGAGCATACAATCCATTTGAGCGATGGCTCTGAGGCAGGAAGCTTTCCCCTGCTTATTGTTGCAGCAGATAACCATGGAAATTATGGCAGTAAGATTCTAAGGCTTAGGGTATTGCCTATACCTGCAAGAATTGAAAACCACTTTGAAAATGATATGCTTTTGCCGGGAGACAGCCTCAAAGTAAAGGCAATCCTGTATGACCCTAAAGGCAGCATAATAAACAGCAGCATAAATGTAAGGGTTTTTGACGCAAATGAAAAACTTATAGCAGAAAAAGAGGTGCAAAGCCCTGGTTATTTCTATCTTGAAACAGGAACAAGCCAAAAACCAGGCAGTTACATTCTATTGAGCTCATTTGAGAATATAAAAGAGCAGAGTGCCTTTTTTGTTCAGAGCGTAAGAAAGATTGCCATGAGGCAGGCAGGAAGCCTGGTTTATGTTGAAAACACAGGGAATATAGATTATGATGATGAAATTACGATTATACTGGAAAGCAATGATGAAAAATACATAATAAACAGAAAAATTGGCCTTGAGCCAGGGGAAAAGATCACAATTGATCTTTCAAAAGAGGTGCCGCAGGGTACTTATGACATCATACTTCCTGAAGAAACTGCAGTTTCTGCTGAGTTTCAGAACGAAGGAGAAAGTAAAAACACTTGGGAACTTGCTGAGCGCCAGAACATAATAGAAGACGTGGAAATAAATGACAGCCGGTCTGCAACAAAGAAACTTTTTGACGGTTTGTCTTCAGTTACAGGGGCAGTTGTAGGTGCGGCTGGCTATGTTGCCTCAAAACCGCTGCTTGCCTCGATAGTGCTCATTTCAATAGTTATTTTAACTGCGGCATACTATTCAAAGGATATTATAATCAGCAAAGTGAGGAAGAAAAAGTCTGAGGATACTTCCCGTTTGTTTGAGGACTTCAGGTTCGAAGAGAAAAAATGAAGATAGTAGGCATAGAAATCAAAAAAATAGGCATAGGGAAATTTTTTCCTGGTGAGGGCAGGGTAGAACTGAGCATACTTTTTAATGACGGCGCTGACAGGGAAATATTCAGGACAATTGACGCTTCTGAAGCCGAAAAAGTTGCTGAAGACATCTTAATAGGCCTCAGGAAACTTGAAAAGAGTATACACAAATCTGCTGAAAGCGAAATTGCTGTTGACAATTTTGTGAACATAGTCATAAAAGAGGAGGATAACTTGGTAAAGGAAATTGCCAAATTTGTTCAAAAAGCTAAAGGCAAGATGGACAAAATAAAGGGCAAAAATACAGCAGAGGGATATTTAGACCTAATAAGGGAATTGAAAAACCTGAAGCTAGAGTTCTGAAGCAGGATGATTAAAGCTTTTTTAGTAATCTTTCCTTCGCTTAAGATTAGCTGTTTTGCTTGGCCTTAGTTTTTCCGCGCCTTTTCCCTTATGCCTTAATCCACGGCTTTTTCTTGCAGCAGATGTAAGGCCCCTGAATACGCGTCCTTTATGCTTCTGCGTGGAAACCCAATCTGTTCTGGAGTCTGCTAGGATTTGCGGATGGGAGCTGTCAATTAATATGACCTCATACCAAAAATATTTCCCGTCTTCTCCTGCATAATAGCTGTTTAAAACCTCGCAATTAGGGTATTTTTTAGCAGCCCTTTCTTCTGCAACAGACTGGTAGTTCTTGTTCACTATTTTTTTCCTTCTGAAATGCCTGCTTCTTCTTCCTTTCCTTATTTTTTCCCTTAATCTTCCTCCCCTAGTTACCCGCTGCCTCACCAGAACATAGCCCTGTTTTGCCTTATATCCCAATGACCTTGCCCTGTCAAGCCTTGTGGGCTTTTCAATCCTTACAGAAGCATCTTCCTTTTTCCAGTCAAGAATTCGCTTTTGCCAGACATCTCCCAGGCTTTCTTTTGGATTTTTCCAGAGTTTCCTTATATGCTGATACATTCCCATTTTAGCCTCCATTAAACTTGTTCAGGCTGTTGCAGCCTTGAGATTCAGGTAAGCAACTACCTACATTTCTCTGCGATTAGGAATTGTTGCCTCTTTATAAAATTTGTTATTTACCTTCAACGTGATGCAGATTCATCTTAGCTGGGATTGCCCCATTTTTGGCTAATTTTCTTTTTTGCTCTTAACAAGCCATTATTTTGCCAAAACTGAAGCTGGTGTGTTTATGAGCAAAACTCTCATTAGGC
>JAHWGX010000074.1 GCA_019323655.1 Candidatus Woesearchaeota archaeon | reverse complement strand
TCTTTGCTGAAATCAGCAAAGTTTTTAGTTCCGAGAGTTTTATTTCTTGCTGCATATTTCTTCACAGAGTATGCTAGGGGATTAACACTATATGTGTTTTTCCCCTATTTTTCTTAGAATTCTTATCGTCGAGATGGGATTTTAGTGTTTTCTACTGTATATAGTTGCTGTTGCATAATATAGGGTATGGAACAAAGAAAACTTGAGAGTATCGTTGGAGGGAGCGAAATTCCCTTAGTCTGGATTTTTGATGGAGATGGAACACTATACGATGGGTCTGAGGTGCATAAATGCGGAGTTATAGATGCGATAGTGTGGGCACAAAAGAATTTTGGCCTTAAGCTTAGAAATTTAACACTTGATAATATTGTAGAAGGGCAAAAGGGCCTCACTCATGAGGATTTTGCTAAGTTCCTATTTGAGAATTTTAATCTGAATGAAATTTACAAGGATAAAAAATCTAAACAAGAGGTAATCAATAAGATTGCCTATAAGAAAGAAAGATATGTGCAACAGCGTGCAGATGAGGTCAAGATTTATGAAGATGCAGAATCAATATTAAGGATGTTAAAAGAAGCCGGATGTAAGATAGCACTCTTTACATCTTCCGACAAGTTATATACAGATAATGTATTGAAAAAGTATGGTCTAGAATTTGACTATGTGCTTGATGGAGATGAAATAAAACAGTTAGGCATGGAGTCAAAACCCGCACCAGATGGTGTGTACCAGATTCTTGATGAACTGGGGATAAACTACGAACAAAAAGTAGCATTTGTTGGCGACGGGCTTAGTGATTGCAGGTCAGCACACGCGGCAAAAAAAGATAAAGTTCCAAATATGTTTTTTATAGCTTACCAACCCAGCAATGAAGTAAGAAGTAAAATCAAAGAAAATGGTCTTAGAGTACCCATAGTAGAATCTCATACGGAAATAATGGATTTATACCCCGGATTAAAAACTAGGAATATGAAGACCTAAGGAAATTTTATTCTTTTGTTTTATACACTTTGTAATCATTTAACTCACACAAATAAGACAGAGCCATATCCAAGGCTATTAAGTAAATAAATAAGTATAAATATAAGCATATTTTTCTTAAAACAAGAGTAAAAAACATTAATTTTAAATATAAGTATTTAAATAAGAATTAAAAAGAATAGAAAAGTAAGTATAAAATGGCTACAGAATTCAAAAGAAAGCTATACAAAAGAGGCTCAAGCTTTGAGACAACTATTCCTATGCCGTTGCTGTTTGCCCTGGATAATGCCAGGAAATACAATGTTGTTTTTTCTTATGATGTAAATGCAAATAAATGGTACATAAAGTTTGAGGAGGCGAGATGATGCCAAAATCACCAAAAAAATCACAGGCAGCTTCAGAATACCTGGTTACTTATGCATGGGCAATATTGATAATTGTAGCTGTTTTAGGCATTATTTATTATTTTGGCATGTGGGATTTTTTAGCCCCAAGAGACTGTACGCTTACAGCAGGCTTAAACTGCTATGACTTCAAGGTGCAAAGCAATGCAGTATACATAACCCTTCTGAACAACTTTGGAGAAATAATAACAATTAATGATATTGATGTGCAGGACTGCAAGGGCAACCCTGAATCTAAAATCCTGCAGGACAACGAGAAGGCTATTTTTACTATTGCATCTTGCAATATCACCGGGAAAAAATATACCGGCCAGCTAAACATAACTTATACAGCTGAAAGCAATTTGCAGCACCATCTTGAAGGTCAGATAAGGGATATTGTTGAGCAAACTTAAAAATGAAATGAGGTGACAACATGCAGAGGTTCATTGAGTTTTTAAACTCGCTTGAGCATTACGAACTTGTCCAGCTAAGGCATGAGCTGAAAAAAGGAAGCGTGGATTTGGCAAAGCTGATAAAGGAAAAGATAAGGGAGCAGGAAAAAAAGCATTTAAGATACTGTGTAACATGCTCCAATAATCTGGACCCTTACAGCACAAACAGCTACACGCTTATCTTCGGCCCTGATGACTTCAGAAAAAAAGCATCTTTCTGCGGCTTGGACTGCCTGGAATATTTCCTGGAAAAGTTAAAGCAAATGAAAGAAGGAGAGAAAAATGAAGATACAGGAAATTTGTGAAATAACCGGGAAAAAAGCAGAAGAAATCAAAACCATGCTTGACAAGCAGGATTTCATAGAGCTCAATCTGACAGAAAAATAATAAAACAACAAGTATAGAGGTGATAAAATTGCAGAAAAAATTAAGCAGCTTCCTTAAAAAAGAGATGGGAAAGCTTGAAAACGCGAAATACATAGAAGGAATTACATTTGAGCAGTTAAAAAAAATCTCTTTGAAAAAAGAAGAGTGCTATCTGAACTAAGGGCTAATTAGAATGTACCACAGCAAAAAAGAGAGCGAGATATTCAGGGAATTGGCTACAGGCAAAGAGGGCCTTGCAGAAAAAGAGGCAGAAAAAAGGCTGCAAAAATACGGCCTTAATGAAATCAAGGAAGAAAAGAAAATATCCCCGTTAAGGATTTTGATAAGCCAGTTTAAGAATTTTCTCATCTATATTTTGTTTGCAGCAGTAGTTGTATCCACAATTATCGGCTACCAGGATTATATCAGCCACGGCGGCAGTTTATTAGAGCACTTTATTGACAGCATCGTGATATTGATAATACTAATCCTTATAGGCATTATTGGGTTTATACAGGAATTCAGGGCGGAAAAAGCCATTGAGGCTTTGAAGAAACTGGCATCATTAAAGGCCAAGGTAATCCGGGACGGGAAAAAAAGGGTAATTGATGTCAATAAATTAGTGCCTGGAGATGTAATAGTTCTGGAAACAGGGGACAAAATACCTGCTGATTCAAGATTGATTGAGATAGCAAATCTGCAGACGCAGGAAGCCTCATTAACCGGGGAATCAATTCCAATAAAAAAAGAGTTAAGGGTTCTGCAGGAAAAGACTCTGATTGCAGACCAGCTGAACATGGTTTTTTCCGGGACCATAGTGACCAATGGCCGGGGCAGGGCAATTGTTGTCAGGACAGGCATGCAGACAGAAATTGGCAAGATAGCCAGGATGATTCAGGAAACAAAGCCTGACCCAACCCCTTTGCAGATTAAGCTGGAAAAGCTGGGCAAAATGCTGGGCATAGCGGTTATAGCCATATGCATTATTGTCTTTATTGCTGGAGCGCTCACAGGAAAAAATTTGCTGGAAATGTTTAAAACAGCGGTTTCTTTGGCAGTGGCAGCAGTCCCAGAGGGCCTGCCTGCAGTAGTTGTTGTTTCTCTGGCGCTTGGCGCGAGAAGGATGGTAAAAAGAAATGCTTTGATAAGAAGGCTGCCTTCTGTTGAAACACTGGGGGCAACCACGGTTATATGCTCGGATAAGACCGGCACCTTGACAAAAAACGAGATGACTGTCAAGAAAATATACGCCAACAACAGGATAATAGATGTAACTGGCTCCGGGTATGAAAAAAAAGGGGAGTTTTTGCTTGACAGCAAAAAAATCAACGCCAAGGAGATAGAGCTGCTGCTGAAAATAGGGGCTTTGAACAACGATGCATCTCTGACAGACGGAAAAGTCATTGGAGACCCGACAGAAGCGTCCCTCATAGTTTCTGCTGCAAAAGCAGGCTTGGAAAAAGAAGAGCTGGAGAAAAAGCACAAAAGGATTGACGAGATCCCTTTCAGCTCAGAAAGAAAAATAATGACCACTGTGCACAAGTTTAACAGCGAAAAACTTGCTTTTGTAAAGGGGGCTCCTGAAATTGTGCTTAAGCTTTGCAGCTCGATATACGAGAACGGAAAAATCAGGAAGCTGACAGAAGCAAAGAAGAAAGAAATTCTGCAGATCAACCAGGAATTCGGCAATAGTGCTTTGAGGGTTCTGGGGTTTGCTTTCAAGACTGTAATGAACAGGGACAGAATCGAGAAAAACCTTACTTTTGTGGGCCTGCAGGGAATGATAGACCCTCCGAGAAAGGAGGTGAAAGAAGCCATAAGAAAGTGCAAAAAGGCCGGAATAAAAGTCGTGATTATAACCGGGGACTATGAATTAACGGCAAAGGCCATCGGGAAAGAGATTGGCATTGAAGGAAAGACAATTACCGGAGCTGAACTGGAAAAGATAAAAGATAGGGATTTTGAAAAAGAAGTTGAGGGGATAGCGATTTATGCGCGGGTTAATCCGGAGCATAAGATAAAGATTGTAAAGGCCCTAAAGAAAAACGGCCATATTGTCGCGATGACCGGAGACGGCGTAAATGACGCTCCGGCATTAAAAAAAGCAGATATAGGGGTGGGCATGGGCATAACAGGCACTGATGTGTCCAAGGAGGCTTCTGCCATGATACTGACTGACGATAACTTCGCAAGCATTGTAAATGCTGTTGAAGAAGGGAGAAACATTTATGACAATATAAAGAAATTTGTTGAGTATTTATTGAGCTCTAACTTAGGGGAAGTTCTGACAATATTCATAGCCATTTTATTAAGCCCGTTTTTTGCAAATGCTTTGCCGTTGTTAGCTATTCAGATTTTATGGATTAACCTTGTTACAGATGGCCTTCCTGCTTTGGCTTTAAGCGTTGACCCCTCTGACCCGAATATAATGGAAAGAAAGCCGCGCAATCCAAGAGAGAAAATCATCTCAAACTCGGTCATAGCAAGGATGGTTATTGTTGGAGCTACAATGATGATTGGGACATTGGCAATATTTAAAATTTGCAATCCTGAGACAAACTTGATGTATGCCCAGACAATGGCATTTTCCACATTAATGTTTTACCAGATGTTTAATGTCCTGAACTGCCGCTCTGAATTTAAATCATTGTTCAAAATAGGAATTTTTACAAACATCAAGCTCTGGGGCGCAATATTATTTTCAATACTGCTTCAAGTCCTGGTTATACATACACCCCTAAGCACGTTTTTCAAAACAATTCCATTGACATTAATGGACTGGGCTTATGTTATCCTGGTTTCAAGCAGTGTTTTCATAATAGTGGAAATATACAAATTTGCTGTGGGGAAATTAAGGCCTGAGATGGCTGGTTAGGAAATACCCTCGATTATTTCTACAAAACTGCCAAACTTTATAAACAAACATCTCTAACCCTGGTTCATGCAGCTAAAACAAATATGCAAAGAAATATTAAGGGAAGCAAAGAAAAAAAACATTAATGACTCAAGGTCATTTAACAAAATAAAACTGCAGGTTCTTAACAAATACAAGCTTAGCAAAATACCAAAAAATGCTACTATTGCGTCTGTGGCTTCTGAAAAAGACCGGAGTAAATTTAAAAAAATACTTTCAATGAAGCCTGTAAGGACTCTTTCCGGAGTTGCTACAATAGCCTTGATGACCGAGCCTTACCCATGCCCGCATGCAGTTAAAGGAACAGGCCCCTGCATTTACTGCCCCGGCGGCCCTGGAAGCTTTTTCGGCAGTGTTCCCCAAAGCTACACTGGAAAAGAGCCAAGCGCAAGAAGGGCAATAAGAAATTATTATGACCCTTACCTCGGAGTTTTTAACAGGCTTGAGCATTACATAGCCATAAATTCTGTACCAGAAAAAGCAGAAGTAATTTTGCAAGGCGGAACTTTCCCCTTTTTCCCAGGTATCTACCAGGAATATTTTGTCAAATACATCTTCAAGGCAATGAATGATTTTTCAGGGCTTTTCTACAAAAAAAACAAAATAGACATGAAGAAATTCAACAGATTTTTTGAGATGCCTGCTGAAATAAATGACAAAGAAAGGGCAGAAAGAATACAAAGGAAATTATTTTTTATGAAAAACATTGATTTAAGCAGCAAAAGAAGTCTGGATTCAATAAACAATTTGTTTTTTAAAAATAATCTCGATATTTCTGAATTTAATAATAGCATCAAAAATATTGGAATTAAAAATAAGATGTTCAATCAATGGAAAACATTCAATGAACATTTCAATAAAACAATTAACAATGATTCCACCAAGAGCAATAATAAAAATAAAAAAATAATAAGCAATGATATTGGAAAAAGGCAATGGAATAAAAATAGCCTTAATGCAAATATTTCTTTAATGAAAGGATTAATTGAAAAAATAAGAAAGCAGGACAACCCAGATATTTCTCTTAAGAAAATGCAGAAAGAAAACGAGACTGCAAGAATACGCTGTGTAGGCCTGACAATAGAGACGAGGAGCGACTATGGAAAGCTTGAGCAGGGGAACCAGATGCTTAGGCTTGGCTGCACAAGGGTTGAGCTCGGAATTCAAAGCATTTATGATAATGTTCTGAAAAAAATAAGAAGAGGATGTACTGCAAAAGACAATATTGAGTCTATAAGGACACTAAAGGATCTGGGCTTTAAAATCAATCTGCATTACATGCCCGGCTTGCCTTACACAACAAAGCAAATGGACAGGGCAGGGTTAAAAGAGCTTTTTGCAAATCCTGATTACAGGCCGGATATGCTGAAAATATACCCTTGCATGGTCATGCAGGGCACAAAGCTCTATGACGATTGGAAAGCTGGCAAGTTTAAGCCCTTAGCCACCAAAGAAGCAGCAGAATTAATTGCAGAGATGAAAAAATATGTTCCGGAATGGTGCAGGATTATGCGCGTTCAGAGGGACATACCTACTTACGCAACCTCTTCAGGGGTTGACAGGACAAACCTGAGGCAGTATGTTGAGAAAGTATGCAAAGCAAGAGGAATTAAATGTAGGTGCATAAGGTGCAGGGAAGCGGGCCTGAACATTGAAAACAGGAAAATCAATTTTAAGAATATAAAAATAAAATAAATTGAATATAAAGCTTCCAAAGGAAAAGAAATTTTTATTGCAGCAGAAGACAAAAAAAATGATATCCTGTTTGGGTACTGCAGGCTGAGGTTCCCCTCCGAATTCTTAAGAAAAGAGATAACAAAAGATTCTGCATTAATCAGGGAGCTTCATGTTTATTCAGAAGCGCTTGCAATCGGGAAAAAATCAGATGAAAGCTTCCAGCACAGGGGCATTGGAAAAAAGCTTATGAAAAAAGCAGAAGAAATTGCATTAAAAAACAAAAAGAATAAGATTGTTGTAATTTCAGGGATAGGCGCAAGGCAGTATTTTGAAAAGCTGGGTTATAAAAAAGACGGGCATTATATGTCAAAGACAATAATAAACTAATGCAACCAAAACATACTGCCTGAAATAATCCCAAATTCAGAGGAAATTATATTTAAAAAAATTTACAGAAAGGTATTCCAAGCTGACAGGCTTTAACGAATTTAAAGAATCTGCATTAACTTCACAGCTCTCCTTTTACTTTCAAATACTCCTTGGGGGTTAATTTGCGATTTTTCGCATTCTTCATCACAGAATTAATTAAAACATTCTGCTGTCTGCTCCACTCTTTGTCAGGGTGGGTTTTAACATAATTTGCCCAGTATTCAACAAACCACATTCTGTCTTTGTTGTTTAGCCTTCTGATTTCATATGGATTAAAACTTGATTTTTTCATTTTTTAGCCCTTAATTTCTTTTTATATTCACTTATTAAATTTTCGTTCAAATGCCCTTTGGCTATAAGCCTTATATGCCTTGCATCCTCTAAATCCTTATTGCTTTTTAAAACCTCTTCCTTGTATGCAATCTGCAATTCCAGAAAAGAAGCTTTTATTTTCCTATTTCCCATCCTGATTATAACAGGATTTTTCAGCGCTATATTGTCATACAGGTCTTTTGAGAACTTTATTTCAACATTGGGCGATACATCAGGCTCAATGCCAAATCTGATGCTATGTTTAGACATTAATAGGTCATATAAGTCATCCAGATCTGATGAATTCAAACACCAATAGCCCTCTTTAACAAGGGCATCAAGCAATCTTTTTAATCCAGCCTTGTCAGTTTTGGGTATTATAATGTCAATATCTTCAGTAGCCCTGTCCCTTCCGAGCAATATTGCCACGTAACCGCTCACAATAACATAATTAGTATATTTTTCCAGTATATCAATAAACCTAATTACAAACCTATCCAGCTCATTTATTTCCTTATCAAGCTTTATGGTGTTTTTATCAACAAATTCCATTTTTAAATGGTTATTTTTTTACATTTAATAATTTGTTGTTTTTTAACAAACATTTAAATTATAACCCTTCTTTTGCCATTCCATGCCTGAAATAATCCCAAATTCAGAGGAAATTGAATTCAAGGAAAAATTTACAGAGAGGTTTTCCAAGCTGACGGACTTTGGCGAGTTTAAGAAATTCTCGCTGTCTTTCTTAAGAAGATCTATAAGAGTCAATACGTTAAAGATATCCATAAATGAATTGAAAAAAAGGCTGGAAAAAAACTGGGTTCTTGAGCAGGTGCCATGGTGCAACGAGGGCTTCTATATTGAGCACATAAAAAAAGAGAGAAGAGATATAGGAAATTTAATTGAGCATTCATTGGGATATTTTTACACACAGGAAGCAGCTTCAATGATACCTCCCATTGCTTTAGAGCCAAAGGAGAATGATATTGTTCTGGATATGGCTGCTTCTCCCGGAAGCAAAACAACCCAGATTGCAGCTTATATGAAAAATAAAGGCGTCTTAATTGCAAACGACTACCAGATAGAAAGAATGAAGCCCCTGACAATAAACATACAAAGGTGCGGCATAACAAACTGCATTATTACCTTGATGCAGGGCCAGTGGTTCAAAAATCTTAGCTTTGATAAAATCCTTCTTGATGCGCCCTGCTCAGGCACAGGAACAATAAGGAAAAGCCTCAAGACATTAAGGATATGGAATCCTTACATGGTAAAAAGGCTTGCAGGAACGCAAAAACAGTTGATAGGCACAGCATTCAACAACCTAAAGGAAAACGGGACTTTAGTTTACTCAACCTGCAGCTTAGAGCCGGAGGAAAACGAGGCTGTAGTTGATTTTTTGGTAAATAAGCATGAAAATGCAAAAGTTGAAGAAATAAAGATAAAGAGCATCAAAAGAAGCAGCCCAATTTTGGAGTTTGAAGGAAAAAGATATAACAAAGAAATCAGGAAATGCTTGAGAATATGGCCTCAGGACAATGACACTGAAGGTTTTTTTGTGGCTAAGATAAGGAAAGAATAAATTGGCATTACGCAGTCCAAAATAATTTCTTATTTTTTATCCGTTCATTTACACTTTCCGGATAATATATCCACCCGATTTTTCCTTCGCTGTCTATAGATATTTTTCTTGAATACAGCAGGTAATCTATTACCACACAAAAAGTCTGGTACATCATTTTCTTAGGCAGTTTTTCCCATAGCTCTTTTTTCTTGTATTCCCCATCATGCTCTTTAACGAACTTTTCAACCATTAGGACTGTATCTAACCTGGGAAACCTTAGTATTCCACTTTCTTGTTTTTTAATTAAAATTGGCATTATATCAATTGATATAACTAATACTATTTAAATTTTTTGATTATAAGTTCAGACCCACTGGACATTCGCGCGTGAAGCTTATAAACAAGGGGGCAATCAACAACAAGATGAAGCTCCCATCAAAAATACAATTTGCAGATAACACAGTAAAAAAAGCATTTGAGGATTTAAAATCCGCTGACAAAAAGTTATATGAGCATTTAGTTAAGGCGCTTAAGGATATAGAAGAAAATACCTTTTGCGGGATTCAAATCCAGAAAAGATTAATTCCTAAAGCGTACATAAAAAAGTATAATATTCATAACTTATGGAAGTATAATCTGCCAAATGCTTGGAGATTAATTTATTCTGTTGAAGCAAATGGGATAGTTGTGGTTTCTATTGTCTTGGAATGGCTTAATCACAAAGAATATGAACACCGGTTTAACTATTAGCAGAATAATCAATACTTCTTAAACCCATTGCCCATTTTAATCTCCTTAAGCTTGCTCTTTAAGAAATCAATGGTTTTTTCGTTGTCCTGATGATTTAGTACACTCCCGCATTCAGGGCATTTAAACTCAAAATCGCTTGCTTTTTCAAAATTGACCCTGACGCATGCATTTGGGCAAAGATAGAAATTTCCCCTGTTTTTCTCTTCTTCCTTAAGCCTTTCAGTGAACTTCTCGATTTTGGAGTAATGAAGGTTCTTCATAACATCCTTAATCCTTTTCTTGTTGAATGTCCAGTAGCTTATGTACCATCCCTTCTGCCTGTCCTTTTTCCTGTAATAAGTGACCAAATTGTGGTTGTAAAGCCTGTATAGGATATTCCTTATCTCATGTATGTCGCTTTTTACCTTTTCTGCAATCTTAAAGTCAGAAATATTCTTCTTATCCTTCAGGTACTCAACTACCTTTAGGCTGTCTTCTCCCACAACTTCCTTCACAGTCTCAAAAATCTTGTTGTTTGTTATTCTCATTTTATCTGTTTTTATAAAAAATCCCACCTTAAGGCCAGCAAAGGAGAAAAGAGGTGATGAAAACTCCCCCGCACCTTAATAGTGGGATTAAATTAATATCATGAAAATATTGCATACTTTCGTCTTTTATTCGAATTTATACCCCAAAAACTTTCCACCCCCCTGTTTACTAAACTTTAATTGGGATAACAACTCTTTTTTTGCCTTAATTGGTCCAGAACTACCACCTGTTCCACTATAGGACCTAGCAAGCAGTTTAGGTGCTTGTTATATATAAATTTTATTTCACTTCAATATAACCTTTGCAAAATACCCATTGGTATACATATATTTAAATCTTTCGGTTTGTGGGCTAAAGTTACTGGAAGTCAATTAAAGGTTGCGCCAAATTTAGGGGAGGCGGGTGGGCAGGATAACCAAATGATATTAACCAAAACTGCCCGAAAGGGATTTTTGCCTCGCCCTGCATGTGGCTATGCCACATTCTCGCTTGCAACACCGCTCTGGCGCAACCGCGTTAGTATGTTCTGCAACCAGAAAACTATTTATAAAACCTCTAAACAATAAAAAGAAATGAAACGCGAGAGATCAGCAGGCGCTGTTGTGTTTAGAAAAGACAAGGAAGCTCTTTACTTATTGCTGCATTACGAGGCAAAGCACTGGGATTTTCCAAAAGGCAATGTAGAGGCAAATGAAACCGATCTTGAAACAATAAAAAGGGAAATCCAGGAGGAAACAGGAATAAGCGAAATTGAGGTAATTAAGGGCTTTAAGGAAAAGCTGCATTATTTCTACAAGCTGAAAGGCGAGCTTGTAAGCAAAGACGTTGTTTTCTACCTTGCAAAAACAAAAGCAAAGGAAGTAAAGCTTTCTTTCGAGCACATAGGCTTCAAATGGCTCCCTTACAAAAAAGCAATAGAGCAGTTAACCTTCAAAAACGCAAAAGAGATTTTAAAGAAAG
>JAHWGX010000073.1 GCA_019323655.1 Candidatus Woesearchaeota archaeon | reverse complement strand
TTAAATACAAGCGCATACTAAAAGCCTGTTTGGGGGTGAAAGATGGACTTGGAAGAGAGTCCTATTTACAGGAATTTTGTTTCTCATATTGACATTAATAGAAGCGTGAATTCAATTGAGTACTTTAATTTCAGGGATATAAATACAGAGCCTAAATTCAACGAGTTTCTTAATGACATGAACCTCAATAATGATGCAATAGAGCTGAGCCTGATAAAAAACAGGGCATACAAGGAAGCGGTTGTAATGTCTCTAAACCAAAACATAGGAAAAGATGATGTACTGGCGGACATTCTAAGGAGCGAGCAGAAGACATTCGGGGGCAGCAAGCTGTTTTATTTAAACGACGGATTTGACAAGCTCCTTGTTGTTTCTGTGCCGAGAAGCATGGAAGGCAAGCTTAATATGGTCATTAACAGGCTGAACAGGATAAATGAGAAGATAACAAGGCATAACTTAAGGGTTAAAAAGGAGAATTTTGAAACTTACATGAGAAGGCAGGAACTCAAAGACAAAAAGGATTTTGTAGTGAATATGATAAATAAGAATTTGAGGGTTTGATCGAGAGTTATAACACCAATTACTTTGTTATTTTTATTTTTGGAAATTTATTTAAAGATTTAAGATAATTCAATTGTGATGGACAAGGAGAGAATTAAAGAGTTTTTGAAGCCAGACTGGAGGAAAGTTCTGTTACTGGTATTATTATTTGGGTTTTCAGTAGTTTTTGGGGTTACTAATATTGGTGGTGAGTTGCTGCTTGTTGAGCTTAATCCTTTTCTATGGGCGCCTTATGCGCTGTTTGGTTTTTGTTGCCCGGGTTGGTTTATTCCGAGTGGTGAGTACTTGTTCCATCCGGTTTGGTTGTTGCCCGGATTTGTTTACTGGTATCTACTCTCCTGTCTAATGGTCTCTATATATGACAAATTGAGAAAAAGAAAACAATAATCGTAAAATCTCCTGAGTCATACACGCAATTTTTTATAAATTTTATTCTTAAGTTGCCTGACAATCTGTGCCTGATGCTACTCCAAATTCTTTTTCATCCTATTTAGAAATTCCTTAAAGTCCCTTTCTTTTATGTTTGCGCCGCATGCCAATTCATGGCCTCCGCCATAGCCTTCCAGGCCATGCAAAGACTTTTCAAGAATAAGGGGTATAACTGCAGTTCTGCTCCTTATACTCAGCCTGACATTATCATCTTTTTTTCTTCCGACTATTACTATCTTGTCAGGAAATTTATATGAAAGCTCATTGGACAAGTCGCTGGTAAAGCTCATTTTATTATCAGGATAAGTAAAGACAAGAAGCCTGCCAGTGCTTTTTCCGGATGCTCCGCTTTCCAGCAGCTCGTCATAGATTTTTTTTATCTTTTCATACCTCTTAAAGATAAACTTTCCTTTTGCGCTTTCCTGATTGAGGATTTCGTAAGGGCTTTCTATCCTTGTCAGGACCTTTATGCTCTTGTTCACATCGCCTGTTTTTCCCTTCAGGCAAAAAGAGAAAACCTTTATCAGCGTTCCCAATTTGGTCTTAAAATATATGTCTGCTGCTGACTTTTCATCATTGATTAAGTCAGGATAATCCTTTTTGAAATCCCCGGTAAAATCAGGCATATGGTAATCTGCAATGCAGCCAAGCATGGCAATCCACAAGTCTTTCTGGACAACCTTATGGCAGAGGTAAGTTGCGGGCAGGTTGTCTTCTTTTTTTTCAATCCTTGGGTTGAAGTACTTTACATTCTGCCTTTCATACGGCCCATGGTGGTCTATCCATACTATCGGAGCTTTGCAGTTATCTATGAAATCCTGCTCGAGCTTTGCCACGTCAAGGACAAAAACCTTGTCTGCCTCATACTGCTCAACTTTTGGCGCGGACCTCACATCAAGCTGGGGGTGCGTTTTTACAACAAAGCCATGGCCTTCTTTCTTATGCCTATACAGCAATAGAAACGCGCATAGCCCATCAGGGTCATCATCAAAAAAGAACAATGGGTTCTGGCAGTTGTCAAGCTCTTCCTTTATCTGCTGGTATTGTTTTTGTGTAAGCATTTTAACAAAGAAAAATTGCTTATATTTAAATGTGGCGGATTAGTAGAGCGTGTCTAAAAAATGAAGATTAGCATCATTTTCGTGAGCGTTTTATTAAGTTTTACAGCACATGCGGAAGGGGACGTTCCTTACGGGAGGGAACCGCAAATCACAAAAGTATAAACAAAGCGAGCCGATGCTAATCCACGAAGTGATTTTTTAGACACGCTCCAGATTAGTATTTTTGCTAATTCCACCAAAAACTCTAAATATTACTTGTAAGAATAGCACTAAAGAGGCATCTTTAATGAACAATCTGATAAACATTTTCCTGCTCAGCCTGCTGGCGGGCCTTGCTACTGGCATAGGCGGATTAATTGCTGTGATAAGGAAGCCTGGAAAAAGGTCATTTGGCTTTTTAATGGGTTTTGCTGCCGGAGTCATGGTTACTCTCTCATTTACAGAACTTGTCAATGAGGCATGGGAATCAAGCGGTTATCTGGTGACTACAATAGGATTTGGAATCGGAGCATTATTCATGTTCTCGATTGATTTTTTAACGCCGCATATGCGATTTGGAAAAAAGGAAAAAAATGTTTTTGACAGCGCATTATTGAAGACAGGCATGCTGATGGCTATCGGCATTACAATACACAATATTCCTGAGGGAATAGCTGTAGGCGCCGGGTATATGCATATGCCCAAATTTGGATTGTTCATAGCGTTTGCAATAGCCTTGCACAATATTCCAGAAGGAATTGCAACTGCATTGCCCTTATGCAAAGGCGGTGTCTGCAAGTGGAAATCTTTCAAAATAGCTTTGCTCTCCGGATTGGTTGAGCCTATTGGAGCTTTGGCAGCTGCTTTATTTTTGGCTTCGCTTAAGGATTTCGTGCCGTCAGTAATTCCAGCATCTCTGGCTTTTGCAGCAGGAGTAATGGTTTTTCTTACGCTGGACGAACTGATACCAACAGCGATGAACCATGGGCACCAGCACTTTACTGCAATTGGGATAATATCAGGCGCAATTTTTGTTTTCCTGCTTTCAGGAATTTTTGGAGTGTAAGTTTTATCTTCTGATTTTTATTTTTTAAGAAAAATTCTATCTGCTAACCAAAAAGTTTAAATAGTAGTTATGAATATATATTCATTATTAGAATTAAAACAACTGGAGGTGGATAAAAATGCCCTGGGGAGATGGAACAGGACCAACAGGCCAAGGGCCTATGACCGGAAGAGGAGCAGGTTATTGCGCAGGATATAATATGCCGGGCTACATGAATCCAATGCCTGTAAGGGGCTTTGGCAGAGGATTTGGAAGAGGAAAAGGCATGGGCCTCAGAAGAGGTTTCGGCTTCAGGAAATTCGGATTTATGCCAGCGCCAATAGCACAGCCCTACCCGGAACAGCTTTACCCGCAGCCATACCAGCCAACCAAAGAAGAAGAAAGGAAAATGCTTGAAGATGAAGCAAAAGCTGTTGAAGAAGAGCAAAAAGCATTAAAGCAGGAATTGGAAGCAATAAAAAAAAGAATTAAAGAGCTGGAAAGCAAAAAATAAATGAAAAAACAAAAGCTAATGGAGGCAGTAAAAAAGTCAGCAAAAGCCCTGTATAGAAGTCTGCCTATACTCCTGGGGGTTATTTTGCTGATTAGCCTCGCAAATGTCCTGATACCAAAATCAGCTTATACTTCTTTGTTCAGGGGAAAATATTTTGTGGATCCTTTTATTGGCAGCATTATGGGAAGTATTCTTGCCGGTAATCCAGTAACCAGTTATATATTAGGAGGAGAGCTTTTAACGCAAGGCGTCAGCTTAATAGCAGTCACAGCTTTTCTAGTTGCATGGGTCACAGTCGGATTAGTGCAGTTGCCGGCTGAAGCAATGCTGTTGGGAAAAAAATTTGCAATAGCCAGGAACGCTGCAAGTTTTGTATTTGTAATAATAGCTGCAATAATAACTGTTTCAATCTTTAATTTGATATGATAAACCGCGATAAATTATAAAAAAAGAATAATAAAAACAAAATGGGGATACTCCAAAAAAGCGAACAAAGCCCTGCGGGATGGATTTTTCTTCTTATCTCCATAGTTATATTTGCAGCAGCCTGCTTAATCAAGCCATCTTTGTTTTTGCCTTCGGTCGCCTTTGCATTTAAAATAATAGAAAAGTTAATCCTCATTTTTATTTTGGTTTTTGTATTGATGGTAGTAACCAATTATTTTGTCAGCCCGCAAAAATTAGTAAAGTACTTTGGCAGCAAAAAAAGTATCAAGGGTTGGCTGATTGCAATAGCAGCAGGAATCCTGTCCTCAGGCCCAATCTATATGTGGTATCCTTTGCTTAGTGATTTGCAAAAGCAAGGTGTTGAATATGGCTTTATTGCAGCTTTCCTGTACAACCGGGCTGTAAAAATTCCTTTGCTGCCGGTTATGATACTGTATTTTGGGTTAAATTATGTCATCGTGCTTACAGCTGTCATGGTTTTTATTTCAGTGCTGCAAGGCCTGGCCATCAATTTAATAATGGAGGAGGGAACATGAGAATAGCTGTTTCAGCAACAGGAAAAGATGAAAACTCGCAGGTAAGCGAGGTCAGCGGCAGGGCGCATTTTTACCTCATTTTTGAGGACAAAAAGCTTGTCAAAACAATAAAAAACCCTTTTGCAGTTGGCGGTGAGGGAGCAGGATTTGCAGTTGCAAAGATGCTTGAAAACGAAAAAGTTGATTTGGTTATAAGCGGAAAGTTTGGTTTGAATATGCAAAATGCGCTTAAGGCTGCAGGAATAAAATTTAAAGAGGTCAGAGATAAAAAAGTCAACGAAGTCCTGAAATAAAACAGAGGGATAAGATGCCAAGACCAAGACGATATAGGATGATAGGCTTGATGCCTAATGTGACTTATTTCAAGCCTGCTGGGATAAGGATGGTAGAGTTAGAAGTCTCTATACTGACTGTTGATGAATTTGAGGCTATTAGGCTAAAAGATTTTTTGGGTTTGGACCAGGAAAATGCAGCAAAAAAAATGAAGATTTCCCAGCCAACTTTTCACAGATTGATTTTAACAGCAAGAAAAAAAATAGCAGATGCCATGGTAAATGGTAAGGCAATAAGAATAGAAGGAGGTAATTTTAAGATGGTGCAGCAATCCGGAGCAGGCAGAGGCTTTGGCAGAGGTATAGGGCAAGGCAGAGGAACTGGTATGGGACGAGGAATGGGTCAAGGTGCAGGTATGGTGAGAGGACAAAGCAGAGGAAGAGGAAGGATGGGGGGATTTGCAGCAGGGCCAATAGGAACATGCAGATGCCCAAATTGCGGCCATGAGGAAGAAAAGCAAAGAGGGGTTCCATGCATTGATAAAAAATGCCCTAGGTGCGGGGCAATGATGGCAAGAGGCGATTAATATAATGTTAATGTTTCCAGGAGATTCATAAAAATTTGTAAAAAAAGGTGAACCATAAAATGAACAAAAAATTAGCATTATTGCACAGGAGAGTAAAAGTAAGATATTCAAAAAAAAGGCGTAAAGGCAGAATAACCCTAAGCGTACCCAGAAAATTTGAGGGCTACAGCGCAGTTATAATAATTTATCCTAAAAAAGAAATTAAATTCTGAAAATTGCCATTGAAAACAGAAACAGTTGGTGGTAAATATTATGTTAACGCAATACATGGAATAAAAAAGCAGTATGTTAAGAGTATCAAAATAAATCAAAAACCTTTAAATCCTTCAGCATCTTCTATTCTCTTATGAAAATTCCCCCGGCAAAAAAGCATCCGCTGTTCAACTGCGGAAATCCAAACTGCGCTGTGTGCAATAAAGCTTATTCAAGGCTTAAAGTTCAAAGCAAACTGATAAAAAAGGATTTTTCAAGCGATGCTGTTGCCCCTTTTGTTTCCAGGTTCGATTATCCAAACATCAATGTCGGAATTCTTGCTCCGCCTGATGAAAGCGGTGAATCGTGGCTTTATGACGCGCCAAAATACTGGGCTGTAAATAATTTTCAAATCCCGAGGATAATTGACTTTAGGTCTTCATTGATAAACTCGAGCTTCAAATCCGGTGCAAGACAGAAAAGCAAATTTCTTGAGCTAAGCCAGGAAGCTGCAATGGCTTCAGTGCCAGCAGATATTGAAATTGCTCTTGAGGAAAAGCCTAAGTTTAGGCTGAATGCTGACAGCTTTGCTGCTCCTACTGGCCCAAATGCAAAATTAAGGAAGGCAAAACTCACTTCCAACCCCAAGATTCATACAAAAGTCCAGAAAGCTCATTATGACACTGACTTAAGGGCAAATGATGCTTTGATTTATTTGTATGAGAATAAGTTTGACGAGAATTTTTTATCGAGGATTTTAAGCGTCGGCAATTTGGGCATAGGCAAGAACAGGAAATTAGTTCCGACAAGATGGTCGATTACAGCAACTGATGATGCATTGGGAAAGCATTTGATTAAAAAAATCAAAAACTGCAATGAAATAAATTACTCTGCTTTTTTTGGAGGCTATCTTGGAAATTATTATTTAATTTTATTTTTTCCTGAAGTGTGGAGCTATGAGCTGTTTGAGATGCCTGTTTCCAATCCCACAAATTTTATGACTGACTACGAGCCTTATGAAGGAAGGAAATATTATGCAGAGGAAACTGCAGGAGGCTATTACACAGTAAGGCTTGCTGCCCTGGAAAAATTAAATGAAATGAAAAGGCAGGGAAGCGTTTTGGCTTTGAGGTTTATTACAGGAGATTACACCCTGCCGCTTGGTGTTTGGGTCACGCGCGAAAGTGCACGTAAAGCGATGAGTAGTAAACCAATAGAGTTTGGTTCTAAAGAACTATTAATAAAATATGCTATCACTTTAGCAAAGAAAAAATTCGGTGTTGAACTTGAGGATATTATTAAAAAAAGTATTTTACTAAATAATATTAATAAGCAACAGAAGTTGCAAAAATTTTTGACTTTCTAAATTTTATTTGCTTTTCTAATTTTTCCATTTTATGGGCTAAATTGCAAGTTGGAAAGTATTTTGATAAGTGGACAATATCATTATATAACTTATCACAACCTTTTGAAGATATGCTAAATCTGTAACAATCAAATTTTCCTCTTGCAAATTTTTCTTTAATATCATGACAGATATAGCCACATTTTATTGTAACTTCCCTTATGTCCTCCAAAAGCGGTTTATTCTTTGAATAAACAGTTATGACTTCTCCAATATTTCCTTCATCTACAATAAATGCACATAAGCCAGCCAATAAAAATTCTTTTGGAAGCGATTTTATGGAGTTGGGAATCCTCGCTTCAAATGTATTCAAACTAGTTAAAGTGAAATAATATCTGTAAATATCACTTATTGTCTTTGGTATGTTTAACCTATAATTCTCAAATTCATTTCTACTATGGTCAAAATCGCCAAAAGAATTTCTTAATTTATTAAGAACATTGGCTAAGCCTTGCTTATTTTTTTGCTTATATGAACAACAATCCCTCTTATTTCCTAAGTGACCATCACCACAAAAATGAAAGATAACAGATACAAATTCAGGATTTACTATTATTGGTAATTTTGGATTAATAATTGAATTTGCATTTCCTAAGCTAGTATAAAACCTAACATTTTTTTCTATACTCCACATTAGTTCATTGTCAATTTGTTTAGAAATGGACAGAAATTTTGATATCTCTATTAATATCCATAGTGGCACATTAACCATTTTTTCTTTTCCATTAAAAAACTTTCCACCCTTAATCCAAGAATACAAATTAAGCCTGCTATGATTTCTCTGTAACTTATATATTCTAGCAGATTTGTTGATAAAATCTATTGCTTTTTGCTGTGAACCTAATCTATTTATAAAATTGTTAAACAAGTTTTTTCTGAAACTGTCATTTAGCCGTACAAATATTAAAGTTGGGGGAAAATTCCAAATATGAATTTCTTTATATTTTTTCATTTTTAAATCACCAATTTTTATTAGTGCTCTAAGGGTTTAAACCCCCGCCCTTCAGGGCGCATTTTCTCAGAAAAATTTTTGTGCGGCTACGCCGCAGAATAATCTGCGGACGAAGCTGCGCACACATACACAAAACAAAATAGCG
>JAHWGX010000072.1 GCA_019323655.1 Candidatus Woesearchaeota archaeon | reverse complement strand
CCACTCTCACCAGAAACATCTGCTACACATGTTCCTAATCCAGAACATCCAAATTTGCCATCATCAGTATAGCATTTTTGCATTACCTTATCAGAATTTGCAAAAACACATTTTACCTGTTCTCTGGCAAGTGTTACTGTATCTTCCTGTGCATTTACAAAAGCCACCATAAGTATGAATAAACCCAATATTAATGGTATTTTTTTCATTTTTTTATTCACCTCTTTAAAGAGTTAAATTGTTATTTAAATACTTGCTTATAACTTCCATTTCGATTGAATTTAATAAACTTTTCGCTTTGCTTAAACATCCTATCCAACTAAAAACACCATTTTTACTGGTTTAGAAAATCGTGCATATGCTTATTTTATTCCCAACAAACTTAGCATATTTTTAAAGGCGCTTGGCACATTCCAGCTGTTTTTTATCAGGAAAAACAGGAGAATAACAGCTAAAACCAAGATGGCAAACTTGAATATTCTTGTAATTGCCTTCTTGCCAAGTTTTTTCATTTCTGCTTTCTTTAATTTGAGAGTTTATAAATTTTTTTTAGCGGAGGGCTCAGTAGAAAATAAACTTTATCCTAGCCCTTAAATTATAGGCAATAAGCCGCATATACAACTCTGCGCGTTGTGTTCGTGCAGAACGGGAATGGAGAAGAGAGCCAAAAAGCCTTTTTAGTGCTGAGAAGAGAGATTCAACTATGTTGCGCTGCCAATACAGAGCATAATCAAAGCAGTCCTTAAGCTGCTTTCTTATCTGTCCTCTTGCCCAGTTCTTCTTAATAGGCGCAATGCTGTAAATCCCTTGCTCTCTTAGGCAGCGATGAAGCTTTTCAGAATCATATGCCTTATCCATGAGAATAATATCAATTTCATCCTGAAATTGGTCTACGAGATATAGAACATCAGCAACTTCCCCGCAACGCCCGGAATGGTGCTTAACTGCCAGGAATTTTCTTCTCATAACATCTACCATGGAGGTTATCATTATGGGAACCGTTATTTTCTTGTCATGGTCAATTCTCTTAAGGTAATGGGCGCTTGGATTGCTTCTCTGCAATCCTGTTCCGTCAATAGCTGCAACAGAAACAAAGCCCTCTGTTGTCATGCCCAAAATCAGCTTCCAGACTGACAATGGAACCCTCTTTCTGCATTTTTGCAGCGTAGTCCAATGAAGCTGGATTCCGTAGAACTCGCTAAGGAATGCAGCAGCTCTTCTGTAGCTTAACCTAAAAACTTCTTTGATGAGAAGCCCTAGGCAAAGCTCCCAAAATTTAAATCGCTTTGGGCCTTTATTATGAAGGTATGTTGGCAGCCCAGATCGCTTAAGCAAATGCTTAACTTTATTTACTATTGTGTTTTTTTGTTTCATCGTGGTTGGTCTCTCCAACCACCCCTCTTACTTCGGTAAGAGGGTTACTTGTTTATTTTACTTTCTACTGAGCCTTAGCGGAGAAGAAAGAGGAATATTATCACTGAAGACTTAAGGGGATGTTTTCCCTTCAACAATCTTACCATAGCCTATAAGCCTAAACCTGTTGCCTACTTTCCTGGATATTGTTGCACGGGAGCTTATTTCTGCACAGACAGGCATTCTTAGCCTACAAATAATGTTTTTTTTCTTGAATCCGGCTACTACACCTACAGTGGCTGCTGAATTCACATTCAGCATTAAGGCTTCATTAAGCTTTATAGGCTCGACATTTAGCTCTTTTTCTGTTCCTACAACTCTTTCCAGAAGGTTCGGCTCTAAAGTGATTTCGTATAATACATTTGGCAGCTTTCCCTGCAAACCTACGACTGAACCCGCAAGCTGGTCTGACCTTACAACCGAAGGATCAAGGGAAGTAAGTATCCCTGCAGTTCCGCCAGGAGATATTTCTTTTACTGACAGCCCGCTGTATTTTAATGCAATAATTTTAGTTTGTAAAGGATTCCATACTTCCTTATTTTTTTCCATTACCTTTCTTCCAGGTCTTATTTCTATTTCACTTCCTGCCTTAAGCACACCCTGTACCATGCTTCCCCCTAGAATTCCTCCTACCATATCCCCGGGCAGTATACCTGGCTTATTGATATCAAAACTCCTTGCGATAAGCATAATAGGCTCATTGCTTACGTCTCTTTTGGGCGTAGGTATGTTTTCCTCAATGGCCTCTATCAAAGAGCTTATTCCAACATTGTGCCGTGCTGATAAGGGTACTATTGGAGCGTTTTCATATTCAGTTCCTTTTACAAATTCCTTGATGTGATTATAATTTTCCAAAGCAGTTTTTTCGTCAACAAGGTCAATCTTGTTTTGGACAATGACAAGGTTCTTTATACCTATTATTCGAAGCGCCATCAGATGCTCCCTGGTCTGAGGCTGAGGGCATCTCTCATCTGCTGCTATCAGCAGCAAAGCGCCATCCATTATTGTGGCTCCTGAAAGCATTGTGGCCATGAGGCTTTCATGCCCAGGAGAATCAACAAAACTGACTTTTCTCAATACTTTTGCTTTGGACTTGTCTTGGGGTTTTGTTGTGTAGGTATCCCCTTCCTTGTAGAAGACAGCGTCTGCATAGCCAAGCCTTATTGTAATGCCTCTTTTTACTTCCTCAGAATGAGTGTCTGCCCATACTCCGGAAAGGCTTTCCAGCAGGGTTGTTTTTCCATGGTCAACATGCCCCACCATGCCTATATTGAGCTCAGGCTGCAGAACTTTTTCTTTTTTGGCGGAGGATACAGGGGATATAATGGATATCTCTTTTGGTTGCTTTGGTTTCCCGGCATTTTCAGCGGCTTTTGCTGTTTTTTTGGCTCTTGCCATAGTCAAGTTTTATTTTTTCTCCTTTTTTTCTTCCTTTTCAGCTTCTTTTGCCTCTGCTTTTTCTTCCGGCTTTTCCTGCACGGGCTGCTCGGCTTTCTTCTCCTGCTTTGGCTTTTGCGGCTCTCCTTTTACTTCAGGCTTGGCCTCTCCAGCCTCTTTTTTAGAGCCAAACATATCAGAAAGTTTTTTTGCCCCTTCCTTAAGCACTTTAAGGTTTATTGCGCTGATTTTTTCACTAATCTTGTGGCCGCAGACAGTCTTCCTTCTTTTAATCCCCTTCAATCCTCCCCTGAAGCCCAGCCCCTTGTATATTGTTATTTTTTTTCTTATGCCCAAAATACCCCTTCTCATTGGGAAACCGCAGTAATCTGTTCCTCCGGTTACCAAAAACTCATAGCCATCAAAGCCGATTTTGTTTCCGTCTATTTTTTCCCCTATGTTTAGGCCTATGAAAGGCGCTGCCTGGGCATCCTTGACCTCTGTCTTATAGCATTTCTTTGTATTTGGGTCTGCAATGTTGATTTTGAAGCTTTTCATCGTAAATTACCTCCAGTTTTACATTCCAAAAATAATATGAATCCGGAATACAGCCTCATTTAAAAAGGTTATTGATTATTAATGCTGACAGTTTCCGGGCTTTGTGTAAAAAGCCCTACTCTGCTGACTGCAACCCAAAACTTCGTTTAGTTGGAATTCAGCACCTTAGTCTTAACCCTGAGCCAGATTATTGCAGTTGTGCTTGAAGCAATTCCGCCAATGACCATTGCAACAGCTATTGAAAGATAGCCATAGCCTAAAATAAAGACAAATGCATAAGCTAATGGGACTGCAAAGATGAATACCCTTACAAGGTTGATCACAAGCCCCGGCAGCCCAAGACCCATGCCCTGCAGAACTCTGCTTATGATGCTGCTTACAGCCATCAATGGAAATGTAAATACGTCTATCCTAAGGTAAGCAGAGCCTATGCCCAACAATGTGCTGTCAGGGGTAAAGACTCTCAGGAATAAATGAGGCATTGCAAAGAAAACAATGCCTATTGCCGATGTAAAAGCAACCGCTATTTTTATGCTGTAGAAGCTGGTTTCTTTCAGCAAATCAAATCTTTTTGCGCCAAAAAACATGCCAACTAAGGTTAACATTGACATTGACAGTGCAACAACGGGCATTATCGCAACGCTTTCAAGCCTTGAAGCTATTCCAAAAGCCGCGACATAATCAGTTCCGAAATGCGACATAAAGCGGTTGATGAATATGATATAAACTGAAAGAAGCAGCATCATGAAGCTGGCAGGCGCTCCAACAGAAAATATATCTTTTATCAGGCTGAAAGAGAACCTGAAATATTTCAAGCTTATACGCAGATAAGACCTCTTTCTGATGTAATATGCGGATAACAGAAGGGCAAGCAGGAAAGACAGCATTGTAGCAATTGCTGCTCCTACAACACCATAGCCCAGGACATAAATGAATAAGGGGTCCAGGATTATGTTTAATGTTAAGGCGGATATCTGAACCTTCATAGGGGTTTTTGTGTCTCCCTGGGCAGAGAAAATGCTGTTCAGCACAAAAGAAGGGAACATGAAAAAAACTGCTAAAAGAATTATGGACATGTAGCTTATGGACAAAGCCAGAACATTTCCTGTTGCCCCAAACAATAAAAACAGAGGCTTTAGTGTTAGGCTGCCTAAAATAAAAACTCCCAGAGCAAGAGCCAGTGAGATTAAGATTCCGTGCATTGCGGTATTCTCAGCGCCATCCCTGTTTCTGGCTCCAAGATACCTTGATATTCTTGAGTTTATCCCGATTCCCAATCCGGAATTCAATGACACAAGAATAAAGAACAGGGGAAATGAAAATGTCAGGGCAGCAATTGCTTCTGTGCCCAGCCTTCCGACGAAAGCAGTATCCACGATGTTGTACATTATCTGCACAAGCATTGCGATCACTACGGGAAAAGTCAATTTCAGCAAAGCTTTTTTAGGATTCCTGATAAATTCATCAACACGGCTCTCTTTCATTTAGCTTGTTAAAAGTAAACTCATTAAAAATGTTTGTTTATTGAAATTAATAAATTTTTTTTGAAGAGCCAGACAAAAACGCGCTCGGAAACATGTCTTTAGGCATACAGCCTTTAACAGCCCTGTTTTTTGAAAAGAAAGGATAATGTACGCATGTTTTCGGCCTGTGCTTGTATATGGTGCACGAGTATTTCCCGTCTTTATGCCTTTTTAGGAAAATACATCCCTTTTCGTTTTTTTTCAGGATAAACTTGTTCCTGTACAGCAGATCCCTTTCAAGAAAATCTTTTTCATCGCAACCAAGCTTTCTTATTCTTTCTATATCGGCCTTGCTTACCCTTACAACTAATTTTTTGCAGCACTGCCCGCAGTATCTGTTGCACCGGAAATCGTTTTTCATCAGCATATTATTACATTATTTTCAGAATTATAAAAATATTTTGAAAAATTAAAAACTTGTAAGAAGTATAAACAGAAAATTATAAAAAGAACCTATTTGAAGTATGATTGCATGCTTTTTATCCAATCTGAGTGGATTTCTAAAAACTACCCGGGCCTATCAGAAGAGTATAATGAATTTCTGAAACTACAGGATATCAATGAAGAGAAGCTGAAACTTGTCCAGCAGTACCTTAAGTCTTTTGATGAGGGAGATTTTAAAAAACTAACTAAGCTTTTCAAAAGAATTAAAAAATTGATGGTGGAGGATAAAAAAGAAGAAGCTGTAGAAAAAAAATATGCACTGCGTTTTCTTAATAGGATAAAAGAAGGGAAAAATAAGGAGGCTTACTCTCAAAAGATACTTGAAGAAACAAAGAACTTAATTGAAAGCTTGGAAAAACTAAATAATAATCTTTCTGCGCAATTAAAACTTGTTTATGAAGACCAAATTAACTGGGGGTTAAGAAGCAAGTTTAATGATTTTATCCAGCTTATCTTGGATGAGCAAAAAATAATCAAAGTAGATTTAAAGTTTCTTGATGAAGTAAAAACTCATTTTAGCAAGAAAATTGATGATGAGCTAAAGGAAAACGCAAGAAGGGTAGAAATAATAGGTCATAAGGGGGCCAATGGACTTTTTCCCGGGAATACTGTAGCTTCAGTATTGACAGCTTTAACTGCTGGTGCCGAGAGGATTGAATTTGATGTCCAGCTTTGCAAATCCGGAGAGGTTATAGTTATGCATGATTACGTTGTTAATACAACTACCCAAGGCAAGGGATTGGTCAAGGAGTTAGGATGGGACTATTTAAGAGGTTTAGAAGTGGGAAACACCGGTCAAACAGTCCCAAAAATGGAGGATATCATAAAAAAACTGCGTGGTAAAGGCATAAACCTGAATATAGAACTTAAAGCGTATAGGTCAAGCCTTAAAGAAATGAACAATCTTGTAAAAGCTGTAGGGGCTGTACTTGTAAAATATAATATGCCTCCTAACAGGGTTATTATCTCATCATTTAATCGTGATATATTAAAACTGGTGAAAAATACTATGCCTTATCCTATTGCTCCCTCCTTTGAGGACTTCGGAGCCGAGGGCTGGTTGGGGTTCAAATGGGAAGGGCTTAAGCACATAATAAAGAAAGAGTTAGTTCCCAGAGAAATCGTTTATAGGTCTTTTGTTAAAAACACTTTGGCTTTGGGATCACGTATTATGCAGTCTCCAGTGGATATGGTTGACGGAAACTTAATCAAGCTGGCCCATGATAATAAGTTAAAAGTAAACGCATGGACAGTAAACAATCCTTACATGATGATGCAGTTGATAGCATGGGGCGTGGATGGCATAATTACTGACAGGCCGGATATTTTGCGTAAAGTTAAAAATTCCTTGATTAGCGGTTATGTCCCCAGTTTTTTAAGAATGGTGCGGAAAAGGGAAATACCGGCTAGGAAAAGGTACTATAAAAGAGGTTACTATGGTCCGCCAGAAAAAAACATACTATAACATTTGCAATTCCTTTTGCATCTTTGGCTTTCTTCTTTCTTGACTGTGCTTGTATATGGTGCACGAGTATTTCCCGTCTTTATGCCTATTTAGAATTATAAAAATATTTTGAAATAGATTTTAATTAAAACGCAAATTATAAATATAGGTATATTGAAAGAGGGCATATGGGTAATAATAAGTCGCCACTTACTAAGTCAGAATTGATTTCTCAAAAGTATCCGGGATTAGCTGGAGAATATAAGGAACTCCTAAAGCTAAAAGAGATTAACGAAGAAAAGCTAAGAACAGTCCAGCAGTACCTTAAGTCTTTTGATGAAGCAGACATTAAAAAACTGAGCAAGCTTTTCAAAAGAGTAAAAAACTTAATGGTAAAGGACGAAAAAGAAGAGGCTGTAGAAAAAAAATATGCATTGCGTTTTTTTCATGAATTGAGGAAACATAAGAAAACTGGCTACGACAAGGAGATAACTGAGCTGCTTAAAAGCTTAAGGAGCCTTAGCCACATTCTCTCTAAACAGTTAGGTATGGTTTATTCAGACCAGATCCAATGGGGAGTAAAAAGCAATTTTCAGGATTTTATTCAGCTTATCTTAGAAGAGCAAAAAATAATTGAAGGGGATTTGAAGTTTCTTGATGAGATAAAAGAGCATTTTAGCAAGCAGATTACTAAAGATTTGAAAGAGAATGCTAAACGCGTAATGATTGTTGGCCATAGGGGAGCCAGAGGATTGTACCCCGAGAACACATTAGGCTCGATGGCTAAGGCTGTGGAGTGCAAAGCTCAGATGGTTGAATTTGATGTCCAGCTTTGCGCACTAGGAACAGACAAAAAAAGGCAGGTTATCGTTATGCATGATTACACTGTTGATAGAATGACAAATGGGCATGGCTTTATCAGGGACTTATCATGGGACGAGCTAAGCAAACTTAAAATAAAAGGGATCAATGAAAACGTTCCCAGACTGGAAGATGTTATAAGATTCCTTCCAAGATGGTGTAGCATGAATATTGAGCTTAAGGCGCATAAGGCAACCAAAGACGAAATATTTGAGCTTGGAAATGGAGTGATTGAGCTAATTGCAAAGTATGCTGTTCCTAAAAGCAGGTATATTATCTCCTCATTTAACCATGAAATGCTCTGGATTATGAAACAGATAGCAGGGGGAGTCCGTACTGCTGCTCTTTTCGAGGATTTTGGAGCATCGACACGATTAGGGTTCGAGCACTTAGTTAAAAAGGGAATCTACAACAGCGGAGGTGAGATCACAAAAAACCATTATAATGGGGTATTTGTCAAAAGAACTTTGGCTTTGAAAGCAGAAGCTGTAAATCCTCCGTTGGATATGGTCAATAAAGGGTTAATTGATTTGGCCCACCAAAACAGATTAAAAGTAAATGTATGGACAGTAAACAATCCTTACATGATGATGCAGTTAATAGCATGGGGCGTCGACAGCATAATCACTGACAGGCCGGATACTTTATTAAGGATTAAAAACTCTCTTATTAGGGATGAGATTCCTGCTTTCGATAAAATGGTGGAAAAGAAAAATCTTTAATCAAAAAAACATACTATAAACAAACTCGTCCTTGTCATTGTAATAATGCCTCTTTAATGTTGTTTCATGTTTGAAGCCTAGCTTTTCATAAAATTTATGGGCTCTTATGTTGTCAGCGTGTGTTAAAAGGTAAAGCTTCCTTAATTTTGAGTTGTTTTTTTTATAGAATGATTTTGCGTCCTTAACCAAAGCATTAAACAGCTCTTTTGCAACCCCTTTTCCCCTGTACTCAGGAAGAACAGCAATCCTGTCCAATTCGCATAGCTGGTGTTTTGGAAGCCCGTGCATAAGCCAGGTTACAATACCAATTATTTTCTTATTGCCAGCAGAGTTGGTGCCAGAAATCTTCAATTTCTGAGCATCCTCTGCAATGATATAGTTATGAGATTTTTTTGTTTCGCTTCTGAAGACACTTATCCCTTCCTTTATGCCTTTAATGTTATAGCTCGCGACAAGAACATTTGCAATTCCTTTTGCATCTTTTGCTTTTGCTTTTCTTGTTTTCATACTTTACCTTGTTATATACTCCTGCCTTCTCATTTTTGAAACTAGTCTTTCGAGCATATTTATCTTATTCATAAGTTCGAGCTTTTCCCTGTCAGTCTCAAGAAGCTGCTTTGAAAACTTTGTCAGCTCAAAATCCTCTTTCCTGATGCTTTTGCTTATCTCCGCAAATTTATTTATTTCTTCTCCCAGGTTATTTACTTTTTTGCTTATCTCCACTATATTGTTCTTGAGCTCATTGTAGCTTTCAGCATCATTCCTTAGGCTTTCAATTTGTATTTTAAGCTCCCTTCCAAGCTCTTCCTCAAACTTCTCAATTATTTTTTTCTGCATCTGCGACCTTAACAACTTAAAGTCAAAAAGCTCCTTTTCAAAATCATGCCTTATAGTTTTTATTGTGCTGATATTCTCATCAAAATTTTTGAAAAACTCATTGTTTTTGCTGTTAATACCGCTTATTTCTTCGCTTATCTGCTGTTTCAGCGATTCGACTTCGCTTTTTAATTCACTTACAGAAGTTGTCGCATAGTTTATGTTATTCTTTATAATGTCAATCTGCTCCTTTACTGCCATTAAGTCTTTTATTTTTTGGATCATTCTTTCCTCTCTAAATATTCTTTCAGCTTTTCAACTGCAATTCTCCTGAATTTTTTAATGTTTTCGCAATTTTTTGTTTCTCCATAAGTTTTTTTGCTTCCCTCAGGAATAAAAACAGGATCATGGCCAAATCCATGGCTTCCTTTTATTTCTTTCGCTATGGCGCCTTTTTCTTCCCCTAAAAAACTTACCGGCTCTTTTCCCGGCCCGCAGTAAGCAACAGCGGATTTGTAGCAGCAGGCTCTGTCGGTTGCATTTTCCATTAATTTTAAAATTCCCTTTAGCCCTATTCTTTTGTGGATGTAAGATGAGCATGTCCCGGGAAAATCATTTAACGCCTTAATAAACAATCCGGAGTCCTCAACAACAACAGGCTTTTTCAATTCCTCACAAAGCCTTTTTGCCGCTTCTTCTGCTATTTCCCCCGAGCTGTCGCTTCTTAATTCCCTGTATTCCATATTGACATGGTTAACTTTTATTTTTTCTCCGAGAATTAGCTTAAATTCTTTTACCTTGCCTAAGTTTTGCGTTATAAGGCTTATTTCCATAATAATTGGAAGTTTTTGGTAGTATTTAAAGGTGATTGGAAAAGAAAAGTCAGTTACAAAGAAATTTTATGCATTTTTATTTTTTATTAGAGGATTAACTTCTTCAAAGAATCTATCAGAATATCAACAATTAACTATTGATGGAATTAGTATGTTAGTATACCAAAAGGATACCTTTAAATAGTATTTGTTGATTATAACAGGATATGCATCTCAGAGAAAATTCAGTATACGACCCTTGGACAGGATCTGAAAGAGTCCTCCGAACTGTGTTTGAAAGCATAAGACTTGTTCTTTTTCGCCCTTTGCTGAGCCTATTGGATTGCTGGGGTGTAACACCCAATATGGTAACATACGCTTCAGTTGTTGTTGGAGTGTCTTCTGCAGTAGTGATTGCCTTTAGCCTGAAACTCTCTGCAGCTTTACTTGCGGTTTCCTTTATCCTGGATGGTGTAGACGGCTCTTTAGCGCGATATACCCAAAAAAGCAACAACGCAGGATCCGTAACAGACGGTTTTTGCGACCAAATTGTTGTGACCGCTACTGCAATGGGATTTGTAGGTGTTGGATTACTTAACCCCTTGCTAGCAATGGCCTATGTTGCCATGTACCCTGTTGTTGTCTTATTCACAATAATTCAAAAAAAGATGCACATCGAAACAATGTACACCCTGCGCCCGAGACTTTTGGTTTACACTGCATTTTTTATATTTGTCCTGTCAGGCAAAAATCTGCTTAATCCATTATTGATTGGAGTTTCTCTCTTATTGACCTACTATACGATTAGGGACTTCATAAAAATCAGGAGAGGGCTGAAATATGGTTAAACTTGATCTACACATTCATTCCTGCTATTCTAAAAACACTTTCGGAACAGAAATTTGGATGCCTCCCTCAATGTCAAAGCCAAGCGAAATACTAAAAGTAGCATTTAAGAGCGGATTCAGAGCGATTGCGATAATGGATCATGACAATGTTAACGGTGGCATCGTTGCTTCCAAAATTGCAAAAAAGTATAACATTATTGTTTTAAAAGGTTCGGAAATATCCTCTAAAGATGGCCACATCTTGGCGTACGGGATAGAGGAAAATGTGCCGCCAAAACTCTCTGCAGAAGAAACATTAGACAGGATAAAGGATTTGGGGGGATTCCCGGTAATTCCCCACCCTTTTAATTTGAAACTCTCTCTAAAAAAGGAAATGGTACTAAAACTAAGGAAAAGAATAACAGGAATTGAGGTTTACAATTCACACTCGTTCACTAATAGTATTGCTAAGAATTTCGCAGAAAAGCATAAAATACCAAAGACTGCTGGCAGCGATGCCCATACTTTAAGGGAAATAGGAAACAGCTTCTGCGAGACTGACTACCCCCTCAACAACCCCTATGACATTATCAAGGCAATTAAGAGGAATGCCCTAGTGCCAAACTACTGTAAAAAGGCCAGCATAATTTTTGATATAATGCCTTGCGCAGTTGCCTCTTTTTGTTACTGGAGATTCCAACAAGCTCATCGCTTAATTAGCCCAGATGCGTTTCTTCCATTTTAATCATTGCAAGAAGTAATTCCTATTAGATCAATTATGAAAAATCGTGGGGTCTTCTAAAAATTATGCTTACAGAAAATGACAATAGTTTCATTTTGCAAATCCCTGAACTCCAGCAAACAACTATTCTTTCTTAACTAGATCCAGCTTAATATTCAGCTCTTTCAGCTGCTTGTCCTCAACTTCGCTTGGCGCTTCCACCATTAGGTCTTCTGCGTTTTTTGTTTTTGGGAATGCGATTACCTCCCTTATTGAAGTATTTCCGGTTAGTATTGCAACTATCCTGTCCAGGCCAAGAGCTATGCCTCCGTGAGGAGGAGTTCCATATTTAAGGGCATCTAGCAAAAACCCGAATTTTTTCTCTGCTTCTTTGCCACTAATTCCCAAAACCTTAAACATCTTTTTTTGGAGCTCTGGATTGTGAATTCTTATTGAGCCTCCTCCTATTTCAATGCCATTTAAGGTTATGTCATAGGCTTTTGCCTTAGCTTTTTCAACATCAGAGTCAAGCAGTTTTAGATCTTCATCTTTTGGGCTGGTAAAAGGATGATGCACAGCAACATGCCTTTGCTCGTCTTCATCAAACTCAAGCAGAGGAAAGTCAGTGACCCACACAAAATTATACTCCTTATCATTAATAAGCTTAAGCCTTCTTGCAAGCTCGTTCCTTAGATGGCCCAATGCAATGTCCACGATATGGTGCTTGTGGTCAGCAACAAAAAGCAGCAAATCTTTGTCCTTTGCATTTGTTTCCTTAATAAGCTTTTTTTGCACTTCGGAATCAAAGTATTTTACAATATTGCTTTCAAGGCCTTTGGAAGTGACTTTCATCCACGCCATGCCTTTTGCATCATAAATTCTGGCAAATTCAATCAGCTCGTCAAGCTCTTTTCTTGAGAAATTTCCGCATTTTTTTGCGTTGATGCATTTGACTTTTCCCTTTCCATTGACAATGTCCGTAAAAACCTTAAAACTGCTTTTGCCTACAATATCAGTCACATCAGCAAGCTCCAGGCCAAACCTCAGGTCAGGCTTGTCTGTCCCGTACTTATCCATTGCTTCTGTATAGGTTATCCTCTTAAAAGGAACCTTCAGGTCCCTGCCCAGTATTTTTTTCCATAGCTCTTTCATCAGCCCTTCTGTTACCTGAAGAATGTCTTCCTCCTCAACAAAAGACATCTCAACATCTACCTGCGTAAATTCAGGCTGCCTGTCGGTCCTTAAGTCCTCATCACGGAAGCATTTTACAACTTGGAAGTACCTGTCAAAACCAGAAATCATGCAAATCTGCTTTAATATCTGGGGGCTTTGGGGCAGGGCATAAAACTTTCCGGGATTAACCCTGCTTGGAACCAGGTAATCCCTAGCGCCTTCAGGAGTTGATTTTGCAAGCATAGGAGTCTCAATCTCAAGAAAGCCGAGAGAATCAAAATAGCCCCTTACAAGCTTAACAGCCTTGTGCCTTATAAGCATATTATTCTGCATCCCAGGCTTCCTTAAGTCAAGGTACCTGTATTTTAGCCTTACATCCTCATTTACCTCAACCCGGTCATCAATTTCCAAAGGAGGTGTTTCAGCTTTGTTCAGCACGTTAATTTCGTCTATAAGAACTTCTATCCGGCCTGTTTTAAGCTTGGGATTTTCAAGGCCTTTCCCTCTGGTCCTTACCTTGCCTTTTACTGCAATAACATCTTCTCTTCTCAATTTTTCAGCTTCTTTATGGCCTTTTTTGTCGTGCTCAGGATCGAAAACTATTTGCGTAATGCCATACCTGTCCCTTAAGTCAATAAAAATAATCCCTCCATGGTCTCTGCTGGAAGCTACCCAGCCGCAAAGCACTGCCTCTTTTTTTATGTCTTTTTTAGCAAGTTCCCCGCAGGTTTTTGTCCTTAGTGCCATCACAATCTGCCCTTCATCTTTAGCTCAAATACAATATCTTCCAGTTTTTTTAAGTTCCACTTAATCTGGTCAGATTTCTTCCTTAGCTCACTGTTCCTCAGGTTGAACTTAAGAAACTCAGAGTAGATTTCCTCAACGAGGCCCTTGATTTCTACTGCGGGTGAAAATCTTCCTTTTATTACTTCATTTACAGCTTTCCTTACAAGCTCCCCTGTTAGGTCACATAGGCCCATTAAATAGCTTTCATTATCCACCTTTAAATAGGTGCTTGTAGGTATTTTTTTGTTTTCTAGAAAATGGTAGTAGCACAAAGCCTCGACATATTCCTGCAGGGCTGTCTGGTTTATATTTGTGTCAAGCTGCAGGGGCATATTCCCCAGGGCTTTCTTCTTTTTTTCAATTTCTTTTACATACAAACTTGCAGCTTTGGCATCACCCCTATGCAGGGCATAGATGATCCTTTTGGACAAGCTTATTATTTCCCTGGAGCGCTGTATTACCAGCTCCCTCTTAGCATCAGAATCTTCAATTTCCTTCCTTATTTTTTTGAATTCCTTTTTGTTCAGCATTTTAATCCTGTATACTGCTTAGTTTTATAAAGTTTTTTGATTTGGGCTGTGGTGCAATCCTATGCTACTCCGCTTACCATAACCCTATACTTTGTATAGGAACATGGTAAGCTCCGTCTGGCCTTTGCCATTGTTTACTTTGTAAACAAGGCAAACAATGGCACAGACGCCTAGGATTGCACCACAGCTTATTTTTCGAAAGGTTTAAATATTATCGGGCTAATAAAAGAGTAAAAAGATGGCGACTCCATTCAGGGAAATACTAGATTTTTTTAACAATATAGGGGTTTTTGATGTAGTGCTACCTTTCCTTCTTGTTTTTACTGTTGTTTTTGCCCTTTTGGAGAGGACAAAGGTTTTTGGAGTTGAGAAAATAGAGGGCAAGGAGTATACAAAAAAAAATCTTAATTCAGCAGCGGCTTTTGTAATAGCATTCCTTGTTGTAGCTTCTTCAAAGCTTGTATATGTAATAACCAGGGTTTCCTCAAACTTTGTTGTTCTGCTGTTCTCAATAGTCTTATTTTTGCTTCTCGTAGGCTCATTTTTCAAGGAAGAGCCCCATGGCGTTTTTCTGGAAGGAGGATGGAAAACAACTTTTATGGTTATAGTTTTTATTGTCTTGTTTTTTATTTTCATTGAAGCAATGGGCTGGATGGGAGACGTTTACGACTTTTTTGAGGGCACTGATAAGGGGGAAATTGTAGGGTCTGTAATACTGCTTATTTTGATAGTCCTGTTCATAGTTTATATAACCCAGGAAAGGAAAACTGAAACAAAGTCTAAATAACAATAAATGAGAGGTGTATTATTATGGCTAGCGCTTTTGAATATCAAGACTTTTTGAGTTCCAGCGTATGGGAACTTTTTATGGAAATACTGCTTCCTTTTCTTTTGATATTTACTATCCTATTTGCAGTACTTGAGAAAACCAGGATTTTGGGGGAAGCAAAGAGGAATATGAACATTGGCCTGGCTATTGTATTTTCTCTCGTTACAGTTATACCCCACATAACCGGAGATTATCCTGCAGGTTACGATCCCATTGAGGTCATAAACTCGGCATTGCCTTCTGTTTCACTGCTTGTTGTGGCAATTATAGCTTTGATGATACTGATAGGGGTATTTGCACACGACAGGCTGTTCTTAGGCGCGACTATGCCCGGATGGATTGCATTTTTTTCAATTGTGGCCATTGTGTGGATATTTGGAAGCGCTGCCGGATGGTGGGAGCCGGGTTTTATGGGGTGGCTGGATGGAACTTTCGGTTCAAATGCCGTGGCAGTAGTCATCATGCTGCTTGTGTTTGGAATTATAATAGCATTTGTAACAGGCGGAGGAGAAAGGGACCAAGTAGGAGCCTTAAACAGGCTGGGTGTTAACCTTGGAGAATTATTCGGCGGAAAAAAGTAAAAATGGCAACGTTTCTTGATATGACTGCGTTGGAAAATTTTTCAGTTATTTTTGTATTCCTTTTTGTGTGGCTGGTTGTTTATGCAATACTCCTTTACACAAAGGCTTTGGGGCAGAACCAGGTTATCAATGTGCTTATCGGGCTTTTAGTCGCTTTTTTTGTCATAATTTCAGACCTGGCTACTTTGGTTGTAAAGCAGATAGCGCCTGTTTTTGCTGTTGTTTTGGTTCTTATAGCCATAGTGTCTGTCTCATTTGGAATGTTCGGCAATGTTGATGTGGGCTCTATTCCGGCAATGAAAGGAATTGTATTTGCTATACTTGTAATTGCGCTTATTGTTGGAAGCTTGGCAGTAGTGAGGGAGAATATAGAGGTCCCGGAAAGGGGAGAAGATTTTGGAAAGATGTCCACAGTAATATTTCACCCCACTTTTCTTGGCGTAATCCTTATTTTGGCTATAGCGGTCTTTACTGTAGGGCTTTTGGCTTCTAAGCAGACATAGCTATTTCTTAGCCAGTTTAGAACTCTTTGTAATCCTTTCCAGCTTGTTTATGCTCTCTGTCAGGCTTGGAAGCACTTTTTGAAAGACCTTTTCCATAGCCTTGATTTCCGTCCCTACATCAGTTATGTTTTTGTCGTATTCTGATATCTTGCCGCCTAGGCTCTTATTTAAGGTACTTAAGTTTTCTGTCAAATCCTTTACCTGCTGCTCAAGCTGGGCAATTTTCGCTTCTTTTTTTTCTTTCCAGTCAATTATCACCTTAAGATCATTTTCGAATTCCTTCCACTTTTCGTCTATGATTGCCTCAGTCATTTCCTCAATCTGGTCTTTGTTTATAATGCCCTGAGGGGCAACAGGGGGTTCCATATCCTGAAAAACCGGAGGCTGTTGCGGAGGCGGCTGCTGCTGGAATTGCTGCACCGGAGGAAAATCAGAAACAGGGATTTGCGAATTTGGGGGGTTCCCAAACCCCGGGCCAGCCAGGTTAATCTGGTTCAAGGCATCAAAAATCTGGGAAGAATTATAGCCCTGCTTTTCAAGTTCTGAAACTATCTGGTCGTCGCCCATACCCCTCTGCTTCATGACTTTAATCTGGTCAAGAGGCACACCAGGGGCAGCGAAAATTCTCTCCTCCTGCTTCTTTTTTCCGAAGCCGAATAAGGCCATCTACTCACCTCTTTTTTAAAAGCAATGTGCAATACTACTATAAAAGCTATATAAATATTTCTATTTATTCTTTGGATTCTTTTGTTTCAGAATCTATTCTTCTGAGAATCTCCCTGACAACCTCCTCAACTTCATTTTGCGTGACGAATTTAATAGGGCTCCAGTAATCCAGGTATTTTTCCAAAACTTTTACTTCCTCCCTTTTTGCGCTCTCTTTCAGCTCTTTTACCATGTCAATTATTCTTTCCTTTATTTCCGAGATTTCCTTATTAATGTCCCTTACATCAGAGTTAAGGGTGCGTATGTCTGTGGAAAATGCTTTATTTTTGCTGAGCATATTCTGCTCTGTAACCTGCAAAGCCATCCTTATGTTAGTAAAGCTTTCCTCTATAAGCCTAAGCCTTCTGCTTAAATTGCCTATGTCCCGGGTAAAGAAGCTTAGGTCAGGCTGGGCAGACAAGTCCTTGCTGCGAAAAAATCCGCTGTGCTGTTTTGATTGCTGGAGTGCTTCTTCCTGTGCCATCTTAATCTGACTGTATTTTCTGTTTATAAATATGTTTTGGTTTTAAGTTTATTTAACTTGTTTTTTGTATTCAAAGTAGGAATAAAAAATGGTATATACTGCAAGGGATATTGCAGGCACAAGCACAAACCACAATGCGTAATCCTGGAACAGTATGCCCACAAAAGCAAATAAAGCCGCAATCTTAAACAGTTTTCCACCCAGCTTGTGCGTCTTTTCCCAGACTTTGTTGCTGCTTAATGTCCAGGGCGTCCTGATGCCAATAAACCAGTTCCTTTTTGCATTCTCGGTAAGAATTCCAGCGTAATAAAATAATATTCCCAGTGCCGGAAGCATCATATTGGTCATATTAAACACAAAACCAAGGTTCCAGATAATAGCCAACAGGTAAATGTAAAATAAAAAAACAATAATAAGCACTACAAACCAGTCAAAATATTTCCTGAATTTTTTTATGTTTTGCTTTAAGGGGTCTATCTTAGGGATTAGGATAAACATAACCAGCATTACTGCAGAAATTATGGGCATTAAAAACAAGCCCCAGAATTTTGGCATGTAGCCGTCAACACTCCCTTTTGCGTTCCAGTGAGATGCCATCCTGTCAGGCATCTGAGGATAAAAATATATGCCAATAAGAAATGAAACTAAGATTATTATGAAGACTATCACCAAGCTTTTTTTCATGTATCTGCGGTTATTTTTCAAATATTTAATAATATTTCTGTTTTTGAGTGTGTAAACGGATTAATAAAAGATATTAAACAAATTCTTAAGGTTATATTCGCTATTTTAAATTTGCCCTGCAATTTTATGTTAACATATATTTCTATAGTCAGATTTCAATATGTTCGCGCTGTCGCGCTCACAATATTTAGTGCTCGGCTTTTTTTGACTGCCACTAAAAAAAGCCTCGCATATCTATTGCAATAAACCCGAGGCAAAAATTCGTGAATTGCGAGAGTTCGCTTAAGCAGATGCTCTCGCCCGCTTTCCTCCCAGACAATTTTTTCCGAGACTGAATTTTGCCGCGAAGCCCTAAAAAATCCATAGGATTTTTGGGGCACCAAAAATGCGAAGCATTTTTTAGTGCGGCGGAATTTATTTGTTAAGCTTTTCTTAAAATTGCATGATTTACAGCTTTACTTTACAAAAAAGAAAGCTTAATAAATAATCAATATAATGGGTAATCTTTATCATTGCTGAAAATTTATAATAAAAAATGAAAAAGACAATATCAAAGGAAATTCCTCTGGCGGAGATAACCTTAAGAAGATATGAGAAGCCGTCAAGGCTTTCTGAAAGGGAAATTGTGAGGAAGCTATGCCTGTCTGTGGGGTTATTGCAGCCAGGCGACTCAAGAGATGTTGTTGTGGATGTTCTGCATGTTTTGCTGAAAGCCAAAAGGCAAAAAAAACTCCTGGCAAGCGAGGAAATTGTAAAAGATGTTATAAATTCGAGAAAAAGAAGCAACCTTGCACTTTCTGGGGTGGCATCCTCAAATATAAGGAGGCAGATAAAAAGGCTCAGGGACTTGTTTTTAGTTGAAAAAGTAAAAAACTCTTACAGGATTGCTGAGTTTGAAGAGCTAAGCGCAATTTTTGAGGAAAAGATTGAGAAGTTTTACTTGAAGTCTATAGTTGAGAGGGTTAAGGAGTATTTTGGGAGTGTGAAGTAATTATTGTATAAAACTTTAATCTTTGATTTGCAACTTCATCCAAAATAGATGAACCTTTAATTCTAAAAAAAAGAATGTGCACAATCCGAAAATATAAAAATATTTAAATAAACTAAAGGTAAGTGTATAATTAAAATTAATAAGAATATAGGACATTTTAAAATGAGACTAGTTCATATGATTATAATTATTTTAATGCTGTTTGTTAGTGCGTGCGCTCAAAAGCCTGATGAACAACTAACACAACCCCAAGTGCAACCAGCCCTTGAGCCGGATGTGAAATCTGAAGAACAACTTGAAGCTAAAGAAGTTGAAACTGCCGATTGGAAAACTTATAGGAACGAGGAGTATGGATTTGAAATGAAGTATCCTGAAGATTGGGAACCTTATGGCGGTTTTGGAGAAAAGAATGCTTATACCGGAGGATCTTCTTTTGCAGTAATATCTTCTCAGGAAAAACCTACTGAAGAAAATTTAAACGAAATCGCTATCATGGCAGTTAATATTGTCCAATTAGATGCTGACTGGGAAACAGAGGCATATTCCTGGTTTGAAGAAGGTCCAGTTTTAAAAAAATCGGAAAAAATTAATTTTAAGGGAAGAGAAGCCATAACCGGAAGAATTATAATCCCCATAGAGCCGGGTGCGATTAGCGATTCCTTATTTATTGTTTCTCCTGATGGAGAATGGCTCTTCTGTTTGATTCTACAGAAATTTGATATTACCAATGAAGAAGACGAATTTACAGAAATTTATAAAAAATTTTTAGACTACTTTAACTTCATTTAATGTAAACTCTTTAACCCATTTTGGCCTTCCCCTTTCTTTGATATAGTTAATATCCGCTTACAATCTTGTTTTGGCACAGCCCAAACTTGTTTGCTTAGAAGCTGAGCTTTCCACAAGTCAGAAATAGGTGCGTCTTTGACTGAGCGAATGCGATATATTCAACAAAAGTATCAAGGGGCTGGGCTTATATTTTCTTAACTTTAGTATTACTATCCTCAATCCATAGATATCTGTCTATGAAATATAATGCAAACTCAACGGCCTTTTTTGTTTCACCAGTTACATGCATGTCAAATACGCCTAATGGAGAACCAATTCTTCCTGTGTGCAAGAAAGCGTCCCAATAAGAAGCTAGGCCAAAGTAGCAGTCTTTTAATGGTCTGGATTGCCCCGCTTCAGTTATGCCTTCAATAGTTAAGACATTTTCTAGACAACTTTTTACTTCTTGTCCTGCTTCATCTAATATTTTGCTGATATCTTCATGGCGCTGGTGGTCATCACATGCACCTCTTGCAAGACCTTTCTTTGCAATCAATCTTCCGTTAACCTCTCCGTAATAGGGCATGACTGTTGGAAATTTGTTGACTAATAATAATTTTTAGTAGTCATAAGACTATTATTTGGTTATTTTTATAAATATGAAGCTGCTTCCCATATTCATGTGGGTGGGAAAGTTTAGAATTAAACATAAAGGGTGCTGGATTATTCCAAGGACACTTAAGTATGATATTGAAGAATTTGGTTACACACTAAGCTTATTTGAAAAAGATGGGCAGAAATACCATACAAACATCAGTTGGATAAAAGGTTCTGATGAAGAAAAAAATAAATTTTTCAAATCCTTAAGGAATGATAAAAGAATAATCAAATATAAGAGGAAAGGAAATCAGCTATACACATTGATTAAATTGGAAGAAGCTGTCAGCCATGCATATGACAGCAACCTTTTCTTTGTTAGGCCTATTAGAACATATAAAGGATTTGAATATTGGGAATTGGGCAGTTGGGATAAAAGAACGTTAAATAAATTTTATACAGAATTAAAAAAGTTTGCAGATGTGAATATTTTAAAGCTAAAGAAAGAGTTTCCTGCTGTTTTCATCCAGCATTATTTGACCAATTTAACTGACAAACAGGCTTTTGCAATTGAGTGTGCTTATAAATATGGTTACTATATGTATCCTAAAAAGATTTCTATTAAAGAATTGGCAAACAAATTAAAAATTCCCAGGACAACCCTTCAAAATCATTTAAAGAAAGCAGAAAGCAAAATAATGAATGTTATCATAGAAGACCTTAAGTGAAAAGCCCAGCCCCATACTTAAAATTTAGCACTGATTTCTGATTGTATTTGACAACGGAAGTTCCTGTTTAATCCTTTTCCTATATGAAGTGTGGGAAAACTGCGTCCGCAAAGTCGCCGAGTTAGGAAAGCCCCGATAAATTTATTAATTTAGATAATTTAGCAGTTTATATGGCAACATTTAAGGAATGGAAAAGAGATTTTAAACGTTTGAAAAAATGGGAAAAAGTTTCAATTATGATAGGAGTGCTCGCTTTAGTAATTTGTCTTTTCATTGGAGGTAAATTTGTAATTAAAAATTTTATTATTGGAGATAACAATACACAAATTGTAGTAGAAGGAAATAATGATGGACAAATATGTGTAGATTCCAGTTGTGAATTGACCAACCAATATAAGATCCAAGCAGATAAAAATGCATTATATGATATAAGTTACAAGGAATATGAATTGGGAATGAAATATAAACAAGAAGGAGATTATGAAAAAGCAAAAGAACAATTTCTTAAAGTAACTAAATTAAATGTTGATGCTTCATCAGCATGGTACAAATTAGGATATATAGAATTTTATGAAGGAAATCTGAGTGGAGCTTTACAATATTTTGAGAATGCTTTAGTTGGTTGTGATGAATGGTATTTGATATTTAATGATAAAAAACTGTCTTTTTGTAACTCTGTAAATCAGGCTATTTCAGATGTGTATTTATACCAACAAAATTATCCAGAATCTATTAGATGGTTAAATAAAATTGAAGAGGAATTTATTAGATTTAATCCACCAATTTTGAGTTGTAAAGCTCAAAGATATTTATTTAATGAACAATGTGATGAAGCATTACCTCTATATCTAGATTTTTTTAATTCAACAACCAATGTTGAATGGGAAATAAGCAATGATGATAAACTTAAAATAATCTCTGATTCTCTATTGGGTTATTGTTCTTGCGAGTATAACCTCCATAAGGCATATCCTAGAATATGTAAACTACATAAACCAATTGAGGATATTGTTGACTTCTCTAATGATAATTGGTTTAGTTCTCTTAGTTAAGATGTAATATACAATAAGGGGCTTTCCGTTAAAACTCGGAGATTGAACTTAACAACCATATCACTCTGTTTTATTCTAAACTAACCACTCTCGCACCAGGCACCTTTACAAAACATTTATAAAACCAGCCCTATTTCTCAATATGGTACCATGGTTTGGGTATAGTTACTTCTTTTCAATTTTTCTGCCTTTGTTTTACCAATAGTGTATACTGGGAAGCACAAGATTTATAAACAAGAAACAGGCTATTATTTTTTTAATATGAATTTCGAAAACCGGGATATAATCTCCATAAACGACTTCTCGAAACAGGAACTGCTTTTTGTTCTGAAAACTGCAAGGCTTATGGAAAAAAAGCCAAATCCGAATCTGCTTAAAGACAAAGTTTTGGCAAACCTGTTCTTTGAGCCTTCAACGAGGACAAGGCTGAGCTTCATGTCCGCTATGGCCCAGCTTGGAGGAAAGGTAATGGGGTTTGCAACAGCAAAAGCAACCTCAATTAAGAAAGGAGAAAGCTTATGGGATACAATAAAAATGGTGGATGCTTATGCTGATGTTATAGCGATAAGGCATCCTCTGGAAGGAGCGGCAAGGCTCGCTGCAGAAGCATCTTCAAAGCCCGTGATTAATGCAGGCGATGGAGCAAACCAGCACCCAACACAAACAATGCTTGATCTTTATACAATGCAAAAAGTAAAGGGAAAATTGGATAACTTAAATATTGGTCTGTTAGGAGACTTAAAATATGGGAGGGCAGTGCACAGCCTTGCAACTGCATTGTCCCATTTTAACCCCACTTTTTACTTTATAGCGCCCCAGGCGCTGCAGATGCCGCAAACATATCTTGACGAGCTGAAAGACAAAAAAATAAAGTTTTATACAACCGCAAACTTGCTGAAAGTAAGCAAAAGTCTGGATGTGCTTTATGTCACTAGGATACAGAAGGAGAGGTTTCCAGACCCAATTGAGTACGAAAAATACAAGGGGATTTACAAATTGGATGCAAGCCTGCTTCCTTATGTGAAAAAGGAGCTTAAGATAATGCATCCTCTGCCGAGGGTAGATGAAATAGATGAAAGCCTGGACAAGACAGAGCATGCTGTGTATTTTGAGCAGGCTGCAAACGGCATACCCGTAAGAAAAGCCCTGCTTGCACTGGTTTTGGGCAAGGTAAAATGAAAAAAGAGCTTAGCGTTTCGGCGATAAAGGACGGGACAGTAATAGACCACATCCCGAGCAGTGAAACATTAAAAGTAGTTGACATTCTTGACCTCAAGGGCGTAAGGAGCGTCATCTCGGTTGCAACAAACCTGCCAAGCAAAAAGATGGGCAAGAAAGGAATCATAAAAATCGGGGGAAAGAACCTTACAAAAGAGGAAGTTGATAAAATTGCCTTAATAGCTCCTGATGCCACAGTGAACATAATAAAGGATTATGAGGTGAAGAAAAAAATAGAAGTTGCGGTACCACAGACAATCAACAGGATAATCAAATGCTCAAATCCAAATTGCGTAACGAATAACGAGAAAGCAACAACCCGGTTCTGTGTTCTTAATAAAAGCCCGATAAAGCTTAGATGCCATTACTGCGAAAGAAACATGGATAAAGAGGACATATCGCTTTTGTAAAATGCTCCAGACAAATTTATGCGGGATAAAGCTACGCAACCCAACTGTACTTGCTTCAGGAGTTTTAGGGGTAACCAGGGAATCCTTAATCAGAGTTGCAAATTCCGGAGCAGGCGCTGTAATTATCAAGTCTGTAAGCAAAGATGAGAGGTTTGGCCACAATAACCCTACTGTTATTGCTTTTGAGGGAGGCATGATGAATGCCGTGGGATACTCTAATGCTGGACTGGAATCGTCAAAAAAAGAATTTTCCAGCCTTAAGGGGGTTAATGCTCCGGTTATTGCAAGCATTATCGGAACCACAAAAGAGGATTTTGCATATATGGCAAAAAGTTTCCTGTCTGATGAATTTGCAGCTGTAGAAATTCCATTATCATGCCCCCATACTCCGGGTTTCGGAACCTTAGCAGGCCAAAGCACTCCTAAAGCAACATATGAGATAACAAAAGCCGTAAAGAAAAATACAAAACTTCCTGTTATTGTGAAGCTTTCCCCCAATACCCAGGAAATAGGAAAAATCGCAGAAGCTGCAGAAAAAGCAGGGGCCGATGCAATCAATATGGGGAACACCCACGGTCCGGGGATGATAATAAACATTGATGCAAAAAAGCCTGTTATGGACTTCAAAGTAGGCGGACTAAGCGGCCCGATGGTTAAACCGGTGACTGTTAGATGCATTTATGACATTTACCAGACAGTAAAAATACCCATTATAGGCACGGGAGGGGTTACTTACGGAAGGGATGCCTTGGAGATGATAATGGCAGGCGCTACTGCCGTCGGAATAGGGACAGGCGTTTATTTCCGCGGCATAGGTGTTTTCAAAAAAGTGTGCGATGAAATGCAGGATTGGATGAAGAAAAACAAAGTAAAAAGCCTGGATGAGATAAGGGGGGCGGCACATAAATAAAACAATAAATTTCAGAAACAGAATAAGATGAAATTTTCCGTCTAATCGACATTAAGAAAATTTTAGAATTATTATTAATTTTTTTTCAATGTTAAAAGAGAGAATGTGTAAAATAAGAAATAACTGAGCAAATAATTGTTTAAGTTGAAAATAAAGGTTAACGAAAAATGCCATGCAATGAAACCTGCAAAAACGATATTCCCCAAATGTTTGAAATAGACAAAGTTGTTCAAGAGGCAAAAGGCGTCAAATCATTTTTCTTCAAAAATAATATAGACAGCAAGCCGGGGCAGTTTATTATGGTCTGGATTCCGGGCTTGGATGAAAGGCCGATGGCTGTTTCTTACAAAAGAAAGGATGAATTTGCATTTACAACACAAAAAGTTGGAAAGTTTACCCATGCTTTATTGGGCCTTAAAAAAGGCGATAAGGTAGGCATAAGGGGGCCTTACGGAAACTGCTTTTCCGCAAAAGACAATGCGTGCATTGTCGGCGGAGGGATAGGAATGGCCCCTTTGTCTGCTTTAATTGACGTTCTGAAAAATCCTGCAATTATCAATGGTGCGAGGAATAAGGAATTGCTTCTTTACCTCAAGAGATTCAAAAACCAAAATATGCTGGTTGCAACAGATGACGGAAGTTATGGGAGGAAAGGGTTTACAACAGATATCTTAGACGAGTTATTAGGGAATAACGATAAAAACAAAATAAAAATAGTTTATACCTGCGGCCCTGAGATAATGATGAAAAAGGCTGTGGATATATGCACTAAGCATAAAATTGATTGTGAAGCAAGTTTAGAGCGGATAATGAAATGCGGGTTTGGGGTGTGCGGATCGTGCATGTGCAATAGCAAACTGGTATGCAAAGACGGGCCTGTTTTTACTTCAGAACAATTAAATGAGATGCCGGATTTCGGCAGTTTTGCAAGGCTAAAAAGCGGAAGGAAAGTTGCCCTAAAAGATTATCATTCATCGCGCTCATAATTTTTCCAATAAAAAAGGTAAAACAGTACTAATCTAAAAATTACAGGATATGTTAGATTCTAGAAGAAGATATCAGTACTGCACAATACCTAATGTTTCATTTCCTTCTCCACACTTGATTTTTTAAATTCCCCATTTATTAGCTTATCAAATAACTCAACAAGGCTTTTTACATAAGGATTCTTAATATTTAATTTGAACAATTTAGCGTTTCCTATATTTCTTGTGCGCAAAACTAATTTTGATTTTTCTATTTGGGGCCATAGCCTGAATAACGTAACACGGTTTATCCCAGCGCCTTCTGCTATATCTCCCATAGAATGGTCTAACTCCCTTCCTTCCAGCAAGTATTCTAAAATCCTTACTTTTGGGGTGTCTCCAAATAATTCCCTGAATATTGTTGTTTCGTCTTGAAAGTTCATATTGCTAATAAGAATCCACTTATATTTAAATGTTTCTATTTTGTAACAATAGCATTGCAAATTTGCAACATATCTAAAAAGTTTTAAATAGGCATTTTAAACCTCTGTTTTAATGGCAAAATTCAGCAAAGAAGATATTATTTTCATCCAGAAGAAGATGATAAGGATGCTGAAAAACAAGAGGAAATTTGGCGGCGCCCATACAGAAACTGTTCACTTAAGAAATTGTGTTCCAAAACATTTACGTGGAGAAAAAATTGTTGATACAGCAATAAAGGATTTGTTTGATGAAGGAATATTAATAAACAAGCAATCAACTGGAGAAAAGCATTGTAGCTTAAACAATGCAAAATTAAAAGAAATAGAAGATATAGAAACAAGTTAAAATGTCCCTCTTAATAAAAAATGGAAAAGTGTACAAGGACTATGCTTTAATCAAGAAAAATATTTTTATTAAAGACAATAAAATAACAAAGATAACCGGGCAGGAATTAAAGGCTGACAAGGTCGTTAATGCAAAAAACAAGATAATAATCCCGGGATTAATTGACGGGCATGTTCATTTTAGGGAGCCAGGATTGACCCATAAAGAGGATTTTCTTACAGGAAGCATGGCTGCGGCTGCAGGCGGAATTACAACTATACTGGATATGCCTAATACCCTGCCTCCTACAACCAATCTGCAGAGGCTCGATGAAAAAAGGAGGCTTGCAAAAAAAAGCATTGTCAACTATGGCTTTCATTTTGGCTCTACTGACGACAATATAGCAGAGATAAAAAAAGCAGCTTGTGTTGCAACAGTAAAGGTTTATATGGGCTCCACTACTGCAAACTTGAAAATTGACAACCCTAATGCATTAAAAAATATATTCTCCTGCGGAAAGACAGTTGCAGTGCATGCAGAAAATGAGAATATACTGCAGGCATTAGAGCTGCAGTCAAACAGTAATTTATATTTTTGCCACATAAGCTCAGAAGAAGAGCTTCATTATGCGAGGGAGGGTAAAAAAAGCAGCGCATTTGTTGAAACATGCCCCCACTACCTTTTTCTTACTGCAAAAGACTTGAACGAGCTTGGAAGCTTTGGGGAAGTGAAGCCCCATCTAAAGGCAGAAAAAGACCAAAAGGCGCTGTGGGAAGGAATCCATAACGGGAATGTGGATGCAATAGCAACAGACCATGCGCCGCATACCAAAGAAGAGAAGCTCGAGGTAAATTATCCGTATGGAGTTCCTGGATGCGAGACAATGCTTCCATTGCTGTTAAATGCAGTAAGTGAAAAAAAATTAACATTAAAAAAACTGGTCCAGCTATGCTGCGAAAATCCTGCAAGAATATTTAAGATAAAAAACAAAGGTTTTATTAAGGAAGGTTTTGATGCTGATTTAACAATCGTTGATCTGGATATGGAAAAGGAGGTCAGTAACGATGAGCTTTTTACGAAATGCGGGTGGAGCCCCTTCAACGGATGGAAGCTAAAAGGCTGGCCTTCAATGACAATAGCAAATGGAAATATCATTTTTGAAAACGGAAAGATTAATAAAATAAGGGGAAAGGAGGTTGATTATGGATAAAGAAGAAATCAGCAAAATTCTACTGAAAATAAAGGCAGTCAGCTTAAGAACCAATCCGCCTTACAAGTGGGTGTCAGGAATTTTGGCTCCAATATACACAGATAACAGACTTATTATGTCCTACCCAAAAGAAAGAAAAAAAATTATCAGCGCTTTTATAAAACTGATAAAAGGCAATAAAATAAAAGTTGATGTGATTGCAGGCATAGCAACTTCCGGTATCCCTTACGCAGCCTGGATTGCTGAAGAGCTTAATATTCCGATGGTCTATATAAGAAAAAAAGAAAAAGATCACGGAAAGGAAAACCTTATAGAAGGAAAACTTGACAAAGGAAAAACTGTTGTTATCATAGAGGATTTAATATCAACAGGAGGCTCTTCAATAAATGGTGTAGAGGCAGTGAGGTCAGCAGGCTGCAAGGTAAATTACTGTTTAGCAATCTTTACCTACGAGCTTGATAAAGCAAGACAATCTTTTGAAAGGTTAAATGTTAAGATAGCAACTCTGACAGATTTTACGACTTTGGTTAAAGCAGCCACCAAGGAAAATTATATAAGAGATGATGAAAAGGAAAAGGTACTGGAGTGGTCAAAAAATCCGGAAGGGTGGGGGAGGTAACTCTATCCGCCATATTCCCTTCTGACTAAATCTTTTTCTTTGGCTGTTAAACGGGGCATTAAAAGTTCAATTATCTCTTTGAAGCCGGCAATGCTTAGCAATTCAATCCCTTCTTTTCCAAGATTTTTCTCAGCTGTTTCATCCCTGCAAGCACTTACTACAGCATAATTTACAAGCCCCCCATTTTCCCTTAGCTTCTTTGCAGCTTCTATTAAAGTTCCGCCAGTGGAGCTCATATCGTCAATAATCACAACCTCACCACAAATTTCTCCATAGATGTCCTCTTTGGTTCCATGCTCCAATTTTTTACCTTTAACCATCACTACATCTTTTTTGCCCAAAATGCTCATTGCGCCGGTTATTATTGGGCTCATAACAGAATCAACAGCACATAATTTGTAGCCCTTTACTTTTTTTTCTAGCACTTTCAAGTAAATATTAGCTACCAATCCCAAATATCTGTAATCAGACAAAAAATTCCTGTGGTTCAGATAAATATGGCTCTTTCCGCCTGACTTAAGATCAAACGGCTGTTCTTTAATTAGCAGGGACTTAGTTTCATAAACTGCTTCTACATACTGCTGCTTTAATTCCTTTAGCTGCATTTTATTTCAAATTTTACCGGTAACCGCACTTACTTCATTATAGCCTTTACTTTCCATGATGCTGTTCAACTCTTTGTCGATCCTCCTAAACACTGCAGGGCCTTCTCTTAGATAAGCTGTCCCCAGTTGAACAGCAGAAGCTCCAGCCAGCAAATGCTCAAAAGCATCTTCCCCTGAAAATATTCCCCCTACCCCTATTATTGGAATTTTTCCCTTAAAAAGACGGTGATATAAGCTGATATTTCCCAGTGCAATCGGTTTAATCGAGGCTCCAGTTAGCCCACCATATTCCGGGGCAATTACCCTTTTCTCTTTTTTAGCATCAATAATAAGGCTGTTTCCTGCAGAATTTACGCATGTCACAAAATCAATTTTGCACTTCAGAAAAGTACCTGCTATTTTTTTTAAGAATACCGGGTCTAAGTATGGCGGAACTTTTACGCCCATAGGTATAGCAATACCTTTTCCTGATTTTTTTAGGATTTTTTTGGCAAGATTCATATTAAATGCAGGAGGGGGGAAGCCTTCAATATTAGGGCATGATAGATTCAATTCAACCATGTCAACTCCTTTTGACTCAAGAAATTTAGAAATTGTAGCATACTCCTCTTCGTTAAATCCGCCTATGCTGGCAATTATTGGTTTTTTGTACTTCTTTAACCTAGGTATAAATCCCCCATATTTTTTATATCCTAAATTTGCCCACCCTATTGAGTTTAATGTTCCCTTTTCAAATTCATAAATCCTTGGTTCCGGGTTTCCCTCTCTGGGCTTTAACGTGCATGTTTTCATAACAATAGCCCCGGATTCAGATTTTCCTATGGACTCCAATTCGTCTAAACAAGTGCACAAAGGACCAGCGGCATTCATAATGCAGGACTTAAATTCTATATTGCAGATGCCTGTTTTCATAATTTTAATATAAACTCAAGCGCTTTTTAAGTTTTCTGCTAATTTTCAGCTAAAAATAAAATCCTAAATGAAAAAATTTATAATGGACAGGCTAACTAGCAGTTGGTATGAACACAAAAGTAGCGCAAGCCTTGGTAGAAGCAGACACAGTCAGATTTGGGGAGTTTTCTCTGCAAATGGAGAGGAAAACTCCGATATATGTTGACCTGAAAGTCCTGCCTTCTTACCCCGTTGCCATGGCAACTGTGACAGAAGAGCTTGTCAAGGCTGTAAAAAAACTTAAGCCGGAAGTTATTGCAGGGGCAGAGACAGCAGGGATACCTTTGGCAACAGCCATTTCCCTAAAGACAAAAATACCGATGATCTATGTGAGGAAGAGGCCTAAAAGCTATGGCACAATGGAAATGATTGAGGGTGTTATTAAAAAAGGGGCAAAAACACTTTTAGTTGATGACATGGCAACAAACGCTTATTCAAAACTGATGTTTGTTGAGGGCATAAGGCATTCCGGAGGAACTGTTGAGGATGTCCTTATTGTTCTGGACAGGGAGCAGGGCGGAGTTGAAGCTCTTGCAGAAAAGGGTATAAAACTGCATTCTTTAATAACACTAAAGGAGCTTTTAAGCTATATGAAAGAAAAAAACATAATTGATGATGCTAAGCATAATGAGATATTGATTTATTTGAAGCAAAACAGGTAATGTACCAAAAAAACCAAAACAAAAATGCAAATAATAAAGCTTAAAAAAAGCATAATACCCAGCTGCGATGTTCCTGATTTAGGCAAACTAAAAAATTTAGTCAGGGAAACCTGTTCTGTTGAAGGGGTTGGCGCCTACAAAATCGGTTTGGAATTGTGTTTGCGTTGCGGGATTCCTGCTGTTGTTGATGCGGTGAGGAAATATACCGACCTTCCAATAATCTATGACCACCAGAAGGCTGCTACGGACATACCTGAGCTGGGAGAAAAGTTTGCAGAATCTGTTAAAGGTGTTAACGCTGCCATATTGTTTCCGTTAACAGGCCCGGAAACAGAGAGGGCTTGGATAAAAGCGTGCAGAAAGGAAAAGCTTGGAGTCATTGTAGGGGGGGATATGACGCATAAGGCCTTTTTAGGGAATGATGGCGGATTTATCAATGACAAAGGGCCGTTAAAGATTTATGAGATTGCGGCTGGAGAAAAAATTAATGATTATGTTGTTCCCGGGAACAAGCCGGAGAAAATAAGGCTTTACAGGGCTTTTTTGGAAGCCAGAGGAATAAAGCCTGTTTTTTATTCCCCTGGCCTGATTGCGCAGGGAGGCAATATTGCAGAGGGAGCAAAAGCCGCAGGAGAAAGCTGGCATGCGATTATAGGAAGGGCTTTGTACAATGCAAAAGACATTAACAAGGCTGCAAAGGAGCTTGTAAAGGCCCTGCATTAACAAAATATGTAAACATTTTTAAATTAGACCTACAAAGAATATTGAGAGGGGCTTGCAATGTTTAAGTTTGTTTGTAAAAGATTTCAGGTATCAACATTTTTTGAGAAACTGCTGCTCCTTACGGGAATAATAATTGGCATTATTGGCTTCTGGTTCATAAACCGGATATACTATAACCAGCCGGGGCTTTCGTGGCAGTTCTTAACCTCTGTTTTTCTTTGGCTGATACTTATATTCCTGGTTATCCTTACTGACAGCAACGAAAGCGTCAAAGAGGAATTGGGCATAATTATCAAGGAGCACATCGAGGAAACAAGGCTTTTGAGGAACGAGGTAAGGGTCCTTAACGAAAACCTGACAAAAAAGAGGAAAAAATAAAAGCACTGGCTAATTTGCTGGCTCTATGAAAATAGCAGTTTGCGGCTCCGGATTTGCTGCGGACAATAAAATAGCCGAAAAGGCATTTGCTGTAGGAAAGTCCATTGCTGAAAGAAAAGCTTTGCTGCTGACCGGGGCTGGGAAGGGCTATCCTTATGAAGCTGTTAAAGGCGCATTTTCTGTTAAAGGCAAAGCTGTTGGAATAAGCCCTGCAAAAGACGAAAAAGAGCATACGGGCAAATACTTTTTTCCAACAGAGAAGTTTACGGAAATTAAATACACCGGCCTGGGAATACCCCAAAGGAATTTTCCCCTGGTCATGGAAGCTGATGCAATAATAATAATTTCCGGCCAGACAGGAAGCCTGAATGAGTTTACAATTGCGTTCCATTGCAGCAAGGTAATAGGGATACTGGAAAATTCCGGAGGGATAACCTCAGTAATAAGGGGAATTGCAGAGATATGCAATAAAAACAATGAAAAAGAGGAGGTTATTTATTCCTCGGAGCCTGAGAAGCTTGTCCAGATGGTTATAGATAAATTAAAAAAATAAAAATCAAAAGGCACTGGACAAAAAACCACTGGACATTCACGCGTGAGGTTTATAAGTAACTTGTTCTATTAAATTGAAAAAAGGGAACACACAAAACTGCCAAATTAAGTATTTCGCTTACCAGCGAAATCCTTTTACACAGTTTCGCTTAAAATTCTCTTTTTCTGTAGCTTCGAAGTTTTAAAGAAAATAAAAAACTTAGGAGGTTAATAAAAATGACTAGATTAAGTTTAGAATTAAAAAAAGAAATTGTTAATCAAATTAATAATGGAACATCTATTAACAAAATATCCCAGTTTTTAGGGGTTTATAAATCAACCATATATTACTATTACAAAAAAGTTAAAGGCAAGAGATATGCCCCACCATATGTTAAGCCAAATTTTTCAGGAACTGAGGGAGAAATTGTAGGTATCTTTGCTGGAGATGGGAGTCAATTTTTAGTCAAAAAAAGAGGTCATTATCAAGTCACTATTCATTTCGGCGGTCATAATACAATATATGCAGAATATGTTAGGCAATTGTATCATGATTACTTCAATAAAAATTTCAGATTGGCCAAATCAAATGATGGAACTATTAGACTTCTTATTTACTCTAAAGATATTTTTTACTATTTCAAAAATTACATTGAATATAATCCGAAAATCAAGCATTGTACTGTAAGACTAAGAAGTATAAATATCCCCCTTAAATTCAAATTAGGATTTATCAAAGGACTTGTTGATACAGACGGTTCTGTCCTTTATGATCGGCATGACAAAGCAGTTAGAATATTTTATTATACTACCTCCAAAGAACTGGCAAAACAAATAAGTCTTATATTACAGGAATTAAGTATAACACACACATGCATTTGTAGGGATAAAATAAATCGTAAACCTTTGTATGTAATTCGTATAACCAAGAAAGAAGTAAATAAGTTTTTAAATATCATTAAGCCCTTCAAAGAAAAACTCCTTAAAGGGCCTGTAGTTCAATGGTAGAATGCACCCCTCGCTTCTTTGAGAGTCAGGGTGAGGCTCTGGGTTCGAATCCCAGCAGGTCCATAAAATAATGGAAAATAAAACTTTTTTATATGAGCCGATGGAAGACAGCATGCTGCTTGAGCATTATGCCGGAAAATACGCCAAAGGCTCTGTGCTGGACATTGGCACAGGCTCTGGAGTGCAGGCATTAGCAGCAGTAAAATCAAAAAAAGTCAAAGAAGTTATTGCAACAGATATACAGGATGAGGCAATTCAGCACAACAAAAATAATATTAAAAACAAGAAAATTAAATTTTTTACTTCTGATCTGTTTGAAATATTTGAAAAAAATGAAAGCCTTAAAAACAAAAAATTTGACACAATAATATTTAACCCGCCTTATTTGCCGCAGGAGCTCAAACTTAAAGACCTGACACTAGAGGGAGGGAAAAAAGGCTATGAGGTTTTGGAGAAGTTTCTTAATGAAGCTAATAATTACCTTAATCCTGAAGGAATTATCTTAATTGTTTTCTCTTCCCTTACGGATAAAAACAAAATTAACGGTTTTATTGGGCATAATTTATTGGAGTTTAAGGAACTGGAGAAAAAACACATTTTCTTTGAGGATTTGTATGCTTATTTAATAGAAAAATCTCCCTTATTAAAAAAATTAGAGAGAAATAATATAAAGAATATAAAATATTTTAACCGGGGAAAAAGGGGAATATTATTTTCTGGAGATTACGGAAATAAAAAAATAGTGGTAAAAGCCAAAAGGCCAGACAGCAAAGCTATAGGGAGAATAAAGAACGAAGCTGATTTTTTAAAAAAATTGAATAAAAAAGATATTGGACCAAAATTGCTGTTTTCCTATGAAGATTATTTAATTTATGAGTATATAGATGGAGATTTTATTATAGATTATCTGAAAAATAATGCCAGAGTAAATATAAAAAAAGTTTTGAAAAATATTTTTGAACAGCTGTTTTTTATGGATAAATTAAGAATCAACAAAGAGGAAATGTCCCACCCTCCCAAGCATATAATCATTGACAAGAAAAACAGGCCTGTCTTAATAGATTTTGAAAGGGCCCATTATTCATTGAAGCCAAAGAATGTTACCCAGTTCTGCAATTTTCTGATTTCAAAGCATATTTTAGGGTTGTTGAGGAAAAATAAAATAAAAATTGATAATGAAAAAATGATTGGGTTAGCCAAGAAGTATAAGAATAATGTTAATAAGAATAATTTGAATAAAATTATTAATGAAATAAAATAAGATGGTTACTGATTTTCAGAAAAGAGTTTATGCTTTGTGCAAAAAAGTCCCTAAAGGAAAGGCAACTACTTACAAAGCTATTGCAAAGAAGATGGGAATCAAAGCGTACAGGGCAGTTGGCATGGCTTTGAACAAAAACCCTTTTTCTGATGTTCCATGCCACAGGGTTGTAGGAAGCAACGGGCATTTAACCGGCTTTGCTTCCGGTCTGAGGAAGAAAGAAGCTTTATTGAGAAAAGAGGGAATTAAAGTAAGAAATTTTAGAGTTGAAGAGTTTGAGAGGGTCTTGGTTTAGTACTTATTTTTCTATTTTACACTCCTTAGCCCACTTACAAAACCCGCAGTTTTCAGGTGCTTCTGGAATTTTTTCTTTTAGAATTTGCAGAGCTTTCTTAAAGATATTCTCAGCGTTTTCTGTTGAAACAGCCACTTTTATCAAATCGGTGTGGAAGACTATGCTGCCTTTTTCATCTACGCTTGTAGGATGGTAGAATAATAGGTAAGAGTAGTCCTCTGTCTCAAATCCGTTTTTTCTTAACAAAAGGTTGTAAATATCAAGCTGGTCCTTGTAGTGCTCCGGAGTATCCTCTTTAAGAGGATATCCCCTTGTCTTGTAGTCAAGAACAATAAGCTTGTTTCCCTTTTTCAGCAGGTTATCCACAGCGCCCATGAAAATATTTCCACTTTCATCTTCCCATCTTATCCCCTTTTTATTGTTTCTCCATTCCTCTAATTTTTTAGCATTATCAAACAGCTTTGTATTTCCGTTAATATTGCTTAGTTCAGGAGGAAGAGAATCATTGTCAATAAAGCTGTCAAAATGAGCTTTAAGGATATTGTCCATGCCATTAGGCAAAGAAGGAAAAATACCCTCCGGCCTTTTAATGTCTTTATTGAACCTGAGCCAGAAGCATCTGGGGCATTCTTTAATCAAGCTTAAACTGGATGGGGAAAATTTGTAAGGCATTTTAGCAATGATAAAATGTTAAGGTTTAAATTGTTTTTGGGTTTTTAGAATGCTCTCGATTAGCGATAAAATTAAGAAATATAAAACAAGGTCTATGCCTCTAAAACTCCTAAGCTTTTAAGCGTTTTTATTAGTGCTTCGTATTCTTTTACTGTTGTGGTTGCGCTATTTAAACTTCTTATACCCAGTTCTCTATCGCGCTTTAATTTCTTTCTTTCTTCTCTGTTTCTTGCTTTTGCTGCGAATACTGCTTCCAAATCTCCAAGTCTCGACTCATTGTAGTCCAACCTTCCCTTTTCTCCAGTTTGGTGCTTCTTAGCATCTTCATGAGCTTTTATTACATCTGTTATAAGCAAGAGATCAAAATCCCAACCAGATGGTGCATGAATTGAGTCTGTAATATAAGCTGAAAGAGGTTCTTTAGATTCCATCCAAAAAGGTAAGGCACATAGTCCTTCAAGACTAAATTTAACGGGTTTTACTCCAGATCCTTTCTTTAAAACAATATATTCTGTAATTTGTTCATCCAGTTTAAACTTCCAGCTGAATAAAGAATTTGCGCTTGGGTAAAACCCTCCTGGAGTTCCTTCAGAGTTGTATAGCCCAAATGTCGTCTCATTTACTTTTTTTTCAATTTCCTTTTTTACCTCGGTTAAATCTCCTATCAAATAAGTTTTTGGTGTGATGAGTATCCCTACCCTATCACTTGCCCTTCCATTTGGCTTTTCTGCACATCTAAGCCTAACTGCAAAGTAGGCCATGTATTCTCCCCTATTAGCATCTTGGTCGTATATAATTGCACTACTATCCGTCCCAAGTATCCGATTAACAAGATCATATGTAGTGGAATCTATGCTATTACTACTACCCTCAATATAACCTTCTTCATCTACTATATGCACTCCTTTTTCTAGATTTATTTGCGGTTTCATTTACGCAAGATTAAGTAATTAAGGTTTATAAATCTTTCTATTTTGTTACTACTTATTAATGCTAATATTCAAGGAGGGAGCAAGAAATTTTATATTACAACTAATTACCCTCTTCTCATGGAGAAAGAACTAACCATAAAGAGTTTGGAAGACAGGGTTTCTATTGGTAAAAGACTATCTTCTGCCAGAGCAGGTCTATTTACATTCTTACCATTAAGGTTAGTTTGTGTGCAAGGATATCCTTTATAAATAATCTTTAGGCTTATAGAAATTCAAATGAGCAGTAAAAGCGATTTAGAGCGGTTTTATGAACTCTTTCCTGAGCCCCCGTTAGCTAAGGATCTCATGACAATTCTTGAAGATTACAGAGTAAACTCAAGGTTGCAATCAGAATATCCTGCCCTTAGTGAGCAAATAAAAGAAATTAATACTCATATGATAGATAAAAGGCCTTCTCTTGAAGAATTGGTCGATGATAAGCAAAAAGCAGTTGAGATTATAGCACAGGTGTTATGTTCAGGAAAAACAAAAGAAAGAATTCCAGAATATATAGAAAGAGCAGTTAACCAAGCTTTGTCGCTAAGCCAAAAATTAGCTTCTTCTGACACAGATGTGCATGGAACTGCAAGGGTTGCTGCTGAAATATACTTCTTGATAGACTCCAATTTTAAAGGAGAATATAAGCAAATACATCCTTTTTCACAGCCTTTGGATCAAGCTAAAGTTAACGAAACTATAGGGAATTTCGGAAGGACAGCAAAAAAAATTACTGAGAAAATTGAGCAAGGAATTAGGGGGGGAATGGAGCAAAAGCCGCAGGAACCTTTAGAGCAGTATGCTTCAGAAGATTCCATAAAAAAACTTTTACTGACATTGTTCAAAAAAGGCATCACACCCAAAGATGTTGAGTCGCAAGTTGATGCTCTTGAGCCAAATAAAGTTGGGTTTTACCTAAGAGACCTTGGAACAGTTATTACGGCTGAAGGTACACTTGAAAAAGAACCAGGTGCTCATTTATATCCTGAATGGGGAAATGACATTCTAGATTACAGGCCAAATTGGGTAAAGGTTAGAGAACAAAATTTAGAGGGAGGTTCAAATCAATTCTATCTCGAAACAACTCGGAGGCATAAAGGGTTAATCAAGACCATCAGAAGGGAGTTTCAGATGCTCAGACCAGAAGGCCCAGTAAAATTAAGGGGGCAGTTTGACGGAAATGATATTGACCTAGATGCCGCAGTACAGTATTTTATTGATAAAAGACTTAAACTTTGTCCGTCAGAAAGAAACTATATACGGATTGAAAGAAAGTCAAGGGACATAGCAGTAGCATTTCTTGTTGATGTGAGTGCGAGCACAGGGGGAACAACAATAGCCTGTGAAAAAGAGGCGTTGATTATTATGTCAGAGGCATTGCAGGAATTAGGAGACGCATTTGCCATTTACGCTTTCTCAGGGTTTGGAAGGGAAAATGTGATGTTCTATAATATTAAGGATTTCGAGGAACCGTATGGCCAAAAAACGCAAAGTAAAATCTCAGCAATGGAAAGCAAGCAAGCCACGAGAATTGCTCCTGCAATTAGGCACACTGCAATGAAATTAAGAACAAGAGAAGAAAAGACAAAACTGATTATTTTACTGAGCGATGGTAAGCCGCAAGACACTGGTTACCATGGCGATTATGCTATTGAAGACGCGCGAATGGCATTAAGAGAATCCCGAGGATACGGTATAAAGTCTTTTTGCATTACTGTAGACAAAGAAGTAGCTGGTTATTTGCCGAGAATGTATGCAAACAGCAGATGGGTCGTAATAGATGATGTGGCAAAGCTTCCTAACAAGATAACAAGAATCTACAGGTTGTTTACCACATAAAATTTTTCTTAACCCGACAAAGAACCAGGCTTCTCCAGCAAATCCCTTAGGTCGTTCATGAACCTTGCCGCTTCTGCTCCGTCAAGAACACGATGGTCATAGGTAAAGGAAATCGGCATTATTTTTCTTATTTCAATCTTGCCGTTAATTACAGTTGCTCTTTCCTCAATCCTTCCAGTGCCTAAGATGCATGTTTCCGGATAATTTACAATAGGGGTAAAGTAAGTGCTTCCTATCACTCCTATATTGGTTATTGTGAAAACTCCGCCTTTCAGGTCCATCAAGTCAATTTTTCTTGTTTTTGCCTTTTCCACAAAATTATTTACTTCGGCTGCCAAATCATAAAGGCTTTTCTTGTCAGCTCCTTTTATGACTGGAACCATTAACCCTTCCTGAGTATCAATTGCAACTCCAAGGTTATAGTATTTTTTTATTATCACTTCATCATCTTCCACGCTGGAAGCGACATAAGGATGCTTCTTCAAAGCCTCTATCGCAGCTTTTACTATATACGGCAAATATGTCAAGTGTATCCCTTTCTTTGCCGCCTTTTCTTTTTCTCTTCCCCTAGCGGCAGAAAGCTCAGTCACATCAACATGGTCATGGTGCGTTACCAAAGCTGCATTGGATACAGCTTCCCTCATCTTGTCAGCAGTAATCTTCCTTATTCCTTTTAATGGAACCCGTTCAATATAGCCATAAAAGTCGTACTTTTTCCTTACTTTGGCTCTTGCAGTTCCGGCTTTCCTTACATCGCATTCAGTTATTCGCCCTTCAGGGCCTGTCCCGCTTATTTTTGTTAAGTCAACTTTGAGGTCTTTTGCAAGATTTCTTACAGCTGGAGCTGCAAGAACTTTTTTGCACGGCCTTTCCTCTTCAGGAGCTTCCTCAAGAAAACCGACTACGCTGCCTGTGTAAGGCGTTTCCTTAACCTTTTCCCCTTTCTCTCCTATTACAGCAAGAACTTCTCCAACTTTAATCGTTTCCCCTTCCTTATGGGGAAGCTTTAATATAGTCCCTTTTTTAGGGCTTGGCGGCTCCACAACAGCTTTGTCTGTTTCTACTTCTGCAAGAGGCTGGTCTGCCTCTACTTTGTCGCCTTCCTTGACCTTCCACTTTATAATTGTGCCTTCAGTAACTCCCTCTCCAACATCCGGAAACTTAAACTCAAATGCCATTTTTATCAAGACTTTTTTTATTATTAAATTAGTATTTCTTCAAACTTTTAAACTTATTGCTTCATAACCCTGTTTACTGCTTTCAGGATTCTCTTCTCATCTGGAATGTGGTAATTCTCAAGCTTTGCAAAAGGAAGCGCAATGTCAAAGCCTGTAACGCGCTCAACAGGCGCCTCCAAGCAAAAAAAGCATTTTTCATTTATTCTCGCGATTATCTCAGCAGCAAGCCCGCAAGTTCTTGGAGCTTCATGGACTATTACGCACCTTCCTGTTTTTTTTACAGATCTGACTATGGTTTCTGTATCCATAGGAACTATTGAAAGCAGGTCAATAATTTCTGCTGAATAATTTGATTTTGCCAAAGCCTCTTTCACATACTTCAGCATAGAGCCATAAGAGATAACTGTCAAATCAGAGCCTTCCTGCTCGATGGAAGCCTTTCCCAAAGGCAAAGCATATGCCTCGTCCGGAACTTCTTCCTTTATTGCCCTGTAGACTCTCATCGGCTCCATAAAAATAATAGGATCAGGGTCTCTTATTGCGGAAATAAGCAGCCCTTTTGTCTTGTAAGGCCCTGAAGGAAAAACAACCTTTAAGCCTGTAGAGTGTGCGAATATTGATTCTCCTGATTCACAATGCAATTCCAAGGCCTTTATTCCTCCGCCGCAAGGCGTCCTTATGACCAACGGAACAGAAAACCTGCCTCTGCTTCTCATTCTTATCCTTGCTGCATGGCTGAAAATCTGGTCAAAAGGGCCGTACATAAATCCTGAGAACTGTATTTCTGCTACCGGAAGCATGCCATTAACAGCTAATCCAATTGATGTTCCTATAATCCCAAGCTCTGCCAGAGGCGTATCAATTACACGCTCAGGGCCGAATTCCTTTTGCAGCCCGTCTGTGCACCTGAAAACACCACCGTTTTTTCCAACATCCTCCCCTAACAAGATCACTCTTTTATCTCTTCTGAGCTCATTCCTTAATGCTGAATTAACAGCCTCCACAACATTCATCTTTGTCATTCTATTTCCCTGGACTGCTCCTCAAGCTCAGGAGTCATTTTTGCAAACGTGTACCTGAAAATATCTTCCGGATCCTGAGGCTCTGTTTTTTCATAAGCCTCGACTTCATTCTCAACCATCTGCTTTGCTTTTTCAAAAACCTGCTTCTTATAATTGTCATCAAGCAATTTTTCAGCTTTCATATATTTCTCAAGGCGCGCTATGGGGTCTTTTTTGATCCATGACTTAGCTTCCTCTTCCGGCCTGTATCTTTTTGCATCATCTGAAGTGGAATGGTCTGCCATCCTGTAAGTAAAAGACTCTATTAAAGCTGACCCTTTTCCTGCTCTTGCATTGTCAACAGCGCCTTTTGCCGCCTTGTAGACAGCAAAAACATCATTCCCGTCAACCTGTATGCCGCTTATGCCGTAAGCGATTGCCTTCTGCGCAATTGTTTCTGCTGCAGTCTGTCCTGCTCTTGGCACTGAGATTGCATACTGGTTATTTTCGCAGACATAGATGCATGGAATCTTAAAAACTCCAGCAAAGTTCAGCCCTTCGTGAAAATCCCCTTTTGATGAGGCTCCGTCGCCAAAATAAACAAGAGAAACAGATTTTTCTTTTTTCAGCCTGGATGCCCATGCGCACCCTGTCGCAAGGGGTATCTGCGTTCCGACACAAATTGTTATTGGAAAATTATTCAGCTTTTCAGGGGCTTTAAGGCCTCTTTCATCACCGCCGTAGTACTGCAGAATCATCCTCATGGGCTGTTTTCTTGTTATTAAAGCTCCGCTGCTCCTGTACATCGGGAAAAGCCAGTCTTTTTCTCCCAGGGCATATGCAGAGCCGACCTGCGAAGCTTCCTGGCCCTTAACCTGCAGAAATGTCCCTATCCTGCCCTGCCTTTGCAATGAGAAAGCCTTGTCATCAAAAGCCCTTACAAGAACCATCAGCTCGTAAATCTCTTTTATCTGCTTGCTGCTTAGCTTAGGCATAAGTTCCTTGTCAACCTTGCCGTCCTCGTCCATAACCTGCAGATATTCTACATTAAAGCTATGCAATATTCTTTTTGCCATGAATCCCCCTGATATGATCTGGTTTTATTTTTGGAATGTTTATAAATTTTTCCGAATCACTTGCCTTCGGCCCATGCCTTCAGCTTCTCGTATTTTGCATTGCCGCAAAGCTTTTTTCCTGTTTTCTCGTTATAAAAAAAAGGGATTCCCCCGCACCATTCATTTCCATTGTTATCTTTGTCATATTCCTTCAGCAATTTTGCGTTCTCGCTGTTGTGCCATACCTCAAGCCTCGTAATTTTTACCCCGACTTCTTTTTCCACTCCTTCAATTATAGGATCCAACTCCTTGCAATGCACGCATTCTGTTCCGTAGAACTCTATCAGCCTATCCCCCATTTTAAGTCAAAAATTATGGAAATCGGGCTGGTATTTAAAATTTGCTTTTTGGTTTGGTCAGCTTGTTTTTTGCGGATTAAAACAAAAAAGTTTAAATAGCCCCTTTATAATTAAAATGTAAGGTGAAAAAAGTGGTGAAAAATTTGAAGAAAGGAAAAGCGGCAAAACCAATTATATCCCATAAGCAAATAATAGAAATTACAAGGCCTGCGTATCTTTACGGCCTGTGGGGAGGGGCTATAACTTTTGCAGTTTCCCTGTTCCTTCTGTGGGGGTTGCTTAATTCTGCAAACATACTTTGGAACATTTCATTTTTCGGAGCAGCCATATTTATCCAGTTTTGTGCCAGTATGCTAATGCTTTTGAGTGTGTACTTCCTGAGAAAAGAGCATCACTGTTTTGGAGGAAGCGTAATGCTGCTTTGCAGCAGCATAGTCGGGCTAAATTTGGCTGCAGGGCTCCTAATCGGGCCTGTTCTCGGAATAATTGGCGGAATTCTTGGCTTGTCTGAGCACGAAAAACTAATAAAGCACCACCTAGGCTAATTTATTTTAAGCATTTTCAAAATCTTTATATATGCTCTTTGTATCCACTGGGTTATGGGGGAAAATAAAAAAATTCCTTTAAAGTTCAGAGTATATACAATGATGTATCCCTTAAGGATATTCATTAAATCGATAGCCAATAATTTTAAGGGGGGCAGGAAAATGGGAAATTTCAATTTGGAGGGCAAAAAGGCAATTGTTTTTGGAGTGGCAAATGACCAGAGCATAGCATGGCACATTGCAAAAAAGTTAAATGACAATGGAGTAAGGATTGCTTTGGGCTATCAGGAGAGGGTAGAGCAGCTTGTAAAGCCATTGCTTGGCATGCTTGAAAACCCGCTTGCAGAGAAATGCGATGTTGTTGATGATGTGCTGCTTACAGAGTTTTTTAACAAAGTAGAAAAGGAATTTGGCAAGGTTGATTTCCTAATACACAGCATTGCTTTTGCGAAGAAAGAGCACTTGCAGGGCAAATTTTATGAGGTTACAAGGAGAGGCTATCAGGTTGCCCAGGAAGTAAGCTCTTTTTCACTGGCAGAGCTTTCAAGAAGGGCTGCTCCGATAATGAATGAAGATGGGAGCATAATAACAATGACATATTACGGCTCTGAAAAAGTTATTCCGAATTACAATGTGATGGGAGTGTGCAAAGCTGCTCTGGAAGCATGCGTAAGGTACCTTGCAAGCGACTTTGGAGAAAAGGGAATAAGGGTAAATGCAATTTCAGCAGGGCCTATAAAAACTTTGGCGGCTTCCGGAATCAGCGATTTTGACAAGATGCTTGAGCATGCAAGGGAAAAAAACCCGTTGAAAAGAAACATAACAGCAGATGATGTTGCCAATATGGCGCTGTTTTTGTGCTCTGACATGTCAAAGAACATAACAGGGCAGGTGATTTATGTCGATGCAGGGTATAGCATTACTGGATTTTAATTTTTTAAAAACTCTTTGTCAGATAAACAAACGGGTATAAATCTCTGAGCTTGAAGTATGCTTCCCTTGCAGTGTATATGCTCTCAAACAAGCCCAAAACAGTCGGGCCTGAGCCGGATACCATGGAATTCAGGGCATAAAATTTTTTTAACTTTGATTTTATTTCCTTTATAATCCTGAACTTTTTTTCTGTTACCTGGTCAAGGTCATTATGCATGTTTTCTGCTATTTTTTTCATGTCTTTTTTGGCTATTGCCTTAATCAGCTCTTTTATGCTTGCCTTTGGCTTTAATCTGCTTTTATTCTTGTCAAATTCTTTATAAGCCCATGCTGTTGAAACTTTAATTCCCGGGTTTACAAGGACAATATTAAAAGAAGGGGATTTTCTTAGGGGTTTTATTTTCTCTCCAATACTTTCAACAAATGCACTTTTTCCTACAACAAAAAAAGGGACATCAGAGCCAATTTCAGAGCCTAAACTGATTAATTTATTTTGCGGGATATCGAGCTTCCACAGCTTGTTTAGTGCAATTAAAGTATTTGCTGCGTTTGAGCTTCCCCCTCCCAATCCAGATGCCAGGGGAATATTCTTTTCAATATTTATTTTTACCCCTTCCTTAACTTTAAACTTTTGTTTTAGGAGCAGGGCAGCTTTATAGGCAAGATTGCTTCTGCTTTCCAGATCTTTATTGGTGCTTTCTATTATTATCCTACTCTCATCAAGCTTTTCAAAAGAAATTCTGTCATGCAGCTCAACCATCTGCATTAACGACTGTATTTTGTGGTAATTATTTTTCAGCTTTTTTCCAATTTTTAGGTAAAAGTTTACTTTTGCGTATGAATTAAGGAGCATAATCCGCTTAGATATCTAATTATATATTAATGTTGCTGATTATCTCAGAGTCGCAACAGCAAAGCACTGCATGCCATTTCCCTTGCCGAACTCCGTCAGCTCTTCCCCGGAAGTTGCAGCTATGCCTATATTCTCCTTTTTTATCTTGAGCAGTTTTGACAGAGCGGATTTAATCTTCTCCACATGCCCGTCTATTTTTGGTGTCTTGCCTTCAAGCATTACAGCTATGTTTGCAATCTTAAGCCCCTTTTCCTTAACTTTATTAAGAATAAACTCAATGTATTTTTTGCTGTCAGTGATTCCCTTCCTGCACATATCGTCAGCATAAAAGCTTATTGAATTAAGCCCGATTGCAGTGCTCAAGGCATTGAACAATGCATGCAGCAAGACATCTCCGTCAGAGTTGGCCTCAAATCCGTTTTTGTCAGATATTTTGACAGAGCCTATCATAAGGGGCTTTTTTTTGCCAGTAAATTTATGGGAATCCTGGCCGATTCCTATTCTTGAAGCGTTAGACATCTTGTTTGCGTAAGCCAGGTCATGCTGGTCTGTGATTTTGATGTTTTCCCTTGGGCAGAAGATAACTTTTACGCTGCCGCCAATCCTTTCCACTAAACTTACATCATCAGTGCCATAAAACTTGTCTTTGTAAGCACGCTCAAAAGCCTTTTTTGCAAGGAAGAATTTCATTGCCTGCGGTGTCTGCACCTGCCATAAAAGCTTTCTGTCAATGGTCTGCTTTGCGAAGCCGTCTTCCACAACCTTTATCGTGTCTTTTGCAGGAAATCCGACCACTGCTGCGCTGTATTTTTCTGTGGCTTTAATGCAGCTGTCTATAGTTGCCTCGTCAACAAAAGGGTTTGCTGCATTGTGTACCATTATTATATCGTCATCTTTTGCATTGCTTATTGCTTTTATTCCATTATAAACAGAATCCTGCCTTTCAATGCCGCCGTCAACAACCTTTGTTACTTTGCTGAAACTGCCTGATTTTATTATTGACTCAAATTTGTTCCTGTCTTCCGGATTAATGACCAAGATTATTTTATTGATGCTTTTGCAGTTTTGGAATGCGTTTAATGTACGAACAATTATCGGCTCTTTATTTAACAAAAGAAAAAGCTTGTTTATCCTTTTCCTCATGCGTTTGCCTTTCCCGCCAGCGACAATGATTGCATAGTTCATTTTAACCGCTTTCCAAATAAAAAAGATGTATCACCATTGATGTAGTAATCAGGAAATTCGTTGACTTTATGGTACCCAAGCTTCTTATAAAAATTCAGTGTATTTTTGCGGATTGGGTGGGTATACAGGTAGATTCCATTGAATTTTTTCTTTTTCGCGTATTTTTCAATGAATTTCATCAATTTTGTTCCAATGCCTTTTCCCTGAAACTGCTTTGAAACAACAAGCCAGTATACCTCGCAATTGTTGTTTCCACAGAACTTGTGGTTAAACAGTATAAACCCCGTATTGTTATAAACAAAAAATTCATAATTCTTATCATTAAACAAGCATTTGAACTCTTTTGTTAGGTATTCATCTGTCATTCTTAATAGCTTTTTTTGCACAATGTCGTCACATTCGCGGTTTATTTTCACCAGCAATGGAAGCTCTTTCAATGTTGCTTTTCTTATTCCCATTTTTATAAGATTAATTTGTTAGTAGTATTATTCTCTTTGGTTTTTTATTGGATTCAGCTTTTCAATATATAATTTATATGGCGCTTCAGCTTCTTTTTTAAATTGTTCAAAAAATTTAATTGTATAACCATCATTTGAAGTTTTAAAAACCTTGTCACTTATTTCCAAAATTGGAGTTTTTCCTTCTATAATCTCTCTTATAAAGATATTTAATGCACCAATAACACCAAACTCAATTTCTTTAGAGTACTTATTCTCCTTTAACTCTTTTTCCAAATCATGGTAGAATTTTCTTGTTAATTCGTACCTGTTTCTTTGTTTTTTAGTGAAATTGCTTAAATGTGAGTAGCAGATATTATGAAAATTTTTGTATCTGCTTTCAAGATTTTTTAGAACTTTTAGTGGTAGGTCTTCAATTGGAACATTCCTCAACAAATAAATTTCAGCGTATCTGAATACCCCTAAAGCCCCAAAAGCATCCAAATCATCACTAATGCACAAAACAGATAAAACATTCTTTGGAGACAGACTTCCATGATAAACTGTAGATCTGTACTCTTTTTCATCATGTTTTTGAATTGCATCCAAAACTTCATCAAAACCTTCAATTTTTTTTAGATTATTATTTTCAAAAAATGATTCACACATTTGCCTGCTAACAGTTCCATGCTCAACTTCAATTGTTTTTACCATACCAATATCATGGAAAAAAATTGCAATTACAGCTTTCTCTATATCATTTTTGGAAATTTCAACATTATTTTTTTGAAGTTCCTGAAAAAGTTCTTTGGCATTTAACCACACTCTTAAATGGTGCAAGTGGTTATGTGAAGGCAATTTCACTTTTTCAAATTGTTCTCTGCAATAATTCAATAACATACCCAACCACTTATCTTCAACATCTTCAAATAGCAATTCTAGGTTGTTCATTTTGGGGATCCCATGTTTAATTAAAAACTCTTGGTCTCAATAACCCTCTCAGTCTCTTCTTTAACCTTTTCATCAACATCCAAAATCTGGCTTAAGCTTGGGTTTTTTATTATCTTATGCTCCTGCATCATCCTATTTACTAATCTTGGGATGTCAAGAAATTTAATTTTGTTGTCTAAAAAAGCATAAACCGCAGCTTCGTTTGCAGCGTTAAGCACAGCCGGCAAAGTTCCCCCTGCAATGCCTGCGTCATAAGCGTATTTCAGGCATGGGAATAAGTTAAGGTCCGGCTTTGAAAAGCTGAGGTTTTTTATTTCTGTTAAATCTAATCTTTTTGAATTTGATTTAAATCTTTTTGGACAGCTTAAAGCATACTGAATCGGAATTTTCATATTGGGGATTCCCAACTGGGCAATAACCGCATTGTCCTTAAGCTCGACCAAGGAATGAATTATGCTTTGGGGGTGTATTACAACATCAATTTTTTCGTAAGGCATACCGTACAAATAATGAGCTTCAATAACCTCAAACCCCTTGTTCATTAGAGTTGCAGAATCTATTGTTATCTTATTGCCCATATCCCATGTCGGGTGCTTTAAGGCATCTTCTGCTGTTGCATTTTCCAGTTGTTCTTTAGAATAATCCCTGAAAGCGCCGCCGGAAGCAGTTATGGTTATTTTACTTACCTCATCTTTAATCTCACTATTATTTATTATATTTTTAATATTGAGCGTATTCAGGCATTGGAATATTGCGCTGTGCTCGGAATCAATAGGCATTAAATTCACATTATTTTTTTTTGCCTCTTCCATTACTATAGAGCCTGCAGTAACTAAAGTTTCTTTATTAGCCAGAGCAATATTTTTTTTTGTTTTTATGGCTTCAATTGTAGGCTTTACCCCTATAGAGCCGACAAGGGCGTTAATGACGGTATCTGTTTTACCCAGCTTTGCAATTTTTATTATTCCATCAATCCCGGAATAGACATTAACATCAGTTTTTTCCTTTAATTCTTCGGCTTTTTTAACATCCATTACCGCAACTGCCTCCGGATCAAAGTCATTGATTTGCTTTTTAAGAAGCCCGATATTTTTATTTGCAGTCAAGCCAATAATTTTAAACCTGCCAGGATTGTTTTTTACTATTTCCAATGTCTGCATCCCAATGCTTCCCGTAGAGCCTAATATAGACAGGTTTTTCATCTTACTTTTCTTTTATGAAATCATAAATTTCCTGCTGCTTTTTTGAGTTTAATGAAATATGGATTTCTCCAGTTGATTGCTTCGTCGTTATAAGCTCTTTATTGGCAAGTTCCTTAATTGCCTCTTCAGTGACTTTTTCCCCTCTGAGATGTTTAGGTATTGCTTTCTTTAAATTGGTTAACTCTGTATGCCTTCCACCCCATATATCAAGATTGATTAGTTTTCTTAAAAACCTTTTCATGACAAAAATTTTATCCATTAAAACAGGAACAGTAATTTTATTTATAAAGTTTTACTCTGAATATGGAACATATACGTTCCAAAATAGAAACATTTAAATATTTGCTATAATACTACTGTTTTTATGGAAACAATGTTTACCAAAGCAATTGGGAACACGCCAAAAATAAAAGTTTTGGAGTTTCTGATAGAAGGCAGGGAGCTGGATTACTCTATTTCTGACATAGCCGAAGGCGCAGGAATTGGAAGGACAACTTTGTTCAGAATATGGAATGATTTTGTGGAGTTAGGGATAGTAAGCCATACAAGGGATATAGGTAATGCAAAACTCTATAAGCTAAACCTTGCGAATCCCTTTGCAAAGAAAATGGCTGATTTGTTTGACACTTTGGTTGTAGAGCCGTTAAATAAAAGGAAGAAAGTAGTTGCTAAACTATAAAAAATTACAGAGGCTATTCCTTTGCTAAAATTTCTATTTCCCTCAACAAACTCTCAACAATCTTTTCTTTTGGAACCTTGCCGATTATTTTTCCTGATTTGTACAGTAAATTAGTGTCTCCAGCACCGCCAACAATTCCCAAATCAGCGTTTTTGCATTCTCCCGGCCCATTAACAGCGCAGCCCATTACCGCGACATGTATGGGCTTTTTTATTTTCTCTGTTTTGCTTTCAATTTCCTCAACTATTTTTATGACAGGAATGTTTGTCCTTGCGCATGTCGGGCATGATGTTACTTCCACTCCGTCTTTTCTTAATCCCAAAGACCTTAATATCTGCTTCCCGGCCCTTATCTCCTCTTTGGGGTCGTCAGACAGGGAAACCCTTATCGTATCGCCAATGCCTTCTGAAAGCAGTATGCCCATTCCAATTGAATTTTTGATTGTCCCGGGAAATTTGCTTCCGGCTTCTGTAACCCCCAGATGCAGCGGATAAGAAGTTTTTTCCGCAAATATCCTGTAAGCCTCAACCATTCTTGGAACATCCGAGGCTTTTAACGAAACAACAGTATCATAAAAATCAAGCTCTTCAAGAATTTTGACATGCCTCAACGCGCTTTCCACCATCGCCTCTGCAGTATAGCCGTATTTCTCAAAAATATCCTTTTCCAATGAGCCTAAATTAACCCCAACCCTTACAGGTATATTATGCTCTTTTGCAGCATTAACCACTAATTTGATTTTTTCCTTACTGCCAATATTGCCGGGATTGATTCTTAGCTTATCTACGTGTTTAACTGCTTCCAACGCAATCCTGTAATCAAAATGAATATCAGCCACCAACGGGATGCTTATGTTTTTCTTTATCTCCTCAAGCGATTTTGCTGCCTCTATTGTAGGCGCAGAAACCCTTATTATCTCACACCCAGCATCTTCCAGACCGCGGATTTGCTTTATAGTCGAATCTGCATCAGCTGTGCCTGTGTTTGTCATTGACTGCACTGTGATTGGTGCATTGCCTCCAATATATAATTTTCCCACCTTGACTTTTCTGGTTTTTCTTCTCATTGCAATAAGCTAACTAACAGGAATTTAAAAATATGCTGTTGCTTTTCGGCATTTTTGTTGAAAACACCGCTCTGGTTTTTGGAAAGATTCCAAAGCTGAATCAATTGCCCTAAAACCATCTTCTTCTTTTAAATATAAATATCATAATGCTTATTATTGCCAGCATTAACAGTATCATAAGCCAAAAACCATGCCTAATATGCTGTCCCGGCAGCACATCAAAATTTGTACCGTAAATCCCGGATATTACCCCCAGTGGCAGCGCAATAGTTGCTATGATGCTTAATATTTTCATAACCTCATTCATGCTGTTTGAAACTGCTGACATATATGCATCAAAAGAGTTTCCTACAGCTTCCCGGTAGTTATCAACCGAATCTGACACTCTGATTGCATGATCATGTATATCCCTAAAATAAGGCAACAATTTACCGGATAAAAACCTATGCTCATTTTTTGCTAGAAAGGAAATTTTTTCTCTTTGTGAAAATGCATGTTTTTTAATATACACGATGGTTCTCTTAATATTCAAAATTTTGGAAAGCAATTCAGGTCTTGGCTTCCTGGTTATCTCTTCTTCAATTCTTTCAATGTCATCATCAATCTTTTCCAAAACCGGGAAATAATTGTCTACCTCCTGATCCAGTAGTTTGTGAAATAAGAAATCCAGACCTTTTTTGAATAAAACCTTGAGTCTTTCTCCATTCTTTTTTAGATCCTCAAAAGAGGCAATTGCTTTCTTATGGTTTGTTATTAAGAAGTTTTTTCCCAGAATAAAGTCAATCTCAAACAATTCTACAAATCTGATTTTTTGAATGCCATAAAAAACACAGAATAAATATTTTTCAAACTCCTCAACCTTTATCCTGACATTTTGGTTGAAAAGGTCTTCGGCAGTCAGTGGATGGACATTAAACTCATTTTTAATCAGTTCCTGTTCTTTTTTTGTGATTCCGGATATGTCTATCCATAAGGGCTTGCGCTTTATTTTGTTCAAATCTTTAACAGGCGCCTTTCTTATTTTATCTTCAAGGTACAATATCTCAATCATAATCTGCTCTTAAGATTCCATATTATATTAATTTTTTGAAAGATTATCAATCCACCAGTCTCTGGCTGAAGAAAGTTTTGCCGTATCCCTTCATTTCTTTAAATAAATATTTAAACAAGGGAAAAATTAAACAATAAATGAAGCACACATTTAAGATAACCCTCCTGCTGGCATCAATTTTCTTCATAACGCAGGTAATCGGGCTTTCTATAACCAATGAGTACATTGACCACAAAAGGACTTCTGAGGCAGGAGAAGTTACTTTTGAAGCCCTGCCTTATAATCTGGAGAGGCCTGAAATAAGAGAGTCAACTTCCTATATCTGGATAATGAGCGCAGTTATAATAGGGACATTGCTGCTGCTGCTTTTGATAAAGCTTAGAAAATTCGGATTGTGGAAACTCTGGTTTTTCCTTGCAGTTTTCTTTACAATGGCAATTGCCTTTTCCGCTTTTATTCCGCAGGCAATTGCAGCAATCCTGGCTTTTATGCTTGCGTTAATAAAGATATACAAGCCGACAACGCTAATCCAGAACCTGACAGAAATTTTTATTTACGGAGGGCTCGCTGCAATATTTGTCCCAATCATGAATATTTTTGCTGCATTTATGCTTTTAATTTTAATCTCGGTTTATGACATAATTGCCGTTACAAAGACGAGGCATATGGTAAAGCTTGCAAAATTCCAGGCGAAAAGCAAGGTTTTTGCAGGCCTTTTGATTCCGTATAGAAGAAAAAAGGGCAAGGCAATGATAAGGAAAGCCGGCATCAAGAAAGAGATGAAGGAAGGAAAGATTGCTGTTCTTGGAGGGGGAGACATAGGTTTCCCGCTTTTGTTTGCAGGCGTGGTTATGAAAGGGCTGATGCTTACCAATACAGAACCGATAGGGTTTCTTAAGGCAATGATAGTTCCTGTATTTGTAACATTATCGCTGCTGTTTTTGCTGGTTAAAGGCAAGAAAGACAAGTTTTACCCTGCGATGCCTTATTTGAGTGCAGGGTGTGCTGTTGGCTATTTTATTGTGCTACTGTTTTTCTAATTCTTCCGGGTTATTTTCAGAAACATCATTCCCCAGCTCAGTCTGATTCTCTTCTATCATTTTGTTTATCTCTTTAACTTTCTCTTCCTGCTGCTTGAACTCCTGCAGCCTTATCCCTTCTTTTTTGGCATACTTATACAAAGTTTTTTGCCCCTGCTGAATGTCATAGCTTATCGGATTTATGACCATGCCGTCCTTTGCAGCAACTACCTGGGTGTTTGTTTCTTTTTGTATTTCCCTTGCCTGGTAAAGAGGGTCGGCTTTCAGGAAGTTAATGCCAAAATGTGTTATTATTGCCAGCCTTGGCCTTATTTTATTTATTATTTTTATTGCGTCTTCCTTGCATAAGTTGTTTCTTGCTTCCTCTTTTTTCAGGCAGGGAACATTTAAAATCATTACATTGGAATTCTCGTACTCTGACAGGGTTTCCACGCTGTAAGCAGTGTCTCCGGTGTATGTTAAGGTGTAGTCAGGAGTAATGAACTTAAAGCCGATTGCACTGGGTTCAGAATGCTTTGCCTTTATTGCCCTTATTTCAACATCATTTATCCCCACTTTTTTCCCTTCCCCGAGGACAATGAACCTCTCCAAGCAGTCTCTGTAATACTTGTGCAAAAAAGGCTCGTAATGCGCGCTTCCGTTTACGACAGTGTTGTTTGCGACTAAAACCCCTTTCTTGTCAAATCCCTTATAAGTCATGGCATCTATAACTGCGTTAACATCATTAGCATGGTTGATATGGTTATGCGTCACAAACAATGCTAGGTTAGCCCTTAGGTTAATGCCTGTTTCTTTTGCCATGTTCAGGGCGCCGGGGCCGGGATCAATATGGTACTGGTCATCACCTATCTGCAGTATAACTCCTCCAGATGCCCTCAACTGCTTTCCAACAACATAGCTGTCTCCTCCAGTCCCGAGAAATATTATATTAGACGCAATTTCAACCCCCAAGGCAAATAAAATCAAGGTAGGTTATAAAGTTTTCTATAACTGGACTTTCGTGTTTTTAAAAATCATTAAGTAGTAGGCATTTCATAGAAATCTTGGTGATAATCTATGAAAGAGAACCTACTACCATACCCAAATGATTGGAAGAACTTATTAAATCTTTT
>JAHWGX010000071.1 GCA_019323655.1 Candidatus Woesearchaeota archaeon | reverse complement strand
GCCTAATGAGAGTTTTGCTCATAAACACACCAGCTTCAGTTTTGGCAAAATAATGGCTTGTTAAGAGCAAAAAAGAAAATTAGCCAAAAATGGGGCAATCCCAGCTAAGATGAATCTGCATCACGTTTGTTTTAATGCAAAACCTTTAAATATAACCATAATTTTTCTAGACTTGCGCAAGCGGGTGGTATTAATGAGTTCAAAACTTCTTCCTTTGGCAGCAATGGAAAAAATACTTAAGCAGTGCGGGGCAGAGAGGGTATCGGACAAGGCAAAGCTTGCCTTGAAGAATACTATGGAGGAGATTGCAGATGAAATAGCCGTAAAGGCAGTTAATCTTGCCAAGCATGCCGGCAGGGTAACAGTCAAGGCAAATGACATAAAGCTTGCGGCAAAAAGTTAAGCTAAACATTTATAAACCCCTTGGGTAGTCTTCTCTTTTATTAATCAAAATCGGTGGTTTTATGGCGACAAAAATGCAAAGCGTTGGAAGTTTACAAAAAGGCAGCTATGTTATTTTGGAAGGCGCTGCATGCAGAGTGGTTGATATGCAGGTTTCAAGGCCCGGGAAGCACGGGCACGCAAAAGTGAGGTTAACAGGAGTAGGCCTTGTTGATGAGAAAAAAAGGGTTGTTGTAATGCCTGGCCATGACAATGTAGAGGTTCCCATAGTTGAAAAGAAGACAGCACAGGTTTTGTCTATCCAGGAGGATACTGCAAATGTCATGGACTCTGAGACATATGAGACATTTGACCTAAATATCCCCGAGGAGCTTAAGGGACAATTAGCCGATGGAGCAAGTATCCTGTACTGGGTGATACTGAATGAAAAGGTTATGAAGCAGGTAAAAGGGTAAAATGGTAAAATTTAAAGAAGCTTATGCAAGAAAAATTAAGAATATGTTTGTATGCAAAAAATGCAGCACTAAAATAAGGACTCAGAGCATGAAAGTGATACAGGGCAAGGTAAAGTGCAGAAGGTGCCAGGGTAAAAAGTTTAGGGCAGTCAGGAAAAAATGAGTTTTGCCTTAGCTGTAATTGAATATAAATCCTCAATTATTTTTTATTCTTTGATTTTTCTGGTTGTTTACCTTAACAGAAACAAGTTTGATGTCCATGGGAAATTTGTGTATCTTTACAGGACAAAAATTGGCATAAAATTCATGAATTTGGTTTCAGACAGGGCAAGGGGATTAGTTAAGTTTATGGGTTATGCTGCAATTGCAGTTGGATTTCTTGGAATGATTTTTGTGTCTGTTGCGATTTTATCTTTGACCTATAACCTGATTCTGGACAGACCAGGAGCAGGGGGAGCAAGCCCGGTTATCCCAGGCTTGCCTATTGCAGGCACAGGGCTGGTGTTTCCCTTAATAACAGGATGGGTAGTGCTGTTTATAATAATCCTAGTGCATGAGTTTTCACATGGCATTGTGGCAAGCGCACACAAAATAAAGGTTAAACATTCCGGAATGGCTTTTTTCGGGCCTATACTTGGAGCATTCGTAGAGCCTGATGAAAAGGAGCTTGAGAAACAAAAGGATAGGGTAAAATACTCAGTGTTTGCAGCAGGATCCTTTTCAAATTTTCTGACAGTGGTATTGGTTCTGTTGGCAACATCAGCAATACTTAATCCTGCTATAGGGTTATTGTCAGCCTCAACAGGTGTTGTCGTATTTTCCCAACCCGGATTGCCTGCAGAAAAAGCAGGCATCGAGAACAATACAATTGTAACTGAAATTAACGGCCAGCCTGTTAACACGCTGGAGGGTTTTCAGGAAATTATCAAGGGCATAGCGCCATGGGAAAAGGTTAACATAAAATCCGAAGAACAGAACTATGCAATAATAACGACAGAGAGCCCTGAAGACCCTTCTCAGGGTTATCTTGGGGTGTGGATTATAGGCGAGAACAGGGAGCTAAGGAATAATAATACCCTAAACAAAGCATTGTTTGGCATTGTTAAGTGGCTTGAGCAGATGTTTGGATGGCTTGCATTCCTTAGCCTTAACATAGGGCTCATTAATTTATTTCCAGTATTCATTACAGATGGAGCAAGAATGCTTAAGGTATTTTTTGAAAGGGTTATACCCACTAAGGGCAAGAGCATGTCGGTTTGGCTCTTCATCAACTGGTTGTTCATGTTTTCCCTTGCTGTGCTGGTTTTCCTGCCATTTTTTAGGTGGCTGGGCTCAATTTTTGCGCTATATTAATATAGTTGCAATTTCTTTTTGGGATAATGATAGAAGTTATTTTGACTGAGCCAAGAAAACAGGAAAATCTGGGCTCTGTTGCAAGAATAATGAAAAATTTCTCTTTTGATAGACTTGTGTTAATCAGGCCCAAATGCAAATTCGGAAAAACAGCATTTAAGGTTGCGAAGCATGGAAAGGATATTTTCAAAAAAGTAAAAATAAGGGATTTTTCTTACCTTAAAAAACTGGACTATCTGATTGGAACAACCTCTAAATTAGGTGCAGATTATAATCTGCCCAGGAATGCACTAAGCGCAGAGCAAGCGGCATTAAAACTGTCTAAGGTAAATTATAAAAAATTGAGGGTAGGCATACTGATTGGGAGGGAGGGAACAGGACTAAAAAATGAGGAGATAAGCTTATGCGACATCCTGGTAACAATTCCTGCATCTAGGGGTTATCCTACGATGAATGTTAGCCACGCGTGCTCTATTATCCTATACGAGATTTTTAAAAAAATCAGCAATGAAAAATCTAATTCCCATATCAATTTTGCAACAAAAAAAGAAAAAGAGATTATACTTGGGTTCATAAAAAAGGTTCTGGACAAAATTGATTTTTCCACTAAAGAGAAAAAGGATACGCAGAAAAAAGTATGGAGAAGGGTTATTGGAAAAGCCATGCTTACAAAAAGAGAGGCGTTTGCTCTTATGGGCTTTTTCAGGAAGCTTGGCAGGAAATAAAAAAATTTATAAAATAAGGGCCAGGTAAACAATGCATGGATGGCATATGGGCAAACTTGTTGAGCGGATTTAAAGAAATAGCGGCTTCCCCTTTTAGAGACCTTTCTATCTGGTGGCTTCTGGCTCCAATAATCATGTTCTGGCTTATTCTTGAAATTTATTTTGGGAGATATAAGAAGGAATCTTTAGGGTGGAATACTGCTTTGGGCAACGGGCTGAGCATGTTTTGGATTGTCGTAATAAGCCTAAAGACCTTGTTTTCAGAGGGGTTAGAGTTATTTAGCTTGGACAAGCTTTTGTTTGTGATTTTTATTGGCCTATACTCAATGTTTATTATTTTTATCTCATTTACCCACAAACTAAAAGAAAGAATATTTTTCCTGTTTTCCTCTCCTACAATTATATATTACCTTTCAGCGATAGCAGTATTGTGGCTGCATGACCTCCTTGCCATAAATTTTTGGGTGGCTATAGATTTGGTTATACTCTACATAATCATTTTGGTTTTTGAAACTTTTTTAAAGAAGGTTATACCGCCTGCAGAGTCTATGGGGGCTATGGATACTGGAATAGGGGGTATGAAGAGTGAAGATAAAGGTATTGGGGATATAGGCAGGGGCATAGGAAAGATTTGAATAATTTTGGAATTATCTCTTTCTTTCAAAATATTCTTTGACTTTGTTGTTGCCAGAAGGCTTTGCATTGCTTCCCAGGCCATAGTAGATTTTTTCCGCTTCCCCGCCCCAGGAATAGTCCCCTTTCTCCCTTTCCACCTTGCTGACCTTGAACTCTTCCAGGTTAACGCCTTTTTTCAGGTGATAGTAAATGCTCCTCATAGTTACCTTTGGAAATATTGCAATGTAAGCCTTGTAGATGTCGTAGCCATACCCCTCTTTCATAAAAAAAAGAATTTCAACAATATTCTGCCTTATTTCAGATTTAACAGGCCTTCCTTTTGGCATAATGCATTATTAAATAACTAAATAGTATTTATAGTTTTCTATATGGAAAAGAAGTTGTTTGTATGAGAGTATAAAGATACCTAATGAAATCTCAATTCTTCATTATAAAAATAAAAAATTAAGCTATTTTGAACATTTTTAACAATATTCCAACGGCTAACATAACAACAAGTACAATAATTCCTGAGGGAAATAAAGCCTCAAATATATTTGCATCTTGAGGTAAAGTTCTAGCTATATAAAAAGAGGCTAAAGAACTAACCCATGCACTAGCTCCTATTAACACATACTCTTTATCCCTTATCATTTTTGTACCTCCTAAAATTTTTTAATTTAATACAAAATATCAAATTTAGAAATCTCAAATTCAAAAATTAAATTAATTTAAAATCTCAAATTTTATTCACTTTATTTTAATAGCTTTAATCACTTAAGACTTTTTCTTATATAAACCTTTCTTTTTTACTATAATCTCAACAAAACAAAAATTTTCACGCTGCCAAGGGCTTTGCCTGCTCAATTACCTTCTTAACAACCCCAGAAAAGACTTTACTTGCCCTTAAAATCTCTATTCCTGTAATTGAGCCGTCTTTTGCAATATCAATGTTTATTCCATTAGGCAGTTCAATAGTTTTCCAATATTCTTTTTTTGCTAATTCAATATTTAAGATGTCTTCTTTCTTGTCATACCATGTTTCTTCCATTTTTAATCAAGCCAAAAGGCTGTTATAATTTTAATTTTATCTTTTCCAACTCTTTTGTAAACAACTTTCAAAATCCTGCCCATTGGAGGCACTCTGCATACTGCATTGGAAGCATCTGACCAATGCTTATCCCTCATTTCATTGGAATTCTGAATTGCATGTTCAATGAGGTCAATTGTTATATCTTTCCTAATTTTGCTCTTATACTTCCAATGGTTTGAATAAACATATCTCATTAAAAAATATGGATACTTGTCAATTTAAATATTTTTGGTATAAATATCTTTCTATTGATTTTGCTTAATGTATAGTACCGAATTAAGTTTACACTTTTTTGGCAATAATTATCCTGATATTAGTGCTCTAAGGGTTTAAACCCCCGCCCTTCAGGGCGCATTTTCTCAGAAAAATTTTTGTGCGGCTACGCCGCAGAATAATCTGCGGACGAAGCTGCGCACACATACACAAAACAAAATAGCG
>JAHWGX010000070.1 GCA_019323655.1 Candidatus Woesearchaeota archaeon | reverse complement strand
TCTGCTGTTGTTTCTTGCCATCTCGTTCCAATTTGATTATTAATTCTCTTTGTTGTTTGTTTAACATGGTATTTATGCCTAAAACAGAACTAGTATTTATAACTTACTTTTGTCGTTATCTAAAATTCCGACATATTTATAAACAGAAACTCCAACATACAAAAAAATGAGGGTGGATATTGAAAAGAGGCGTATAGGTAGCTATGAAAGCATAATAAGGGATGCCAATAAGAGCATGAAGAGTGCTGTTTTGAAAACCCAAAGAGACAAATGCCAAAAAGCCTTGTTTCAAAAAAATATAAGCATTGAAAACAAAAAAAAGAGGCTTGCAAAGAGCCTGCATGAGCTTGTAATAACAACCTTTTCAGCAAATGTAAGCAAACTAAGGGGCAAAAGAAAAATAGAGGAAATAAGGGCGGACATAGCATTGATAAGAAAGATAATACACAAGATAAAGTCAATTAATAATTACCTTGAAGAGGCATTTTTAAAAGAGCTCGGAATAATCAAAAAATCGCTTGTTGTCAGAGCAGTAAAGTCAAGCGCGCCTGTCAAGTACCTTGAAAAGAGCAGGAGAGTGCTGCCAAAAGGCTATATCGATAAAATAGAGCACACAGTTTATGAGCTGATGCAGAAAATTGTATTTTTTGACAAGAAGCTTTTGAAGGATTACAAAAAAAAGGGGGTAAGGGTAATAAGCACTGAGAATTTAAGGATAAAAGACCTGGAGAAAATACTTAAGATTGAAAGTGAGATTTTAGATGCCCTGGAAGCAAAAATACCCCCGCCAGGCAAAGCGAAGGCAAAGCTATTTGAAAAAGGTATTGCAGCTAAATGGGTTCCGTGGGTTTTTGCACTGCTGTCAAGCTTTGAAACAGAGCACAGCAAGGAAATGCTGATATTTTCAAAGATAAAGGGGAATGCCGGGCTAAGAAAGAAAATTGAAAACAAGATAAGATATATTATTAATGAAAAAGAAAGGATGCTTAAAATAAAGGAGAACAGGGCATTGTCAATGAAAAGCCTTGGAAAGATAAGCGAGGATTACAGGCAGACATTCCATGAATATGTATCTGCCGCAAGCTTGTGAGAAAATGGAGCATACAAAAGAAGAAAACACTGTAATATTGGACTTTTTGCCAAATGGCTATCCGCTTGATGAAAGGCCCATGTATATGAAGACTCCCATAGCGCAAGCTGTAGGCAAGGAGCACTTTGTTTTGCTGGAGCTTGTTCCTAAAAAAGGGATTCATTTGCAGCTCTATGAGGAAGTTTACATAGGGGAAGGCAAAAGGGATAAAATACACCACATTGTGGGCAAAATCCCCCTGTCAAAACTGACAACAACCGCAAAAAGCGAGCTGGAATTTGTCATAAAGGATATACTAAAGAAAAACGAAAAAAGGTTTGTTGATTTTTTCAATAATGCAAGGCCTTTAAGCACGAGAATGCACCAGATAGAGCTTTTGCCCGGAGTCGGAAAAAAGCATATGTGGGAGATAATCAATGCAAGGGAGGAAAAGCCCTTTGAAAGCTTTGACGACATAAAGAAAAGGGTTAAGCTGATTCCTGATCCTGAGAAGCTGGTAATCAAGAGAATATTAGAGGAGCTCGAAGGGTCAGAGAAGCACAGGTTGTTTGTCGATGTGTGATATTTCTATTTCATGCATTAAGTATTTTCCTAAAGTTAAGTTTCACTATTCTTTAATCTGCTCCGCAAGTTTAGTGCGAGGCTTCGCTGTCCTGCCATATCGCTCAGCCTCGCCTATCTTTACACAATGAAAACCATTAAAAAGTCTGCTGATTAGCTTGTTCTTATGAAACCAATGATAATTGGCCACAGGGGCAGCCCGTTGGAGGCTCCTGAGAATACTGTAAGCTCTGTGAAAAAGGCTATTAAAGCCGGCGCAGACGGTGTTGAGATTGATGTGCAAAAAACAAAAGACAGCAGCATTGTTGTTATTCACGATGAGAAGGTCGACAGGACAACTGGCGGAAAAGGATTTGTCAAAAATCTTACGCTAAAAGAAATTAAAAAACTGAAAATAAAAAGCTCAGATGAAAGAATACCCCTGCTGCAGGAAATTATTGATGCTGCAAAGGGAAAGGCAAAACTGATTGTTGAAATAAAGGAAAAAGGCATTGAAAATAAGGTTGTTGAAATAATTGAGAAAAATAATATTGTTGATGATGTTTATGTAATATCCTTTTACCATAAGGTTGCAGGGAATGTAAAAAAAATAAACAGCAAAATCAAGACAGGGATTTTGTTTGCCGGAAATCCTGTTGACAGTGCTGCGCTGGCAAGAAGCGCTAATGCAGACCTGCTGTCTGTCCATTACAAGCCTGTTGACAGGGAAATGGTTGACAATGCCCATAAAAGCAAGTTAAAGATTTTTGTGTGGAACATAGACACAACAGAAGACCTTAAAAACATGATTTCTCTGAATGTTGACGGGATTTGCAGCAATAAGCCAGGGATGGTTGTTAGGTATTTGAAAAGAGTTTAAAATAACAATAAAAATTTAAAAAAACAATAACTATATAAACAACCTCCTTTTATCTATTTTTTTTAATATGCTTTTTAATGCGCTTTTGAAGAAGAATGCCAGGCTTGTTCTCGAAGACGGTTCTGTCTTTTACGGTTCTTCATTTGGCTCTGAAAAGTCTGTTGCAGGGGAGGTTGTTTTTTCTACTGGTATGGTTGGCTATCCTGAAGCCCTGACAGACCCCAGCTACAAAGGCCAGATTCTCTGCCTGACATACCCTTTAATAGGGAACTATGGCGTGCCTGAAAATGAAAAAGACGAATACGGGCTGCCAAAGTATTTTGAGTCTGATAAAATCCACATACAAGGGTTAATTGTCTCTGATTATTCTTTTGAGTATTCGCACTGGAATGCAAAGAAAAGCCTTGCAGAATGGCTTAAAGAGCACAATATTCCCGCAATGTTTGATGTTGATACAAGGGAGCTTACAAAAAAAATAAGGGAAAAGGGGACTATGCTCGGGAAGATTGTGATTAATGAAAATGATATTGATTCCTATAATCCAAACAAATCTGACCTTGTCAAAGAGGTTACAATAAAAGAGCCTGTAGTTTATGAGCCAGCAGGAAAAAAGACAGTCATAATAAACAATGACTCGATGATTAATAAAATAAATAAGAATTGCAGAAAAAACAAAAAAATAATTTTGATTGACTGCGGCATTAAGAACAGCATTATAAAAAATCTGCTTAACAGAAAATTAACTGTAATAAGAGTTCCTTATGACTATGATTTCTTTAATTTTGATTTTGACGGCGTAGTAATCAGCAACGGCCCTGGGGACCCAAAGATGTGCAGAAAAACAATTGAAAATGTAAAGAAAGCAATTGGGAAGGAAATCCCGATTTTCGGCATATGCCTTGGAAACCAGATACTTGGCCTGGCAGCAGGAGCTGACACATATAAATTGAGATACGGGCACAGGAGCCAGAACCAGCCATGCTTAATGGAAGGGACAAAAAGGTGCTTCATAACAACGCAAAACCACGGCTATGCAATCGATGTAAAAACGCTTCCTTCTGAATGGGAAGCTTACCTTACAAACCTTAACGACAATACCAACGAGGGAATCAGGCACAAGACAAAGCCGTTTTTTTCAACACAATTTCATCCAGAGGCGACCCCAGGACCAAATGACACTGTATTTTTGTTTGACAATTTTTTAAAGAGCTTAAATAAAAATGGAACCGATTAGCATCTTAATAATTGCAGCAATATTTTTCACAGCTACGTTTTACGGCTCGATGGTTGGAGGAGCAGGCTTAATTACAATACCCACTCTGATATTTTTTGGCTTAAGCCCGCATATGGCCATAGGGACAAACAAGGTATGCGCATTCGGAACCACAGTAGGGGCTACATTCGGCTACGGAAAAGAAAAGAAAATCGACTACAAGTCCGGCTTTGTTTTCATGTTTTTTCTGGTCATAGGAGCTGTTATCGGCTCAATGACTGTATTGTCTTTTTCTGAAGAAATCATAAAAAAATTTATAGGCATTGTAATGATAGTTATTGCATTGTTCCTGCTGCTGAAAGGCAATTTGGGGGTAAAGCCAGCAAATGAAAAAAGAAATTTGCTGCTTTTTGCACTGTTTGCGCTCGGAAGCGGGTTTTACAACGGGTTTTACGGCGCAGGGATAGGGATAATAAACAGGTTTGTGCTTTCAGCTTTTTTTGCGTATGCCATGGTGAACAGCGCTGCGCTGTCAACTTTTGGGAACATCGGAGCTAATATTTTTTCAATAGCAGTTTTTGCATTTTATGGCGCAATTGAATATTCTGTTTTCCTGCCTATACTTTTAGCATCATTAATCGGGGCCTACTTAGGCTCAAAATATGCTGTAAAGCTGGGAAATGTAAATATAAAGAGAATTTTGCTTGCTTTAGCTATAATTATGGCTATAAAATTATTGTTTTTTTAAAATAAAATGGAAGAAACAATATATGTAGTAGATGAGAAAGACAAGTTTGTAAGGAAGTCTACAAGAAAAGAGGTAATGGAAAAGTCCCTGCTGCACAGAAGCGCAAGGGTGATTATAAAGAATAAGGGCGGCTTATTTTTAGCCCAAAAGCGCTCGCCTAACAAGGACATTTACCCGAGCCATTGGGACATTGGCGTTACTGGAGCTGCAAGGGAAAATGAGGGCTATGAAGGTACAGCACTAAGGGAGCTTATGGAAGAGCTGGGCATAACCGGCATATCAAACATACAGTTAATGCACTCCTTTTTGTTTAAAATAAGGTACGAATCTGCAATGCTCAATTCGCATTATAAAGTTTACGAGCTTGATTATAACGGAAAAATAAAGCTGCAGGAAGAGGAGATAAGCGAAGCAAAATTTATGGCCGCAAGCGAAATTAAAGAATTAATGCAAAAAGAAAAATTTCACCCTGTCGGCAAGATAGTATTTGAAAAATATCTGGAAACAAAGAATTTGGGAAATTAAAAAAATGCAGAAACCAAAAAAAGTCCTGATTTTGGGAAGCGGAAGCCTGAAAATAGGCCAGGCAGGAGAGTTCGACTATTCAGGGAGCCAGTGCCTTAAGGCGTTAAGGGAAGAAGGCATCGAGACAGTTTTGATAAATCCGAATATCGCCACAATCCAGACCTCAAAAGGGATGGCAGACAAAATTTATTTTCTTCCTGTAACTGCCTACTTTGTGGAGGGGGTAATAAAAAAAGAAAGGCCAGACGGAATAATGCTTAGCTTTGGAGGCCAAACAGCATTAAACTGCGGGGTGGAGCTGCATGATATGGGGATTTTGAAAAAATACAATCTAAAAGTTCTTGGAACCCAGGTGCAGACAATCAAGGATACAGAGGACAGGCACTTGTTTGTAAAAAAGCTGGCAGAGATTAATGTAAAAGTTCCGGAAAGCGAGGCAGTTTCCGGTGTCAATGACGGCCTTAAAGTAGCAGAAAAAATAGGCTATCCTGTAATGGCAAGAATTGCATATGCCTTAGGAGGGCAAGGCTCTGGAATAGCATACAATGAAAAAGACCTAAAAGACACGTTAACAAAAGCGTTTTCATACTCCAAGCAGATTCTTGTTGAAAAGTATCTTGGGGGGTGGAAGGAAATAGAGTTTGAGGTCGTAAGGGATGCTTATGACAACTGCATTACTGTCTGCAGCATGGAAAACTTTGACCCCATGGGCATACACACCGGAGAAAGCATTGTTGTTGCGCCTGCGCAGACACTCACAAATTCAGAATATAATAAATTAAGGGGAATCTCCATAGACATAATAAGGCATCTTGGCATTGTGGGAGAGTGCAACATCCAGTTTGCTTTGGACACTGAATCAGAAGATTACAGGGTAATAGAGGTTAATGCAAGACTAAGCAGGAGCTCTGCATTAGCATCAAAAGCAACAGGCTATCCATTAGCCTTTATCGCTGCAAAACTGGCATTAGGATATTCTTTAACAGAGATTGAGAATTCAATAACCAAGGCAACTAAGGCATGCTTTGAGCCTGCTATAGACTATGTTGTGCTTAAAGTTCCGAGATGGGACCTGGAGAAATTCAAAAAAGTAAGCTTCAGGATAGGAAGCGAAATGAAATCTGTTGGGGAAGTAATGTCCATTGGCAGGAAATTTGAGGAAATACTGCAGAAATCATTGAGAATGCTGGGCATAGGCCTGCACGGCCTTGTGTGCAACAGCATTAAGATAAGCGACGATATTGACTCAGAGCTGAAGAATCCTACTGACAAAAGAGTTGTAGCAATAGCAGAGGCAATAAAAAAAGGGTATTCCATCGATAAGATTTATTCTTTGAGCAAAATAGACAAATGGTTCCTTTACAAAATAAAAAACATTGTTGAGACAGAAAAAGAGATTAAAAATTATGGCATAGAGAATATTCCAAAGGAGCTCCTGAGGCTGGCAAAGCAGCAGGGATTTTCTGATTTCCAGATTGCAAGGCTGCTTTTTAAAGACAGCAACTATGAAAAAAATATGATGGAAGTAAGAAATGCAAGAAAAAAATACAGTATAGCCCCTTATGTAAAGCAAATAGACACCCTGGCAGCAGAATACCCTGCAAAGGCAAACTACCTTTACCTGACTTACAATGGAATCCAGGATGATATCGCTTTTGGAAACAAAAATTCTGTTATTGTTCTTGGCTCAGGAGCTTACAGAATAGGCTCTTCTGTTGAGTTTGACTGGTGCTGCGTTAATGCGGTATTTACATTAAAAAGTCTGGGCTACAAAACAATAATGATAAACTATAATCCTGAAACTGTTTCAACTGATTATGATGTTTGCGACAGATTGTATTTTGATGAGATGAGCTTTGAGAGGGTTTTGGATATATACGAAAAGGAAATGCCTTTGGGCATGATAATTTCAATGGGAGGCCAAATACCCAACAATCTTGCAATGAGGCTGCACAGGCAAAAAGTAAATGTGCTTGGAACAAGCCCATTAGGCATAGACAATGCAGAAAACAGGCACAAGTTTTCAAATTTATGCGATAAGCTTGGAATAAACCAGCCTGAATGGGCAGAGGCAACAACAATTGAGGACGCACAAAAATTTGCAGAACGGGTTAATTACCCTGTCTTGATAAGGCCGAGCTATGTCTTATCCGGAGCTGCAATGTCTGTGGCTTTTAACAATAATGATTTAAGGAGATACCTGGAAAAAGCGACTGAAGTAAGCAAGGAATTCCCTGTTGTCATAAGCAAGTTCATCGCCAATGCAAAGGAGATAGAGATAGATGCAGTTGCCTCTGAAGGCATGATTCTTATTTATGCAATTTCAGAGCATGTTGAGAATGCGGGAGTCCATTCCGGGGACGCAACCATGGTTTTGCCGCCGCAGTTTACCTACATAGAAACAATAAGAAAAATAAAGGAAACTGCAAAAAACATTGCAGGGGCATTAAAAATTACAGGGCCCTTTAACATACAGTTCATAGCAAAAAGCAATGAAATCAAGGTAATCGAATGCAATCTCAGAAGCTCAAGGAGCTTTCCCTTTGTGTCAAAAGTCACCAAGCACAATTTCATTGACATAGCAACAAAGGCAATGCTCGGAATAAAAGAAGATGCGAGATACAATACTCTTGATCTGGATTATGTCGGTGTAAAGGCGCCGCAGTTTTCCTTTTCAAGGCTGCATGGGGCAGACCCTGTTCTGGGGGTTGAGATGGCAAGCACCGGAGAAGTTGCATGCCTTGGGGAGAACATAAACGAGGCTTTTCTAAAAGCTCTGCTTTCTGTAGGATTTACGCTTCCTGAGAAAAACATTTTGCTGTCCACGGGTCCGATAAAAAGCAAGGCTTATCTGCTGGAAAGCGCTAAGAAATTAGGGCAAATGGGCTATGAGCTTTATGCAACAAAAGGAACCCATGATTTTTTAAAAAACAATGATGTGAATACAAAAGTCCTGCACTGGCCCCTTGAAAAAAAAGAGCCTAATGTCCTGACTTACATCAAAGACAGAAAAATTGATTTGGTTGTTAACATTCCAAAAAGCTTTGAGGAAGATGAGCTGGAAAACGATTACCTCATCAGGAGAAATGCAGTTGACTTCAACATTCCTTTATTGACAAATCCGCAGAACACCAAATTGTTTGTTGAGTCAATTTCAAAATTAAAGATAGAGGATCTTAAGGTTAAGGAATGGGGAGAGTATGATTAGGCAAAGGAAGAAACCAAACACTTATAAAACAACTTTAAATTCTGTTTTCCGGTGATAAATATGGCATTTGACAAAAACTTAGACAAGGAATTATATTCGGAAACAAAGGAATTTGAGACAACAAGGATAAAGGTCGGAGTTTATTCTTACAACGACGGGGAGAAGAAAATGCAGATTTCAAGGGAAAACCTTAACCAGGAAAATGCCCAGTGGAAGTTTGCCAAGCTTGGCAGGATGTTCAAGGACGAGGCAGAAGCAGTCATTCCAATGATGCAGAAAGCCTTGGAGAAGATGTAGTTTTACTACTTAAAAATAGGAAAAATATTTAAGCAGAGTTGCGAACTGTCCTAATTTAATGTGCTTAATCGGATATTAAAAAAGTTATTCCAAGTTAAGGGTTTGCTTTGCAAACCTTCCAGCATTGCAGGAGTTTTGCCTTTTTTCTTTTCAATGAAGTTATGCTGT
>JAHWGX010000069.1 GCA_019323655.1 Candidatus Woesearchaeota archaeon | reverse complement strand
TTTTTACTAGAGCCACAGTAACGAATCGCCTTAGCTTACCAACTGCACTTTATTTTCATAAACCAAGAATTCTTTAAGTATTTGGTACTTTAATTAATTTTTGGAAATTAATTAAGCGATAGCCTCGCCTAAGCTAAATATTATTTACCATTTTTAAATAGAAACACTTAAATATTCCATTGCTTTTTTGCTGGTCGGGTGGTTTTTATGAGGATAAAAGTCAGGTATGTAAATGCCGGAGGCTTTACAAGGATGGAAAATTCTGTTAATATCAAGGAAGTTATGATCAACGAGGATTTTCTCCATCCGGAAAATGAGTCCATTGCAGTAGGCTTCAGAAACAAGGATTCCTCAGGCATAATAGAGTTTACAGTCGAAGAGTTTGAAAAAATGGCCAACAGCGTAAAGAGAAAGACGCACCTTATCAAAGGATTCAAAACTTTCGGCAAAAGCGGCGCAATAAAAGTCGAATAAGAAATGCACACCTACAGGAAAAAAACAATTACTGTCTTGTTTTCGCTCTTAATAGTGTTTTTGCTGATTTTTACCTTTTCCTATATACAGCTAAAAAGAAAAATAGCTGTTTTCAGCATCGGCCTGCCTTACTACACAGAGAATATGCTGGTTCTTGTGCTCTCTGCCGTCTCAGTGTTAAGAGTCGTTTATGAAATCTACCGGGTGGAGCACCCTTACATCTATGAGAGAAGGCTTAAGAAGGCCATGTAGTCAGAGTTTAGTTTGGTCCACTTTTATGTGTATCAGCTCTATTCCAAGCCTTTTTGCAACATCAAATATCCTTTCGTCCCTGTAGAACTCGCCGTAATAAATTTTTTTAATGCCTGCATTTACAAGCATCTTAAAGCATGACCAGCACGGGCTTGCAGTTATGTAAACTTCAGCACCGTCTATTGAAACGCCATTTTTCGCTGCCTGCAGGACTGCATTGGCTTCAGCATGTATCGTAGCAACGCAATGCCCGTTTTCCATCAAATGCCCAACTTCATCGCAATGAGGCATTCCCCGAATGCTTCCATTGTAGCCCGTTGACAATATTGTCTTGTCCCTGACAATAACTGCCCCCACATGCTTCCTGTCGCAGGTGCTTCTTGTTGCGGACTCCTTGGCAATATTCATAAAGTATTCTTCCCAGCTTACTCTTGGCATTTTAGTTCACATCAATTTTTTTCTCATAATTCGCAATTTAACTGCAATAGTAAATCATCAATATATTTATGCAATTGCTTCAAACTGCCGTCATTTAGTATCACTTTTTCCGATAATTTAAACGTCTCATCAAGCTGCTGGTTTGTAGATGTTTTTAAATTTTCCCTTTGTTCCTGCTGCCTGAACCCTTCCAAAGTTTTTGCGTCTCCAAGCCTGTTTCTTTTGAGCAGCCTTTCAAACCTGGTTTCAATAGGAGCATCAATTCCAATCAAAATAAAATCTTTGTTTTTCATTAATTCTTTTGCTTCATAAGGGCTTCTTATGCTGTCAACAACAAAATTAATTTTTTTATTTTTCTTATTAATGCCCCTTAATTTGGTTTTGGTTTTAATGCTGGATTTTTCTGATTGCTCCTTTATTTTATTATTAATTTGCTGTGCTAAACAGCCCGGGCCGTACTTTTTCCTCAGCTCGTTGCCTAATTCAATTAAATTGTCCCTTGCCGGCGCTAAATTGCGCTTTGCTGCTTCCTCCCTCAGAACATCAGAAAGCGAATAATAAACAAAGCCTTTTGATTTCAGGTAATTTGCAGCCTCGCCTTTTCCGGATGCGTTTTTTCCTGTTAAGCCGATAATCATTTTTTCTGCAGCTTCTCCAGCTCTTCCCCAAACCTTGCAAGGTCTTCAAATTCAAGGTACACAGAAGCAAACCTTATGTAAGCGACTTTGTCCAAGGATTTTAATTTCTTCATTGCTATTTTTCCAATGGTTTTGCTGTCAACCTCGACAGAATCCCTTTTCCTAAGCTCAGACTCTACATCATCAACAAGCTTTTCAACCTTTTCCAGGCTTATTGGCCTTTTTTCGCAGGCTTTTAGAATTCCGTTAATAAGCTTCTGCCTTTCAAACCTCTCTCTTTTGCCGCCCTTTTTTACAACAATTATATCAGCTTCCTCAACCCTTTCGTAAGTCGTAAAGCGCTTATTGCATTTTAAGCACTCTCTTCTTCTCCTGGTAGCCTCTAAGTTCTCTGTATCCCTTGTATCAATCACCTGGGTTTCATTGTAATTGCAGTAAGGGCATTTCATTTCTATTATGGCAAAATTTGGTGCTTATTAAGTTTTTGTTATTGTCAATAAGATATGTATAAATACCAGTTCAATAAAATACGTGCAATGAACAAAAAAATCCTAATTTTTGGCTTTAAGCCTTATGGAAAGAATAAATCAAATATTTCTGAGATTATTGTCAAAAAACTAAGGAACAGGAAGATAAATAGGAAAGTTATATTCCCAATTGCTTTTAACAGAATTTTGATAATAGAAAAAATAAAAGAAGCAAAGCCGGACATAATTTTAGGCCTGAGCCAGCATCCCAGAGCAAGGAAAATAAGGATAGAAAGAAGGGCAAAAAACATAATCAGGCTTAAAAAAGACAAAAAGCCAAGATTAATAAGCAGAAATTCCAAAAAAAGATTGTTTACTAACTTAAAAATAGGCAAGACAAGGGAAACCACAATAGCCTATAATGCAGGGACTTACGCATGCAACTTTGCAATGTTCAATGTTATGGATTACATTTTGAAGAATAAAAAGGATATAAAGTTTGCATTTCTTCATATACCGAAAAATTATGAAATTAAACAGGGCATTAAGATCATTAATAAAATTATAGCCAAGATGGATTTAAAAAAACAATATCAAAACCTTTAAATTAAACCTGCTTCTTTGCTTAGGAATGCATAAAAAAATAAACATAGGCGGGCAGGCTGTAATGGAAGGGGTTATGATAAGAAGCCCCAGGTATAATGTTGTTGCAGTCAGAAAAAATAAAAAGATTACAGCTAAAAAGGAAAAGCTGAAGCAAAGAAAATCAAAATTCTTCAAAATGCCTGTTGTCAGGGGATTTTTCAACATGATAGACATGCTTGTAATAGGCATGAGGTCCTTGATGTGGTCAGCAGAGCAGCAGGCAGAAGAAGATGAAAAAATAACCAAGCCTGAAATAACCTTTACAGTAATATTTTCTGTGCTGATTGCAATAGGCCTTTTTATTGCACTGCCTTATTTTTTGACAACAATAATAGGTGTTAGGGAGGAGACAAAGCCAATTGTTTTTAACTTAATAGACGGTGTTCTAAGGGTTGCAGTGTTTTTGCTTTATATTATTGGAATTTCCTTAATAAAAGATGTAAAAGTCCTGTTCCAGTACCATGGCGCAGAGCACAAGGCAGTCAACTGCTATGAAAAAGGATGCAAATTGGACTTAAAGAATGCCAAAAAATTCAGCACTCTGCACCCAAGGTGCGGAACTGCTTTCATAATGATTGTGCTTGTAGTCAGCATAATTGTTTTTTCCTTAATTGCCCCGGCAATGATTTACTTTTTTCCCTCTCTTGCTGTTATGCATATTTTTCCAAGAAAAATTATTTTGTTTTTTATCCGGCTTGCTTTTATACCTTTAATTGCAGGCATTTCCTATGAATTCCTGAAATTAAGCGCAAAGTATGAGCATAACCCGTTAATGAGGCTTTTCATCCTTCCAGGGCTGCTTATGCAGAGGATAACCACAAAAGAGCCAAATAAAAAGCAGCTGGAAGTTGCAATAGAAGCTGTAAGGAAAATTCTGAAGCTGGAAAAAGCAAAAATATTTAAACAAGCCTGAGAAGGGTTATTGCAGCAAATTTAAAATCAATAAAAAAGCGGAGGTAGTTAAAATGAAGTGGTTTTATGCAGTTGCTTTGGTTCTGATGTTGTTTGTGAGTGCGTGTGGACAGAAAGGGGAAGAAGTAACACCACCCTTAGATGTTGAGCCAACAGCTGAAACTGAAGTCCAGCCAGAAACCGAGCCTATAGCTGAAGAGGTTGAGGCCGAAACTGTGCCAGAAATGGAGGCTACAGCCGAAGAAATAAGGATTCTCGGAAAAGGAGGATTTGAGCCTTCAGAGATGACAATCGGCGCAGGAAGCGCAGTGACGTGGATTAATGACGATGCAAAAGATTTGACAATAGCGATATTCAAAGACGGAAAATTCTTTATGAACAGCGATGTAATAAAGTCCGGAGAGCAGTTTGAGCAGGAATTTGCTGAAAAGGGCTCATACGAATACTGGGCTATAGCTTACGGAGTAAAAGCAAAGATAATTGTGGAATAAAGTTTTTTATTTTTTTCTTGTTTCTTTTTTTACATTTTCTTTATAGCCATAGAAAACAAGCGGGCGCGCCTGGAAATGGACAAATAGCAAAGCAAAGCAGCTTACCTTGGCTTTTCCTTAGTTCCGCTACCCTCTGAGCACCATGCCGAAAGGTTATGGCTGCTATGTTCCCATCCTGACCAGTTTTCCAAAAGGTACAGTCCCAAAGGACAGAACCTCATTGTCAAAACCAAGACCGCTAAGCTAAACCAATGCCTCTTCCCAGGCTTCGGCTCTCTCATAAGGTCCGTTTAGAGTAACAATGCAGGACCAGCGCACCAGCCTAGCCCATAGGAAGTATGTTCCTTAGTTTTATAAAGGTTTTTGTTGTGGGAGCAGTAAATTGGGAAGATAGCGCATATAACGCTGTACAATGGATGTTAAATACAATTAGTGGAGGAGTTAACTAAAGAACGACTTGGGATAAATCTAATTTTCGCAAGGATTGCTATGTTTGACATGTTCATCCATCGTATCAGGAATTTTATTATTTTCTCCAGCCGACCTCTTCAATTCAGACAGAAAATTCCATAGCTTAGAATTCTCACGACCCATATAACTCAAATTTCCTAAAAAAGAACATTTCTCTTCAAATATTAATTCGTTATTATAATGCCAATAATATCCATATTTGAGATAATTATGAAATTCTCGACTAAATGAATTTTTATCATATAAAACACCATATCTGGCTTTATAAAAATTGTATTGAATTTCTTCATAAGGTTGATAATAGAAAAATAGAGTATAATATTCTTGAGGGTACATCTCTTCACAAGTAATGTATATTCTTTCTAAAAAAGGAGTATTTCCTTCCATATTGAAAGTCCTACGGTGGTGCTCGCAATTTATTCTATATAGATTCCTATCCTCTGTCAAGTTGATAATTAATCCAGGGATATCAAAATAAAAATCCAATTTATCTACTTTATTTGTATCTGATTTTGTAGAACCGATTTGTAATTGAATCCATCTTGCTTCATCACTACCTACATCACCACTAAATACCTCGACTGAAATATTAGGTTTTAGTAATTCTTTATTCTCTAAATATTGTCTTTCTTCTTTACATTCCGAATATTTCATAAAACCAAAAGTAACGAGTATTCCCAATATAAAAATGATAGTAGTCAGTAAAAGGGTATAGTCTCGAAAATGTTTCCAGAAAATGTGTGAAGATAATCCTATTCTACTCTTTGACTCAAATGATTTCTTTTTTGGACAAAGATCACATTTGTACATATTAATAAAAGATACAGATATCCTATTTAAATATTATTCTGATTTATCCCAAATCTTAAACTCAACAATCTTTCGGATATAAAATATAAACTCGTCCACTAACTTCTTCGGATTTATTCAAAACCCTAGACCTTCGCCACTCCGTAGCTCAGGGTATTTAACAGGAATTTCCGATGTCGATCCTAATTTTTATGTTCTCCCTACGTAATATTTATAGCATCTTATTTCTTTTATAAGATAGAAATCTAAAATTTGCTTGTTATGTGCCCTTTTACCAAATAAACCCTTGCTTATAAAAACCTTTAAATAAACTGTCAGAATATTATTTATCGGGGTGTTTGATATAACAAAAGGCCAGGTTATAAGCGGCGAGTTTGGAAAAATACTTGTCAGGCAGAAGTCCGGGCAGAATCTTGAATTGGGGGAGTTATTGGTTTCAGAGTCTGGGGAAAACAAAATACTGATGCAGGTTTTTGACCTGATGTATGGCAGCCAGATAAGCCAGCAGAATTTAGAGCTGATTTCAGGATTAAGCCTTGAAGAAAATACTGATGCTGAATTCTTTGACAAAAATTTGAGGAATTACATGCTTGCAGGGCTGAAAAACCTTGTCACAATAAAAAACAACAGGGCATTTGTAAGCAAATTAATGCCATCCTTTTTTTCAGAGGTTAGGGAAATTGCAAAAGATGACCTGTCATTTCTAACAAAGCCGAAAAACCCTATGTTTATCGGAAACTTAAGGTCAGGCAGCAAAATGCTTGATGTCCCTATTTTTCTGGAAGGGGAGAAAGTTTTAAGCCACCATATCCTGATTGCAGGGACAACAGGCAGGGGAAAAAGCAACCTGATATCAAATGTCTTATGGAATCTAGTCAGCCAGGATTACTGCGGGGTTTTGGTTCTTGACCCGCATGATGAATATTATGGCAGGAACAAATCAGGGCTTAAAGACCATAATTTAAAAGAAAAAGTTGTTTATTACACTCCAAAGGCTCCGGCAGGTGCAAAAACTCTGAAAATTAATTTGCATTCAATCAAGCCGCATCATTTTGACGGAGTAGTTGATTTTTCTGACGCGCAGAAGCAGGCCTTGCTGCTTTATTACAAGTATTTTGGGAACAACTGGATAAAAAATTTATTGTTTGAGAGAAAAATCGAGGGAGTAAGCTTTATGGAGCAGACCATTTCTGTTGTAAAAAGAAGAATGCTGTATTTATTGGACTTGGAAATTCATGGCGATGAAATAACTTCAAAAGGAATTTTTGACTTTAATGCCGGAACTGCAACAATAAGCGACATCGCAAAAGAGCTTGAAGACGGAAAAATTGTGATTGTTGACACATCCGGTTTTTCAGGAGCAGTTGAAATCCTGATTGGAAGCTTAATTACAACAGAGGTTTTTAATAAGTACAAGCACTACAAGATGGATGGGTCACTAAAAGACAAGCCTGTGATTTCTGTTATCCTGGAAGAGGCTCCAAGGGTTTTGGGAAAAGAAGCTCTGGAAAAAGGGCAGAATATATTCTCAACAATAGCAAGGGAAGGAAGGAAATTCAAGGTTGGACTGGCTGCAATTACCCAGCTTCCGTCATTGATACCAAGGGATATTCTAGCGAACATCAACACAAAAATAATTTTAGGAATAGAGATGAAGCCGGAAAGGACAGCAATAATAGAGTCCGCAAGCCAGGACTTAAGCGATGATGACAGAAACATAGCCTCTTTGGATATTGGAGAGGCATTAATAAGCTCTAATTTCTCCAAGTTTGCAATACCTGTCAAGATACCAAGCTTTGAGGAAATTGCAAAAAAATCAGAATCAGAAAAAGAAGAAATTAAAAGGGATTTTAGCGGGGTTGAGATTGGTTAAGGGTTCTGGAATATATGATAACAAACTATTATAAACTGTAATAAGAGACAAAATTAAATGTTAAACCTTTGGGGAGGCCCTCTTCTAGAGTAGTCTGGAACTATTTTTGCATTAAGAACTATTTTTCCATTCTTTGTTGATCCTCCTACCCACAAGACTTCATACTCTAGACATCTTTTTGAAGAGAGACCTAAAGAATTAATAATTTCTTGAAAATTTGCTTGGTTAACAAGAGGAAGACCATGAATGGCCAAATCATTAACTTTTTCATTTTCTCCATATAATTTTTCAATTTGTTCTTTTGTTAAATAAGAAATCCTTAATATTGGTCCTTCTTCTTGCTTCACAGAACCACAACTACAGCACGGGGATTTCTTTCCATCAAAATTAACTAAACCTTTAAGCTCTAATGAGGCATAACCACCATTTAACAAATCATTAATTTCAGGCTCCTTACTTGCATAATCTCGCGGCACTTTGATATCCCCGCGAGCAACCTTTGGTTTAGTAATCACAAATACATCAAGGCTTTTTGGCATTCCTTCAATGTTTTGTTTTAAAACCCCTCCAGAAATAACTATAGATTCTATTTGTTCCGGATTAATAGTCTCATAGTTTGAGAGTTCTTGGCCAGTAGCAAGCTGAATTATATCTACTAGACTTACCTTAATCTTTCCGCAATTTGGGATGTACTCTTTTAAGTATCCAAGATTTTTGTATTTAAGCTGCATTACTATATCTTGCAGAAGCATATCTCTCTTTTTGTAGCCTGATAGTAATTCGCATGTTGTTACCATATTTACTAAGGAAAGAGAAAGCAATTTATAAATCTTTTAATTGTTTTGATGTTTGTTACTATTGGTAGAAGGTTATCTTGGGCTTGGCAATTGTTTTACAGAATTTTCTAATTTTTCCCTTAATCTCTTGACGCAGTAATCAGCGACTTTCTTCAGATTAACAATATCCTCCTCATTGTACTCTATTAATAACTTTAAGTAATAATCATCGCTTGTTGCGCGGTACATTTTCCATAATCTTAATGCATCTCCGCCGGAGAATTTTTCGACTATCCTGCTCCTTCTTATGCCTAATTTTTTCTCTATTGCCTTTAATCCTCCCTTAAGGTTAAGCCTGTCAGTTACAGACTTGATGTCAAAATTAGGTACCTTAGGAAGCAAATTGGGGTAAATTTTATTGATAAAGGGGACGTCAAAACTGCTTCCATTGAACGTAACTATCAGCTTATATTTTTCCAGTTCATTCTTTAATTTTTTATAGTCAAGGTTGATGTTTTTAACCATGGTTTTGGTGTCAATGCCGTCAAACAATCCTATTACAGTGATGTCATTATTCCTGAAATCCAGGCCGGTTGTTTCTATGTCAAGGAAAACAGCATCTTCTTTGAAAAAGTCATAGAGAAGGTAATATTCTGAGCGAGGCAGTATTTTTTTGAAGTAAGCAGAGTCAAAATTATACAATGCCTTCCTTGCCTCGATTATTTTCCGGTCATAATAAAGCTTTCTTGCCCTGCTTATTCCCTTAATACATTTCGCATCAAGAAAAGAGTCCCAGCTGGAGATTCCCTGCTTATGAAGCCCCTGCTCAACACCCTTTTTTACCCTTTCCAGAAAAACAAAACTGTTTTGTATCAAGAATTAATTTTAAAAATCAGTCATTTATAAATCTGACGCGCAGATGTCCAGTGGAAGATGATTATTCAATTTTTTAGGATGGACAGAATTTAGCGAAGCATTTGGATTTAAGATGCTCAATAATCAGAAAAACAGGCAAAATAATTGACAAATTTATGCAGTCTTTTTAAGAAAATAACCTTCGTGGTTAAATCCTACTAATTCTACATCAAAAGGGTCCCGAGAACTATTGAAAAATAAAAGGCTTGCAGTATAAACCTCCTGACCTATTGTTTCAATCCTGAAATTCCTTGTCCCTCCCTCTACAGCCCTTTTTTCTATTCCAGCCACATTTACATATTTTTCCAAATTCATAGAAGCTGAGCTTTCCACTGGTGTTTCACCAGTGGTGTAAGAATTATATACCCTTTCTTCAATAAACATGAATTGAAGCTGACCCAAAGCATTTAGTCAGGCTTTGGACACTATTCGTATAGCGTT
>JAHWGX010000068.1 GCA_019323655.1 Candidatus Woesearchaeota archaeon | reverse complement strand
AGGCCCTGGCAGATACAGTTCGTCTCCTTTTTTTTATGAAGCTGAATATTTCATCAGCCTCAACCATTGTCAAATTAAGGTTCTGCAAAAAATCTTCATCTATCTTTTCACTATGTTTGCCTACTTTATCAGCAACTCTGTAGATGGCATTCAAGGAATGCCTTGTTGCCCTTGCTACGCCCCTGAAGCTGCTTTTCTCAACAAGATTGTCGCATATTTTTTTTACTTCTTTCTTCGGAAGCTTAGAGTAATACAATGGCGTTCCTTTTGTCCTGACAAAAGAAACGCTGCAAGTTGCGCACTTATAATTTTGAGTTCCATTTTTCTTTTTTCCATTGCGAACAATGTTTTTTAAGCCTTTTTTGTTGAAGTGCTGGCATTTCGGATTTTGGCAAAAGACATCTAATTTCCTTCTTTTCTTAGGCATAATATCACCTCTGTTATTGACGAGCAATAACAGAAATAGTTAGAACTAGCTTATATTTATATCTTTCGTTTCAGTAGTCATTCTCACAGCTTATTTTAAAATACTAAACTTTAAAGTGGTAAAAAAGAAAAGTTTATAAATTAAGGAATGCTTCTTTAGATTATGGGGGCTATAAAACTCAGCGGTTTAGAGGGAAAATTAACAAATGTAAACATAGGAGACCAAGTTGAGTTGAGGAGTGATGGTTTAAACATTTCTGGATATGTTTTATATCTTAGTACTAAAGAAATCAAACTTTCTCATGAGAACCCCTTTTCAACTAAAAGGGGCTTTAAAGCCCATAATGATTTTTTCAGGAAGGAACTAACTGCTGGGAATAGAACTTACAGGTTAAAGGGATTTGAGCATTACGATGTTCTTAAACCCTATGAAAAACCAAAGGAACCCTAGGCAAAGGTTATCAAGGCGATTAATTTTTCTTATAGTTATCTATTTTTAAAGAATTAAACCATCTTTAAACTTCCGCTTACCTTGTCAATCTTCTCCTCTATATCAGGTCCTATGCCTACGCAGGTAATCGTGCCCGGCTCTAAGACAGTATGGCCCGCATCCTTTATTAATGCTGTTTTTAGCCCTTCATCCTCTGCAATGCTCATGTACTTAAGCAGCTCCTTTTCATCCGCAACTTTCAAAACAACTTTTTTTCCTCCCAGGTCTTTCCACTTCTCCACAATTTTTTTGTCCGACTTCAATGCGCAGTCAACAGAGGCATGGCTGACCTGAGCTGCCAGCTTCCCTTTAGGAAGCTTCAAGTCCTGCCTGACCAAAATTACCTGTTTATATCTCATTTTGTTTTGGTGTAACCTGTTATTGTTTATTCTGTTTTTATTAATGTTTTGATGTTTTTATTGGATTACAAGTTTTATTTTTTATTGGTTTAAATAGTTAATTGATTTTTTTGGTATGCCTGAAAACGAAAAGCGTTCATTCCAAAAATCCTAATGAGAAATACTCGATAAAACTCTTACTATGTATGACACAAAAGAGAAAAATTAAACTGATGTAAAAAATGTGCTTGTTAAGGCTTAGCGGGAAGATTCTGATACGGTTTCAATAAATTTAACATTACGTCTGGTCGTAGGACTTCCTCTATGACTATTACATCATCAGGAGAAAATCCCTGGTAAGGGACTGCATCCTCATTAGGTACAACCGTTGCCATAAGGGTTACCTTTCTTTTATCAACCGTTTCAACTAAAAAAGACGCGAATTTTATGCCTTCCCCATGCGACCCTTGTTCAGAATCCCTAGGTGCATTAACATCAATTAGATAACTCACAAAAACATCCCCTTTTTCAGAGTAGGTAGCTTCTGCTTTTTGGATATTAGGAGCACAAACTGGCTCATACCCTAATCCTTTGATAAGCCTATCTAAAAGAAACTCCTGATCTTTATTATGTGCTAGTATGAACACTGTTTTGCCTTGTTCCACTTTACTTTCCAATCCTTCTTCCATAGTTTGTCATAACTGGCAAGTAGTATATAAAGGTTTCGTTTTTGAGAGCTGAAATGCAGTCAAAGCCTGGTGCTGGCAATCAACAGATAAGGCTGTACTCATAAAAACTTCAGGCTCAGAATCCGCTTCTTTTAGTGTAAGTGGTATGCAAAAGTTTCTCTGCTTTCCCGCTTAGGGGCTTTCCTAAAAATTCTTTGTATATCTGCCTGACAGCGGGGTTTTCATGCGATTTTCTTATTGGAAGCTTCCTGTCTGCTTCGTATATAGCTTCCATCCTTTTTTTGATTACTTCTCTTGTTGTGGGCCACGGCTGGCCTCCGCCGCCAATGCAGCCTCCGGGGCATGCCATCATCTCAATAAAATGGTATTTGCCTTTTTCTTTAATCAGCTCTTTTATATTAGCGCCGCCATGCGCAGCAGCAAACCTTATTTCCTTTCCGTTGATTTCAACGCTTCCTTTTTTTATACCTTCTATGCCCCTTATCTGCTCAAAATCAATCTTTCCCAAAGTTTTTCCTGTTGCAAGCTCATATGCGGTCCTTAAAGCAGCTTCCATCACTCCTCCGGTTGCTCCAAAAATAACTGCTGCGCCTGTCGACATTCCCAATGGGCTGTCAAATTCCTCATCCTTTAGTTTGTTAAAATCAATCTTAAAATGCCTCATAAGCTTTGCAAGCTCCCTTGTGGTAAGCACGTAATCAACGTCGCTGTTGAGCTCAGGCCTTGTGGACTCAAATTTTTTTGCAGTGCAGGGCATTACGCTTACAACCACTATATTTTTTTTATCAATGTTGGATTTTTCAGCATAATATGTTTTTGCCAATACGCCAAGCATTTCATGCGGGCTTTTGCATGATGACATATTGGGAAAAAGCCCATGCTCAAAATGCTCCATGAACTTAATCCACGCAGGGCAGCATGTTGTAATCATTGGAAAAGGCCCGTTTTTTTCAAGCCTGTGCAGAAACTCAGAAGCTTCCTCCATTATTGTCATGTCTGCCCCAAAGTCTGTGTCAAAAACCTTGTCAAATCCTATTTTTCTCAGCGCAGAAACCATCTTTCCTGTAACCAAAGAGCCCGGAGGCATGCCAAATTCTTCCCCTAAGGCAACCCTTACAGACGGCGCTGTCTGAACAACAATATGCTTTTTTTTGTCTTTCAAAGCCTCAATAACCTCAAAAAGATGCTCCCTTTCATAGATTGCACCAACCGGGCAGGCGGCAATGCACTGCCCGCACTTAATGCACGCGACATCATGCAGCCTATGCCCAAAGTAAGGGCTGACATGCTCGTTATGCCCCCTTTCTGAAAATTCAATTGCATTCACGCCCATTATCTCGCTGCATACCCTTATGCATTTGCCGCAGTTTATGCACCTGTTGTCATTTCTTATGACAGACTCGCTTAAATCCTCATCATATTTTTTTATAGGCTCAAACCTTATTCTTTTCATGTTCAAATCCTTAAGGACTTTGCACAGCTCGTTTTCTATTTCCTTTTTAGGGCAGTCCCTTATATGCTCAGCCATCAAAAGCTCTGCATTAATGCTCCTTGCCTTTCTTATCCTTTCAGAATCAGTAACAATTTTGCATCCCTCATGAGGATATGTTGAGCAGGATGTGACAAGGTTTCCGTCCAGCTCAACAAGGCATAGCCTGCACCTTGCCTCTGGCTTAAGCCCTTCGATAAAGCAAAGAGTTGGAATCTCAATGCCATGCTCTTTGCACAATTCCAGGATAGTTTTTCCTTTTTCACATTCCGCTTCCTTACCGTCTAATGCTATCTTCATCTTAGCTTATCCTCAAAATCTTTTCTGAAAAACTTTAAAGCAGTGAGCAAATGGTTTGTTGATGTCTGGCCCAGGCCGCACAGCGATGTCTCGTGAATGTTCTTGGCAAGGTCTTCCAATACGTTAAGATCAGCTTTTGTTGCCTTTCCTGCCCTTATTTTTTTCAGCAGATTAAGGACTCTTACTGTGCCTTCCCTGCATGGCGTGCATTTTCCGCATGACTCATTGCAGTAAAACTCAGAAATGCTTAACGCGACATCCAAAATGGAATGCTTTTCATCCACAACAATTATGGTGTAGGAGCCTATAACGCAGTTCTTGCCGCATACGCTGTCAGGAGTAAGCTCTATCTCAGAATAAGGCATGCATCCTCCAAAGCATCCAAAGTAAACTGCCTTTACATTATTCTCCGGCTTTCCTTTCTTGATTAGCTCTGTCAGCTTGCATCCTATAGGAAGCTCATAAATCCCGGGCTTTGCAACATTTCCGGACAATGACATCAGCCTTAAGCTGCTGTCCCATTCATCAAATAAAATTGCCTGAGGAACATTTGCCAGAGTTTCAACATTATTGATTATTGTCGGCTTTCCAAACAATCCCTCCAAGGCAGGAAATGGCGGCTTGTAGTAAGGGTGCGGCCTGTAGCCTTCTATTGACCTTATAATCGCTGTCTCTTCTCCGCAAACATACGCACCTGCTCCGGAAATTATTGCGATGTCTATTTTCATTCCTGATTTTTTAACCAGCTTATCGATGGTTCTCTGCAATGAACTCTTTAAGTTTTCGTACTCCCCTCTTAAATAGATGAAAGCCTGTTTTGCATTTATTGCATAAGCAGCAATAAGAATTCCCTCAACTAAAGTTTCAGGATTATTTTTTATGATAAACTTGTCCTTGAACGTTCCCGGCTCGCCTTCATCTGCATTGCATATCACATATTTTACATCCGACTTTGCATTAAGCGTAAATTCCCACTTTTTTCCTGTGGGAAATCCTGCACCCCCTCTTCCAGTAAGGTTTTTTTCTTTCAAAAGGTTAATTATTCTCTCTGCTCCGAGTTTCTTTGCTTTTTTAAAAGCTTCAAGATTGGTCGTTCTCAGGATTTGCATTTTTTATTATTCCTTTTATTTTTTCCTCTGTAAGTTTAGTATAAGGCTTTCCGTTAAGGAGCATTGCAGGCGCTTCATCGCAGCAGCCAATGCATGACGTTCCATACAGGCTGAATTTCTTGTCCTTTGTGGCCTCTCCCGGCTTAATGCCCAGTTCCTTTTCAAGAATTTTCAGAATGTTAAGGGAATTGTTAAGCATGCACGAAGGGCTTGTGCACACATAAATCACATTTCTGCCCTGGGGCTTTGTGTGGAAAAAGTGGTAAAATGTTGCAGCCCCGTAAACCCTGGAAACAGGCATTCCTGTCTTTTTGCTTATCCTTTTTATGGCATCTTCCGAGATATAGCCGCTCTTTTTTTCCTCTTTTTTCAGCAAATCCAGTAAAAGCTCTGCCATTTAATCCTGCATAATCCGAGTTCTATTTATATGTTTTTGTTGTTTATTTTCTTTCGCATCTCCATCTTATAGTCAATGAAGCCCCATCCCTTGTAAATAGAATGAGCAAGTTTATTGCTAGGATACATTGAAAGCGCAATAAACTCAATCCCCTTCCCCTCAAACCACTTTATAGATTCATCCCTGAGTTTTGAGCTTAGAGCACGGCTTCTAAAATCTTTTTTTACAAATAAGTCGCTAATATACCCAATTTTTTTATTTTTATAAATGGGGATTTCATCTTTGATAAAAATCAAAGTATAGCCGGCAATTTCTTTGTTCTCTTTAGCGATAAAAACAGCACCATCAGGAGATTCTATGTGAAATTTTAGAAACTCCCAGTAGCTTTTATCTATATTCTTGTCCTTTATTTCAAACTCTTTAAGCCCTGGATTTTCATTAAAAATAATATTGTCGTGCTCTTTCATGAATTCGATCCACAAGTCTACTATTTTAGGTATGTCAGATAACTCTGCTTCTTTGATTGCCATTTGCCAAAAGACAGGTAATCATGTATAAATAATTATCGGCAAAATCTAGTGGGGTATCCAAAAATATTTAAACCCTTATTATACATCTCAATATTAGTGATTAATATGCAGTACCTGAATAATATGCAGTACCTGAATAAGCAGGAATATAACTTCAGCCTTATACAGGAAAACATAGAGATGATTATCTATTCAGTTGTATGCTTCTTTGTGCCTTTCTTTATTGGGCATCCGCAATTATTGGTGGGGATTATTGTTAATGCAGCTCTTGTGCTTGCAGCATTGAATCTCAGAAGCTATAAGCTTTTGCCGGTAATAATGCTCCCAAGCCTTGCAGTCTTGTCAAGAGGGATTATCTTTGGCCCATTTACAATATTTTTATTTTACATGGTGCCATTCATCTGGATTGGAAATTTCATTTTAGCCTATTCAATCAAAAAATTCCAGATTGACAAAAAAATAAACAGGTTTGCCAGCTTGGGGATTGGAGCAGGCTTTAAGGCATTGTTTTTATTTGCTTCGGCATTTATAATGGTAAAAACAGGCTTTTTGCCTGTGTTGTTCTTAACAAGCATGGGAATCATGCAGCTCTACACAGCTATTGCTGGTGGCTTATTGGCATTTGGGGTGCAGGGAGTTAAGAAAAAATTTGTATAAGCTTAGGCCTATAAGATGAAAAAGAAAACAGAAAAACCTGAAATATACGACAAGTATCCTTTGTGGATGGTTTTTGCCTACAATATTGCAATGCTGCTGGTTTATCTGGCAGGCGCATACATAATGTTTAAGCTCAGCTTAATTGCCGGCATCTTATACATCATTTATCTTGTGATTTTAGAGCTCAGTTTATACAGGGAAGGGTGCAGATACTGCTTTTATTATGGAAAAAGGTGCGTGGCTGGCAAAGGCCTGATTGCCCCGGTTTTTGTTAAAAAGGGAAATCCCAAAAAATTCTGTGAAAGAAAGCTTAAGATGAAAGATTTTATTCCGCAGATTCTTGTGGTCCTGATACCTCTAATTGTAGGAATAGCGCTTCTAATATCGAGGGGATTTGAAATTCTTATTCTTATAGCTTTAATTTATCCAGTGTTCTCATGGTTTACGGTAAACCCCCTAATTTACGGAAAGCTTGCATGCATACATTGCAAGCAAGGAACTATCTGCTGCCCGGCCTTGGATTTTTTTGCAAAAGGGAAGAAGAAGTGAATAGAATAGGAAATTCCTTATGCTTTACAGATAGGGATTGATGTTTAGTGCAAAGTTCCGTAGCAAAGCTAAAAAATCAAAGTCGTTATGGCTATATTTTTGTTTTATAAAATAATTTTTTTGTGGTGGAATTATTATTTAGTAGGATCCATTACTCTCCCCAAGAATAAAATGTTACCTGTTTCTCTTTCTTGAATTATAAAAATAAAAGGATGGTCTGCTCTAAACACTACATAATGCGGCATTGAAGATCCAAAACTCATAAACACGGCAGTTGCAGCCGCAGCTTCTGTTCCTTCTTCATACACATCAATGTAGGCTTTATGTAGAACTTTATCTATGTAAAGCATTTTTGTTCCGTCCATTCCAGAGAAATCTGCGCCAGGCCATGTAAATGGCAAGCTCATTCCCATGCTTTTTAAGTAGTCTGTTAATGAGTAAGAAGTTTCAAATTTATATTTAGGCATATAAATATAAACACTTTGAGATTTAAGTTTACTTCTCCATTCTTGAAGTTTTTCCTCGGTTAATATTGATTCTAAGTGGGTCGTATTGCTTAATTGAGGCTTAGTTCCTTCCATTTCAAATCTTGCTTGAAGCCTAGGATCTGTTATTTCTTTTCTGGGTAGAAGAACAAGCATAGATATTTTATCACCTTGATAAGGCATTTCAAGTATCTGCACTCCATCAGATTCAACATAATTAAAATCTAAATCCTCATCCGTAAGCCTCATCATAGGAACTTTTATTTTCGCACCAGATTCAAGAGTAAAATCCTCTGGCTGTGTATCATCCTTATCAAACTGGTGTTCCCATTTCCCTTTGAAATATATTGCATTAGTAAGTACAGCACGAGTATATTCATTAAACATACTTGGAGAAACTATCTTTTTTATCTTGTTATTTGTATTTTTTGAAACCCAATTATTTATATCAGAACTTGATTTATCCGGATCATTAACAAAATCAAGATTTTTAATTTCACCGAGGTAATATTTACTTATTGTGTTTTTGTAATCTTTCAAAAATGGGTAATCTTTTTGCAGCCATATTGCATTAGCTGTAGAGAGCTTGTATTTGCCTCCAGCCTTGTTTATTGTATTTAACATTTTTGCGTAAGAAGATCTTCTCGAATTAGCATTTTCTGGAAAATGAAAAACACTTTGCATTTCATTAGCTGTATCTCCACGAGCACCTTCATACGCCATTGCTACAGCAGTTGAAATGCTCCATGGAGAGAAAAAAATGTTTTCATTGGATTCTTTGTTTATTTTATTATAAAGGTCAATAGCAAATTGATTGTTCGCTTTAGCTACGTCATTAACTCCCTGAATTGTTGCGCCGCTATCATCAGCAGTTGGAATAAACATATCTCCCCACCCAAAGCTAGAGAATCCATAAATGGCAATTCCAACAATAATTATGATAGATAAGGCAATAAGTTTTTTTGCATTCCATCTTGTATCAAATAATTTGTTCTTTAGAAATATCAAAACACAAGAAACAAAATATATCCAATAACAAGTCAGGATAAAAAACAAAATTATGCTCTGTTGCGTAATTAATCCTACTTTCTGACAATCACGTACACTTTCTTCCCAATATATTTCTTGGCTGACATAATCATTGCGCCATTTCCAATCGGCTTTACTGCTTCTTCATACACTTCT
>JAHWGX010000003.1 GCA_019323655.1 Candidatus Woesearchaeota archaeon | reverse complement strand
GTTAGCATGTTGGCTGAAAACCGGCCAAGGCATTTGATATTTTTTGAGAATTTTATGAAACTGATCTGTGGAAAACTGGTTTTAGTGAGCTCTACTGTATATAAATCTTTCGGTTTTGATACAACTTAGAAGTAGTTACAAATATTGCCTACTGAAGCAGTTTGTCGTCGATTCTAGCAGGGCATGTTTTTGTCTGGAAAGCCAAGAGGTAAAAAAAAGAAGAAAAACAGCTATCCCATATAACTCGGAGCCTCTGTTCCTGTTGCTGCCTGTTTCTGCAGCTTTTTTATGGCTTTTTCCGCTTTTTTTATGTTTGCAGGTTTTGCTATTTTGCCGTACTTTTTTTCATATCTTTCTATGTTGCTTTTCAGGATATCTAAGAAATCCTTTGCGACATAAGGGTCCAGCAATATGACCCTATGGTTAACAACTATTGCCTGCTTGTTATCCGGAGTATATTGGGGATAAACTCCCTTGAAGTCGATTATGAACTTGTCCGGCTGATGAGCTACTGTCTGCTGGTTTGACATCAAAGGAGAATTGTCTATATTCTGGATTGCCTGCACTTGTTTTTGTTCCATGGTATCACCTTCCTAGTTTTTTATGGCTAAGAGTATGCTTATTTAAAAATTTTTATAAATCAGCCCTGAAAACACAATTATAATGGAGACAGCAATAATTTCGTCATCTGAAGACAAGGCAAGCACCAACATTAAAGAACATTTAATTGAGCACCATAATTTTTCCAGATCAGAACAGAAGTTTGATGATAATATTATATATTTTAATAAAATAAACGGGAATGAAATAAGATTATACACTACCAATTCTGAATTGACTCATGCAGAAAATATTGACAGGAAGATTGGTGCTGACTTGTTTGTTTTTATATCGAGGCACCAGGCCAAGGAAGAGAGAAAAAGCCTGACTGCGCATGCCCCGGGAAATTTCGGAAAGGCTGAATTCGGGGGAAAAGAAAAAAGACTTTGCGTTTGCCCTGCTGCTTATTTAAAAAATATTTTTAATGAATTGCATAAAAATACATTAAACTCCGGCTATGAGGCAAGCATGGAAGCAACGCATCACGGGCCTTTTCTGGAAAAGCCTGTTTTGTTTGTTGAGATAGGGACTACAGAAAAAGAATGGGAAGACAAAAACGCTGGAAAAATAATAGCTAAATCATTGTTCAATGCACTGAATAATAAAAACAATGATTATGAAAGCGTTTTTGTTATTGGAGGCGCTCACTACAATTATATTGCGAATAAGTTAATGCTAAAGACGAACATGGCCTCCGGGCATATATGCGCAAAATACAATCTGGAGAATTTAAATTCTGATTTGATTAAAGAAGCGATGGAAAAATCTGTTCCAAAAGCAAAATTTGTTTTATTGGACTGGAAAGGATTAGGCAGGGAAAAGCACAGGATTCTGGATATTTTGGAGAAGAATAAAATTGAGTATAAGAGGAGCGACAGGGTTTTTGAATCATAAATGATAGCAAATAGAACGAGAAATCAATAAATTGCATAAAATAAAAAGATTATCACTTCTTCTCTTTTCCTTTCTCTTCTTTCTTGGCTTCTGGCTTTGCCTCTGCTTTCTCTGCAGGCTTTTCTCCTGGCTTTGCTCCTGCTGCAGCCTCTCCTTCTGCCGGCAATAATTCCTTAATCATAACATCAGGGATGCCGGCTTCCGACAGCTTAGCCTTAATGGCCCCTCTTTCCTTGCCAGCCATCTTTTCAATAATCTCCTTGGCAGTCTTTTCAAACTCTGCGCGTCTCTTCTCCATTTCTTCAGCAAGCTTTTTCTTCTCTTCCTCAAGCTTTGCCTTTTCCTCTGCAGTAAGCTCTGTCTTTTCTTCCTTTATTTCCTTATCGTATTTTCCTTCATTAACTTCCTTAATTGCCTCTACAGCAGGCTTTCCTTCCACCAAAATGCCCATTGAGTTGCAGGTTCCAATAACTTCCTTAACCTTTTCCTTTAAGCTTGTACCCAGCAGATCATCTTCTTTCATCTTAGCAACTTTGATTATCTGCTCAATGAGAATGTCTGCAACCTTGTCTGTTTTAGGATTACCAGAGCCTTTTTGTATTCCGGCTTCCTTTAATATCAGCGCAGAAGCAGGCGGTGTTCCAACAGAAATTTCAAATTCTTTTGTATCTGTGTCCACTGTTACCTTGACCGGAACCTGCATGCCGTCAAATGCAGAGGTCTTTTTATTTATGTCAGAGACAACCTGGCCTATGTTTACGCCCAGAGGCCCAAGCTGAGGCCCCAATGGCGGGGCTGCAGTTGCCTTTCCTCCCGGAACTAAAACTTCAATTGTCTGTGCTGCCATTTTTGTGTATAAGCATAAAATTATTTTTTGCTGATAATTAAAAGACAGAAACTAAAGTATATTTATAAACCTTACCCCTATGTTCCTTCTTCTGTTTCCCTTCTTATTACCTTGACTGAATCAAGCTTTACTGTTATGGGTATTGGGACAGCAGCTTCCAAAAGCTCAACCACAACTTCCTCTTTCTGCTTATCTATTCTTGTTATTTTTGCCTGTTCGCGCTTAAAAGGCCCTGAAATTATCTCAACAATATCATTCTTCTTTATGTTCACTTCATGCTTAACCTGCTCAAGCATGTTTTCTATTTCCTTGTAATCAACTGTTTTGGGCAGAACTCCCCGCGCATAGGGGACATTTAAAGCCGATTGCTCAGCATCTGTCCTGCTTCCTGCCTCTAAAAAAATGTAGCCTCTCATGCCATGCGGCCTTATGACTGCGTAAACCTCAAGGTTTTTCCTCTGGGCATTTGCCACAATAAAGTCCATTACCTGGTCTTCGCGGTTGGCAGTCACCCTTAAGCCGTATATTTTTGATTGTTTTCCTTCCTGTTCCATCTTTGTTACTCTATTTTCCTGCTCCTATCAGTGTTCTCTGGATATTAAAAATTAGGGACTATTTAAAAGCTTTAGGGAAAAAGCAGCTGTTTTGCCATGGTAATCAAAAAACCTATAATGCCTATTACTACCATCCCCAAGCCCGAAACTTTTATTATGGTTTTAAACTCTATTTTATCCGGCTTTCTTGTTACCTTCAACACCCTCAAGTATTCATTAACAAAACTTTTAATCTTTACCCAATAAGAATTTAAATCCATTTTCAATCAAGGAATTCTATACCCAGCTCTGTTTCTATTTCCTGTTTCCTCTTGTTCGTTTCCTTAATGCCGGAGCCAAGTATCTGCGAGCTTTTAACTCCGGTTACTATCAGCATGGTCCTTATGGTTTTTTCCATGTCTTTGCTTATCTGGGCCCCCCATATTATTCTTGCGTCCTGGTCAAGCTTTTCCGATACAGACTCAACAACTTTCCTTGCCTCATCCAAAGTCATGTCTTCACCGCCTACAACATTTATCAATGCCCCATTTGCCCCGGAGATATCCACATCCAGCAGCGGGTTGTTAACGGCTTTCTCCACTGCTTCAACTGCCCTGTTCTCGGTGTCGCTTTCTCCTACGCCGATTAGGGCAACACCACCATTTTTCATAATAGCCCTTATATCCGCAAAGTCAAGGTTAACCAATCCTGTTTTGGTTACAAGCTCTGCAATGCCCTTAACAGCATTTGTAAGTATTTCATCCGCTACCTTAAAGGCTGTATGCAAAGGCAGTTCAGGAGCGAGCTCCAGTAATTTTTCATTTGGGATAACTATTAAGGTATCAACAATCTGCTCCATTTTTTCAAGGCCCATTACAGCATTTTCATACCTTCTGTGGCCTTCCATTGAAAAGGGCAGTGTCACAATGCCTACTGTCAAAGCGCCTACTTTTTTTGCAATCTCCGCTATCACAGGGGCAGAGCCTGTTCCTGTACCTCCGCCAAGGCCGCAGGTAATAAAAACCATGTCTGAGCCATGCAGGGATTTTTTTATGTCTGCTTCTGTTTCCCTTGCCGCTTCTTCGCCTATGCGAGGATCAGAGCCTGCTCCAAGGCCTTTTGTCAGCTCTCTTCCGATAAGAAGCTTTTTGCTGGCTGTGGTATAAAGCAAGTCCTGGGCATCAGTATTAATGGCTATTGTCTCAGCCCCAATAATTCCAACTTCGCATATTCTCTGGACTGTATTGTTTCCTCCTCCGCCTGTGCCGACAACCTTTATAGCTGCTCTTTGCTTGGCTAAAATCTGCTCAAGCTCAGCATCAATGCTGACATCAGAAGCGGGCTGAGAAATTGAATCTGCCTGCGCACTGGTTATTTCAGGTTCCACCTTAACTTACACCTTCCAATGATTTCAATGTTGACACCTTACTTATATTTAAACTATTTGTTTTTTTTGCTATTTGAAAGGGAAAATTCCACTTTTTTTATATTGGGGATGAGCTCTGTTGTTTTTTTGCTGAGCCTTTCTTTTGTTTCTTTTGGCAGCTCGATTTTTAGGGCTATTTTTGCGTTGCTGTCTGCTATTTCTGCCTCAAAATCTTTTGTGCCCAAGCTCAGCCTTAAGTACCCTGACAGTTTTTCCCGGTCATCTGTTACCTTCCTGTTGATTTTTATTTTGTATAATAAATCCTTGCCTGCCAAAGGGTGGTTAAAGTCAACCAAAGTCCTTCCTCCGCTTACTGTTTTTATTATGCCAAACATCCCGTCAATATTGACCTGCATGCCCGGCATTGGCTGTAGGTTCTGCTGCTTGAACTTGGTTGTGGGTATTAATTGAATAAGTTTTGCGTTCTTGTTTCCAAAAGCGTCTTCTGGCTTTACCTCAATTTCATATTCCTCTCCTGTCTCCTTTCCCTCAAGGCTTTTGTCAACTCCCTTTAGGAGCTGTTCTTCCCCAACGCAAACAACAGCAGGGCCGTAATCATCATGGCTGTGCAGATTATTCTCTTTGGCAATTTTCTCATCAGTCGTGTCAAAGACTATATTGTCCTCTTTAATCATTCCGGTGTATTCTATTTCAACAAAATCGTGTTTTTTTACCTTTTCCACTTTACCTCGAAATTCAAGAAGTATTATCTGATTGGAAAAGTTTTTTATTTATAAGTTTTGTTGTTTTTTATCCCACTGAATTGATTACCTTCCCAACAGCCTCTTCAACACTCAGATTTGTTGTATCAATTATCAGATCATAAAGTTTCCTGTCATAATAATCCGCATTGTAAAGCTTTTTGTACCTTTTCCTCTCGCTTTCCTCTCTTTGCCTTATTTTTTTGATTATCTCTGCAATGTTTTTGCTTTTCTCATCTTTCCTGTTGTCCTTCAGTATCCTTTCTGCCCTGACTGTGTCATCGCAGTCTAAAAAAACCTTTAAGTCAGCATTTGGAAGGAAAAATGCTGTCAGTCTTCCGTCTATAACAAAATTGCCTTCTTTTCCCAGCTCAATCTGCTTTTTGTCAAGCTCTTTGTCTATTGAGCTGTCTTTTTCAGCTAATCTGCTTATTTCAATCAAAGAAATATTTTTTTCCCCTGCAAGCTGCCTCATCAAGTCTCCAATAGAGTAATGCTTAAGATTAAGCCTTTTTGCAACCTCTTTTGCAACAGTGCTTTTTCCAGAGCCTGCTTTTCCGGATAGGGTTATTATCATGCTTTATACAGAAGCCAGCTTGCTTATAAAGTTTTTTAATATGCAACTTTAGCTGTACGTCTTCAACCCCAGTTCTGTAGCTAGCGTAATAATCCCAAGCGCAATGCCAACTTGTTCTTGATGTTGTGTATCGAAATAGGTGCGGTGCAGAATTGGCGCCGCCTAAAATTTTTTGATGGATAATAATTATTTTATGTTTAGACTAGGGAATACTATTATTTAAATAGAAATCTTTTTAAAAAAAATAAAAATAGCTAACCTAATGAAAAGCGGCCTTATCGACAAAATAGGGATATTTCTTCTTAAGGACGGCTTTACAGTCAAGAGCCTTACAAGAAGCTGCTTTGATTTGCTGGCAAGGAAGCAGGACAGGATACTCCTGATAAAAGTATTGGAGGATGCTAATGCCATAACCAATGAGTATGCAAATGAAATGAACATGATTTCAACCTATATAAACGCAGTTCCGGTCATAATTGCGGAAAAGGCAGGGGATAAGCTTGAAGACAATATTCTGTACACAAGGTTTAATGTTTACACGCTGAATTTTATGAGTTTTATTAACTCAATCAGGAATAAGTTCCCATTTGTCAAAAGAACCCAGGCAGGCTTTACTGTTTCAATAGCAGGAAGCGAGCTCAGAAAAAAAAGGGAGGAGAAGGGCTACTCGCTTAACTACCTGTCAAAAAAAGTCGGAGTCACAAGCAGGATGATAGGCAAGTACGAAAAAGGGGATTCTGAGGTGACTTTAAGCAAGGCAATGAAAATTTACGACATTTTTGGCCGCAAGGTTTTCAATGAAATAAACATTTTTTCCGGAAAAAACAGGATAGAAAGCAAATACAAGTCTGATTTTTCGAAAAAGTACATTGACCTTGGGTTTGAGGCATCTGACACTAGAAAAAGCCCTTTTGATGTTATAGCAAAGAAGGATGGCGAGCTTATACTTACAAAAGTAGGGGACAAGGCAAAGCCTGATTTTTCCTCATTGTCAAAGCTGCTGGATGCAGACAACCTTGTCATTTTCAAAAAGAAAAGGCCTAAAGACATTCCTTCGGTTACAAAAAAAGAGTTCTTGGAGTTTGAGAAAGCCAACGAGCTGATAAAGTTTTTAAAGGAGTTTTGATTATATTTTTCCAGAAAATTTTCTTAAAATCACTTAGCCATATGCGGGTCAAACTTCTCAAAATACTTCATCTTCTCTATATGGCTCAATAGGGATGAGAATCCCAAGGTTGCGCCTTCGTCATGCAGGTTTATTTTTTTATTGCAGCCTTTAATCAATGCGTAATAGGCTGCAAGCTGGAATTCCGCGCTAGGCTCATTTTCAATTTCCTCTTTGTCGTAAACAAGCTCAACCTTTTTTTCTTTTTTGTTGTACTGCAAAAACAAATTTGACTTTCCTGTCTGCGGGTTGTAATATGCAATGTAGAGCCTGTCTTTGGCTTTTTCCAGCTCATTGGCAAAGCTTTCTGCATCTGATACAACAACAGCGCCGAAGCTGGAAACCCCGATAGACTGCAAGCCTGTTATTTTTGATGCCGAGCTTGCAAAACATTCTTTAACATTCTTTTCGTTAATCAGCATTTTCAGCTCAACCTCATTTGGCTTTTTAGCAATTTTAAGATTTAAGCCTTTGTATTTCTTGTTGAAACTCTCCACCAGGGATTTAAATTTTTTAATATAATTGCCAAAGTCCTGGTTTGATTCTGCATAATACCTGTCCATTTCCTGGCCTATCCTCAGCATCTGCAGCAAATCTTTCCTAAATTCATTTACTGATTTCTTGTCTATAGAGCCCAGCAGTGAATTGTTCATAAGCCCAATTATAAGCTGAATGTATTTAAATTTGTCGGAAAAAGCATTGTAAATGATTACCATGGGGGTTTAATTTGAATCCAAAAACACTCAACAAACAGGTTCTACAATAACAAAAATGTTTTTTAGCTCTATCCCTATCTAAAAAACAAACTTTATTAATAACAAATCAATCCATACAGATTATTGAAAATGAAAGCGATGTATGATACGGTAATTATAGGCGCTGGCGTTGTTGGGCTGGCTGCCGGAATGTATGCAGGAAGGCTAAACCTAAAGACAATGGTTTTAGGTGCGGCTTCGAGCACAGAGCTTCCTGTCGGAGGAGTCATAACTTTAACAGACACTGTTGAGAATTACCCCGGATTTAAGCGCCTTACAGGCATGGAGCTTGCGCAGAAGATTGAGGGGCATGCAAGAGATTATGATATTGAAGTAAAGGAAGAAAAAGTCACAGGTATAAGCAAGGATGAGGAGTCAGGCTATTTCAGGGTTAAAACTGAAAGATTTGATTACAGCGCAAAAACAATTATTTTTGCGACAGGAGCAAAATGGAAGGAGTTGCCAATGAAAGGCGCTAAAGAATTCAAAAACAAGGGAGTCCATTACTGCGCCTTGTGCGACGGAGCTGTATACACTGGAAAAACAGTTGCAGTTGTTGGAGGCTCTGACACAGCAGCAAAAGAAGCCTTGATTTTAGCCCAATATGCAAAAAAAGTTTACATTATCTATAGGGGAGAAAAAATAAGGGCAGAGCCGGTAAATGCAAAACTTGTTGAAAAAAATCCCAAGATTGAAGTAATGCCAAACACAAACATAGTTGAGATAAAAGGGGATAAAAAAGCAACCTCAGTTGTTTTTGATAGAGAATACAATGGAAGCGAGGAAATCAAAATAGACGGCGTTTTCGGGGCAATAGGACATACACCTCTATCTGATTTAGCTGTTAAGTTGGGCGTAAAGGTAAACAGTAAAAAAGAAATAATCATTGACCGGAGCAGCAAGACCAATGTTAAAGGGATTTTTGCAGCAGGAGATGTTGTTGATTCGGTGTTTAAGCAGGCAATAACCGGTGTTGCAGAAGGAGTGGTCGCTGCTTACTCTGCTTATAATCACTTGAAGGAAGGCGAGTTCGTATGCTTGTTTGATGACGAAGAGTACAAAAACAATAAGAAGCATAATCCCAGGTCGCATTGAAAAGTTTTGGTTGCCATCAATATGTGAGCACTTTATATTGAAACATAAAGTTGACAAGGGGGAAGTCCCTTACGGGGAATGTCAACCTTAACTAAAAACATCAAGTGCGAACCGATGGCAACCCGAAGCGAAGCGTAGACTTTTCAATGCGACCTAATCAAAAATAAGATTTACACCAAAAATGAGCAGGCAACATAAGGCATGTTAACAAAGATAATCAAAAAAATTTGCTTAATCCCTGCTGGTTTTCCTTATGCTTTTGCCTCTCTTGATTTTCTATATTTTTGAAATTATTTTCAGAAGAAAAAACAGGCTGGCCGTAAACTCCGTCATAGCCCGGATTTATTTTTATTTTTCCCTCCCTGTTGTTAATTATCGCTTCTGCAACCTTTTCATCTGCTGCTTTTTCTAATTCTTCTTTTTCTGCCTCCAGCAAGACATTCAGCTCAGAGCCAAACTTATTGACAAGATTGTAATATTCCTTCCATATTTTTTGGGAAGATAAGCTTGTTCCCAGCAAACTTGACAATATTTCAGACAAGGGTATTAAGGATTTAAAGGGTATTGCGTCTTTTGGCTTGTAGCCTTCTTCCCTGTCTGCTAATTCCTCAACACGATGCAAAACTCCGATTGTCAGTTTTTTTCCGCACTTTGGGCAGTTATTTTTGTTTTTTATCGCTTCTTTTGGGCTTAAGCATATGCTGCATGCGCGATGCCCGTCAAAATGGTACTTGCCGTAGCTGGGGTCGACTTCTATTGTGCTCTCTATTTTTTTGTTTTTCAATGAGCTTATTATTTCGTCATAATCAAGTTTGCAGTTGAAAACTGTTGCCTCCCTTCCGATGCGCCATGGCCAGTAGGAATGCAAATCGGAAAAGCTGACAATAGAAAAACTGTCTAATTGCGACAGGCGCCAGTTCATTGCAGGGTCAGAGCTCAACCCGGTTTCTATTGCATGTATTTCTTTGGCCTTTTCCTGAAAGCACTCTTTTACAGAGTCAAAGCCGGAATTTGAGCCAAACAAGCTGAACCACGGTGTCCAGATGTGCGCAGGAATTATCTCAATGTCCTTGTCAATGTTTTTCATTAGCTCTGTGAATTCCACGCATGACATTCCGAAAATAGGCCTGCCGTCGTAATCCAATCTTCCTTTTTTTCTCAGCTGGTTGTTGATCTGCTCAGCAACATCAAAGCTTTTTGCAAGGACTACATTATGTACCCTTCTTCCTTTTCCGCTTTGGGAATATATCAAAGAAATTTCAGTCTGCAATAAAAAATTAAAGCCTGTTTTGGTTTTTAAAATTCCTGTTCCGTCTTCTGTCAGCTCATTTTTCAGTTCCTTTATCCACTCCGGATGCGTAAAGTCCCCTGTGCCAAGAAGATTAAGGCCTTTAATCCCGGCATATTTCTCAAGGTTAGCAATATTCAGGGTTTTTGAGGTTGCCCTGCTGAACCTTGAATGTATGTGCAAGTCAGATATTATTCTCATTATAATTTATGGATTATTGCATGGTTTTTAATTTTTTCTGGGCTGTTTTCTAGTAAATGCATAATTGGCTCAAGTCAGGTGGCGACTGATAGAGAAGATAGCCACTTAGGGTTTGTTTTGCAGGAATTGGAATTAAGTTGTTTGCGTTGCTAATTGAATAAAATTGCGAATTGTCCCCCCATATACTGGATTCCTGCATAAATCCTCTTTGAGCTGTTTAATTTCTTCTGCATGTTTCTCAATAAATTCCACCCCCTTTTTCCTATCTTGGGGAATTCTTTCTACAAGTTTAAAGTAACTTGCTGCAGATTCATAAAGCCTAATAATTTCGGTTGGGTCAGGTTTTTTTTCAGATTGGACTATTCCTGCAGGAAAAGACTTAAACAATTCTAATAGCAGGTCATTTTTCAAGCCCTCCACTCTTTCAAAGAAATAATATCCTTCCTGAAATTCTATTAACCCTAAATCTTGGTTTGTGGTAAAAACCTCAGAAACACAATTAGATTTGAGCCCATCTGGATTTTTTAAAATCTCTAACATTGTTCCTATCTCTTCTCTTCTTTCATGATAACCAGCTCTAATCTCGCTAATAGTATCTGGAAATTCATTCCACCATTTCTTCTTAAAACTAGATGAGAATCGGCCGTATCCTTTTGTGAATACAATCAAAAAGGGGCGTTCTATGTCATAAATAGCAGGATCAAAATATCTTGCTATTAATGCATTACTAAATGCATAGGGTCTTCCATTCTTAAGAAGGGGTATCGAATCTTCAACAGAACGCCGTAGGGATTTAACCATAGAAGTTAGTCTTGAAAGCCTATTATCCCCTCTCCAAACATCTTTTTCAGAACTGTTTTCATCAACCCTATACCTGATTGTTTCTCTTAATAAAAAGAACTTGTCTTCTTCAGAAAGTTCAATAACTGAATTGCATTCTTGTAAATGAAAAAAGTCATTAAGATCAATCCCATGGGAAATTACCTCTAAAAAAGCTAATTTCTGGTCCAGTGAAGCTTTTTCTTCTTCTAATTGTTCTAGCTCATTTTCTTTAATACCCAAACCATCAATTGAGGCTGTATCCATACTTGCTAGCTTCCCTCTAAAATCTCCTATGGCCTTTTCCCCCTCTCCAATAGATTTTTCTAATTCAGTTACCCCCTTTTCCAATAAGTTTGTTAAGGTGCTTAGATTTGCATTAAAGGAGGGGGCGCTTGGAAAACCTGTATCTGATATGTATAATCCACTACCTTCAAAACTTTTATAACGTTCCAATAAATCACTTTCAAAGCCAAGCAAACCATCTAAAATGTAAAAAGAAAGGGGAGGATAAAACTTTACATTTTCCTCCATATCAAGTTCATCATCAGAAACTTCCAACTGCGAGGTTGTATCTCCCCTTTCAATTTGGTTTATTAGACTTCCCAATTCCCCTCTTAATCTTTCAATATAGGCAATGCTATCTTTAGGATTTAAATGCAGCATTTTTATTCTGTTAGAAGTTTTCTTCCGTTTGGTACTTGGCGAGATGCTTCAAGTTCCTTGCTCCTACTAACAAGTTCCTCTAAAGTTGAATTAGAATATTTGGGGTCTTCTAGCATAAGCCCAGCTTCTGTAACAACTTGGATTGCTTTAATAGATTCCCTTACCATGTTCAAAGGGACTTCGCATCCTGCATACATCAAAACACCTGTACGTGTCAGTGTTTTAGCTGCTTCAAAAATTTCTGTTACTGCCGGCTTTACCTCCATAAAAGTACTAAACTCAGCTATACCTATCTTATAATTTCGAATAACTGGACGACCCATATTCAAAATAATATTGCTTAATTGGTGCTCCCAGTTTATTCTTTCTCGGACTATTCCTATTAAGGCTTCCTTCTCCTGTTCTTTTTGCTCCGGACTCATATCTTCTTCTATATTTAAAATATAACCTCGGGTTGATTCCCAAGTTTTTATTCCATAGTTAGAAGCAGTTTCAACAAGAAAATTCCAGACCCTGCCCAAATCCCATTGCTCCCTATCCATTTGTTCCAGGATATTAGAGTTATAATCGGCTTTTTCTCTTAAATCCCTTACTGCAGATTCTAAGTTAATTAATGATTCTTGTATACTATTTAAACCTGATTTGTAACCTCGTTCAATGTAACTCAGGGGGTCTCTCCTAAGGAAGTAGTTTTGTTCAATTGCGCGTAAAATAATTCTAGTTGAGCGCCTATCCACTAGTCAAAGACGTGGTGGCATTACGGCGCTCAAAAATTTGCTAATAAGCTGTCAGCGTCTTCTGGTTTGTTGCTGAATATTTCTGCTTGTCAAGGTACCTGTCATAAAATGCCATGTTATTTATGCTCCTTATGTCATAAGCAGGATTCCACAGTCCGGAACCCCAAAAATAGCCGCCTTCCCATTTGTTGTATTTAAGCCACGGCATTAATCTGAAGATTTGCTTCGCTACGAATCCCCTAAGATTCTTGGCCAGCTCTATCTTGCTGTACAGGCCCATGTCAATAATCATATGAACATGGTCGGAATCAAAGGCTATTTTCCTCCACCTTACTCCGTAAAGGCTGAATGCTTCGTAAAAGAGAACTAGGCAAAGTTCCCTTACTGCTGCTATGTCAAAGATTTTATGGCAGTATTTTACCTTAAAGGAAGCCATAACCCATATTTCCCCTACAGCAGAGCTGTATCTAGTCGGATTTGATTTCATGCAGAATCACCTCGTTAAGTTTTTATAGTTAAAGCTAATAGGAGCCATGCAATTGAAGCTGATCATAGCTGCTCGGCAGGTTGCCTCAAAGGCTTAACGCTATACGAATAGTGTCCAAAGCCTGACTAAATGCTTTGGGTCAGCTTCAATTCATGTTTATTGAAGAAAGGGTATATAATTCTTACACCACTGGTGAAACACCAGTGGAAAGCTCAGCTT
>JAHWGX010000067.1 GCA_019323655.1 Candidatus Woesearchaeota archaeon | reverse complement strand
GCTTGGCTGGAATACCCCTGCAAGCGTTTATTTCAGCAAAAAGTATTTTAACAAGGAAAGAAAAATACTCAAAAAGCGGACATTAATTCATGTGACAAAAGCGGACAAAGATTGATGTGCTCTACAAGTAATTATTTGTGCTAAATCTGGATGCTAAACAAAAAACCAAAACACTTAAATAAAATCAGCTGTACCAAACAAATAATAAAACGGGTTCTGCGCTTGTTTTTAAAATCAGATGCGGGTGATAACATGCCAATAAAGAATGGAGATAAAGTAAAAATAGAATATGTTGGGACCTTGGATGATGGGACTGTTTTTGACAGCTCTGAAAAGCACGGCAAGCCATTGGAATTTGAGGTTGGCGCAAAGCAGGTAATAAAAGGTTTTGAAGATGCGATAATAGGAATGGAAAAAGGTGGGGAAAAATTCATTAAGTTAGAAGCATCAGAAGCATATGGCAACCCAACCCCGCAGTTAATTAAGAAAGTACCAAGAGACAAAATGCCCAAAGAGGAGCTAAAGCCCGGAATGGTGTTGGCTGTAAGCCTTGCAAACGGAGCCCAGGTTCCTGCAAAGATAACACAAGTAACAGGCACAGAAGTGACTATAGACTTAAATCATCCACTTGCAGGAAAATCCTTAAACTTTAAGATAAAGGCTGTCGATGTGTCTTCTTCTTAAACATAAAAAACAGAAATAAAAAACTAATTCAAAAAATAAAACAGCTACCTTTTCTTCTTCTTAATCTTCTTCTTTTTCTTTATCTCTTTCTCAAGCTTCAGCTCATCAAGAAGTTCCTTGTACCTGTTTCTTATCGTAACTTCAGTTACTCCGGCAACATCTGCAACTTCCCTTTGGGTCCTTTTTTCCCCATGCAGCAATGCGGCTACATACAAAGCCGCTGCAGCAATTCCAGTAGGCCCCCTCCCGGAGGTAAGCTCTGCCTTTTGCGCCTTCTCAAGAATCTCAATTGCATTGCTTTGTGTCTCAGCATTTAACTTCAATGAAGATGCAAACCTTGCGATATAGTCAGCAGGATTGCTCGGCAATATGGTAATTCCCAGTTCGCGTGTAACAAACCTGTAAGTCCTCCCAATTTCCTTTTTCTCAATCCCGGAAGCCTCTGAAAGCTCATCTAAAGTCCTTGGAACATCATGCCTTCTGCAGGCAGCATATAATGCCCCGGCTACAACAGATTCCATGCTTCTTCCCCTCACCAGGCCGCGCTGCACAGCCAAAGTGTATATTCTTGCGCTTTCTTCCTCAACAGATTTTGGCAGCTTTAAATAAGAGCTTACTCTTTTCAGCTCTGCAAGCGCTAGCTTAAGGTTCCTTTCTATTGCTGTGGAAATCCTATACTGCCACTTCCTCAACCTAAAGAATTTGTTTCTTTCCTTGCCTCCAAGCTTAAACAAATCAGCTTTCTGCCCCACTTCTGTGCCTAAGCCATGATCATACTGTGTATAGGTCATCGGAGCCCCTGCCCTTCTTCTTTCACCATCCTCGCTGTCAAATTCTCTCCATTCCTGGGTAAAATCCACCATCTTCTCTTCTATAACCAAACCGCAGTCTTTACATATGATTTCCCCACGCTCTTTATTCCAGCTAAGATTCAGGCCTCCGCATTCGGGGCATTTCTTGACTAATTCCGGCATTTTTAATCACCCATTCCTACATTTATTTGAAACATAAGGTTAATATATTACAACCACCCTTTTGCAAAATAAGTCTTAAAATAGCCATAAAAAACAACAAACTTTATAAAGAGAAAACACTAGTCTTATATAAACTTTTCGCTTAAAATTTAAAGTTTGGGTCTACAAACGAGGTACTGCAATGAAAAACCCCCTTCCAGAGGATTTGTTCCGGATTTTGGCATGCCCCATCTGCAGAGCCAATTTGCGCTACACAAAAGACAAAAAAAGCCTTATTTGTGTAAAATGCAGCCAAAAATACCCTATTAAGCAGGGAATACCTATGTTATTGCCTTCTAAAGGCAAAAAAAAGTAAATTTGCTTTAAATTACCTCGGCCTCATCAAAAATGCTGTTAAACTCTTTAATAAACTCTAAAGCAAAACTCTTATCATAAATAACTACCATATTCTCATCATTTCTGTTATTTCCGCTCCAGCTGTAATTCGGGCTTCCTGTTATTACTATACTGCCATCTATTATTGTAAATTTATGGTGCATATTGTATTTGTTGCTGTCCACCTTAATATCAACTCCAAAATCCTTTAGCCTTTTATACTGCGAATTCATGACATTCCTTTGCCTGCTTTCCACTAAAACTGTCACATTAACGCCTCTTATGTCTGCTTTAAGCAGCTCATCAGCAAGTTCTTCATCAGTAAAAGAGAATATTGCAGCCTTAACAGACTCAGTAGCTTCGCTAACCAAGCTGGCAACCCTTTTTACACCACCTGTTTCCTGGCAGTCCTCAGGGCAGAAATAATTCTCAATAAAGCCCTTATCAGTGTGAATCTTATTGTATTTGACATTATCGCCGGAAGCGTATATGCCATTCCATAACTCATCAAATTCATCTTCATAGTTTTCCGCAAGGTATCTTGAAGCCAAGATTACAATATTGTTGTTGTTCAAACCAGCCCCGTTATTTGTTGGATTTGTGCTTCCTGTTAATACTAAACTCTTGTCTATAATGCAAAACTTGTTGTGCATATACTGGCTTGATTTTACAACCCTTACACCGTCTCCTTTAATCTGGCTGTCATAATTATTCTTGTCAATGATAACTTTAACATCAGCATTATGGCTCTTCTTTGCAAGAGCATTAATCAAATTTTTTAAGTCTAAATCAAAGAAAGCGCAATGAACACTTTTTTCTGCACTATCAACCATATTCTTGATTATCTTGCTGCAGTCCTCTCTTGGGCAAAAATAAGCTTCTGCTGTTATGTCCTCATAAACATTCTGGGCACCAGCATTTCCCGTCAACGCATTCTCACAACCACTGATTAAAAAAAATGTAAAAAAAAGTAAAAAAGCAAAATATCTCATTTTCAGGCTCCAATTGCGAAAAATTTAAATATAAGTACTATTTTAAAGTAATAAGAAGATAAGACTATTGTTGAGTAATCAACAATAATCTATCACCTCTTTTTCCCTGGCAATGCTCTTGAGTATTGCTGGGGTTTTATAATCCTAAATTATTTTCTTTTTGATTTAATTCTTTTGCCCTTTGTCTTCTTAAATCCGGTTATATTGGCAACAAAAATTCCTATAACTATGCCAATAAGTAAAACTATAATCATCTTATTGTCAATTCCCAAATCTAAATTTAGCCTGCCTCCGGGAATATCCTTAAAGTATATATCCAGATTGCCCAATTCCAGCGCATATTCAGAGTAGAGCAATGCAGAAAAAGGGTCTGAATCTTTTAAGGAATTTGCATACTCAAAGTAGCTGTATCCTAGAATAGGAAACACTCCTCTTTCAGTTTCCTCAACCAAATTTCTTTCAACAACACCAAGCTTCTGGCTTATTATGCTGCTTATATTATCGCTTTTCACTCCAAAAACGCTAAGGATCGAGTCGACATTTGCTTTCGCCTTGCTTGCCTTGAAAAGGCAAAGTTCATAGTCTCCCTGCTGCAAATCATTGTACGCATAGTCCATCTCCTTTCTTGTAGCCTCCAGATCCTGAATCAGATAAAGCTGCACATACTGCAGGCGCTCCTCAACTTCTGAGAGCTTTGTCCTGCACGCATTTTCTATTATCTCGTCATTAAAAACAAACTCTTTTCCGGACTTTCCAAAAAACGTTGACCAGGACTTTGCCGAGTTAAGCCTCTCAACAGCGTAAGCCAGATTGTGCAAACTCTCCTCTTTATCATCAATATTGCCAAGAATGATATCCAGAAAATCATGGGCTTCTGTCAGCCTTTCCTTAACAATCATATAAGATTCCAAATCTGTTATAGTCTTTATCTCCTCCCCTTCTATAGACTCATCGAAATTTTGTATCTCCTGCCTAAGTTCATCAGCCTTTTCTTTTATGCCCCCCTCCGTCAGATTTAGCTGCAATAAAGACAAATAGTTAAATTCTACATTAGCGCCAAAGCAGTAGCTTGCTGAGGAATAATACCTGCCCTCATTAAAAGAGTCCTTTCCTTTATCAGACATGTTAACTGCGCTGACCAGGACAAGCCCTGTTTCATTGCCTCCTGCAAAATCAGAAACTTTGTTTCTTAGGTTTGTGCTTCTTGAGCACAGCTGAATGGCCAGCATCTTCATCGTGTCTTTGTAGTCCTGGCTTATGGTCAAATTTGCCTTTTTCTCCCTGAATCTTCTTCCTGTAAATTCAAATACAGCCTCATCCAGAGTCCCAACTTCCTTTATTTCAATCCCATATTCTGCGCTTAATTCGCTAAAGTCAAAACTTTCATTTATGCTGCTGTTTTCCTCAAAATTTTCCCCGTCTATATATTCCCCCGGAGGTATTAAGACTTTTTTCAGTCCGGCCTCATGCGCTGCCTCAATTTTCGCTTTTAACCCCCCTACAGGGCCAATCAAACCGCCTGAGTTAATAGTCCCGCTTATTACAGTATTGCCATCAAAATCAACATCCTTAATCAATGAAAATGTCAGAACAGAAATTGCTGCCCCTGCGCTCGGGCCTGCCACTATCGGAGAATCAGCAGTTATTGTATAAAAAAAATCAAACTTACCACAGTCAATATCTGCAAAATCGCATGCTATCTCTTTTGCAAACCTTGTTGATATCTGCGTATCCAGCTTTGTAAGGGGGAAGGTCTCCAAAAAAACCCTGCCGGAGCCTGGCTTTACCTCGAGGTAAAGGTCAGCAATCCCTCCCTTATAGCCGTCATTTGTTTCACTGACCGCCAAAAGCTTCATATGCCCTCTTTCAGCATTTATATCGGGAAGCAAAAGGCTTGCCAATAATAAACAAAGTATTATCAGTTTTCTCATATGCAACTCAGAAAACACGCTGGTTTAAAATATTTTACATTCAGATGCAGAAGGTTATCATTTCTGATTATTCTTTATGCCCATAATAAAACATAATAAACCTTTTAAACAAAATTGATATAATTACCTCATGGAAGCGAAAAAAGTCCAGGTTGAAATTGTAGGCAGAGAAAATAAAGTTAGCAAATTTTTCAAAAAGTCAAATCTATTTTCAGGAGGGGAAATTCCATTCTAATAAGAAAAAACTTTCCTCTTCCGCCAAAACATCCGCTAAAGTTTTTCTTTTGTAGGAAGGGTTCCAACTTCCAAGTGTAAGGACTGTCTGTTCCCCATTAGTCCTATAGACAATTTCCGCAATGTTATGTCTGCCCAAAACCCCCAGAATAATCTGTTTAAGTCTGTCCTTATCCTGTGTTGTTTCTGGATCTGCTCTGACGCCAGATTCATCATAAATAGAGCTAATTCTGGTAACCATCGAGAGATTTGAAAGTGGCTCTACATTTTCCACCCTATTTTCTGAATATTTTTTTATAATGCCCCACAGGACGTCAAGTGCCATTTGGCAGTCTTCCTCATCTGTAGGTGTTATGGTCTCTCCAAAGAAAAGAAAATCCGTATTAAGACAGAATAACGACCCTCCAAACTGGTCATGCCTGTAACTAAAGTATCTTGGATTTTTTACAGCCTCCTCTGGAAATTGGACTCCATGCCTAAATGCCAATTCATTAAGAATACACATTGCCGTTTGGTAATCTCTCCTATCTTCAGGTCTTACACTGTTTTTCAAGGGAAGCAAACTAAGGTAATACCTGCCTAATAACTCTTCAAATTCCTCATATGTGTAATCAGCATGAGGCATATTACCTGAACTACATCCCGACATTTTGCCTGTTAGTTAATTTTCAAAAATATAAAATTTTTGTAATAATTTTAATCTAAAATAGAAAAATTTATATAATATATTTAATTTTGAACGAAAATATGGAACTTAATCAAAAGGACAGGAAGATACTATCCTTATTGGATCAGAACAGCAGAATAAGCATAAGCAAATTGGCAAAAAAACTAAGATTAAGCAAAGATGGTGTAAATTACAGGCTAAAAAAACTCCAAAGAGAAAAGGTAATAATAAGATATTTCGCAGAAGTTGATGTTTCAAAAATAGGATTAATCTTATGCAAGGTAGCACTCCAGTTCCAGAATGCCGATAAAGAAAAAGAAGATGAAATCTTTAATTTCCTCAAGAATCACCCCAAAATAGGCTGGGTTGTTTTCTGCAGCGGAAGGTGGGATTGTATCTTTGTTTCCTATGTAAAAGACAACTTTGAAATTCAAGAGCTGATAAGCGAATTATTAGAAAAATTTGGAAAATATGTCCTGGATAAAAAGTTCTTATTAATGTCGGAGTACTACATAGTAAACAGAAAATGGTTGGCAAATGATAAAGGAATTATCATCTCGAAAATTGGTGGTAAGGTTAAAAAAATTGTTGATGACTTAGATATAAAAATAATCAAAATATTGACTAAAAATTGCAGAAAACCTGTAATAGAGATTGCAAGAGAAGTAAAACAATCAAGCAGTTGGGTAATTAACAGAATTAAAAGTCTTGAAAAAAGAGGGGTTATACAAAATTACTACATTGGATTAAATTTAGAGAAAATAGGTATGGAATTCTGTAAATCATTTGTATACCTGCATAATTATACTAAGATTGAATATGAAGATCTAGTAAAGTATTGTTTAGGGCATCGGAATGTTACAGCCCTGACAAACCTCGTTGGTCCATGGGAAATAGAATTAGAGTTGGAGGTAAAGAACTTTGACGAATTTTACAAAATAATGAATGAAATAAAAAATAGATTTAAACATATTATCAGAAGTTACGAAGCTATTACTATAACGAGAGAGTATGGAAGGGACTACAGCACCATAATCTAATTTTTATTAGAACTCTTCTTTTTCCCAAAATCTTCTTTCAAAGGCCCTTCGCCTAATTTTTCTGTATATTTGCACTTGGGATACTTGGAGCATCCGTAAAACTTCCCGTAAATCGAGCCCCTTAAAACCAGTTTTCCCTCCTTGCATTGGGGGCATTCCTTCTCGATAATGCCCTTGGCGATTTCCTTTGCCTCTTTTCCTGCATCCCCCTCAACATGCTTTGATGGGCACTTTGGATTTAAGCAGAATTCTGTTGGCCTTTTTCCCTTTTTAATGGCTAACACCTTGGGGTAACTGCATGTCTCGCATATATTGCCTGCAGGCTTTATTAAGGCATTTGAAGGCAGAGAAAAAGTAGTTTTGCATTGGGGGTATAGGTTGCATGCTGCAAAGCTTCCAAACTTCCCCCTCCTTATTTGCATATCTCCTTTCTTGCACACAGGGCACTTGCCTAAGGTCGTCAATTCATTTCTTGTTTCAATATTTGCATTTAAAAGCTCCTTTCCGATTTCCTTTTCATGCTTCTTAAAATCATTTATTATGGCAGAGATTGCTTTTTTTGCCTCATTCAAAACATCCTCGCTTTTTATTTTCCCTTCCCTTATATCCTCCATCTCCTCTTCAAAATGCCTGGTCAACGCCTCATCAACTATTTTCGGGCAGTGCTTTTCCAATGTCTCGACTGTTTTTATTCCTAAATTGGTGGCTTCAATTGCTTTCCCGGTTACATAGCCTCTCTGGAATAAGGTGTCTACAATTTCTGACCTTGTGGCTTTTGTGCCCAAGCCCCTCCGCTCAAGCTCTTTTATTATTGAAGCCGGAGTGTATCTCTTTGGTGGAGTTGTTTCCTTGCTATGCAGTTGGATTTTCTTTACATTAACCTTGTCATTTTTGTTTACTCTGGGAAGTTCTTCTTCCTCAAGCTTGACATACGGCTCGTAAAAAACATGCCATCCTTTTTCTATAGTCCTTGTGCCTTTTGCAATAAAAATCTCGTCTCTGCAGTTTATGCCTATGGTCATTGTCTCCCTCAAAGCAGGCTCTGCAAAAGTCGCCATGAACCGCTTTACAATCAAATCATAAATCTTCTCTTCTCTCGGGTTAATGCCTCCGGGGATTATTCCTGTCGGGTAAATGGCAGGGTGCGCCGGGTCTGTCTTTTTTCCGTTGTTCGGCTTCAGGTACTGCTTTGACAATAATTTTTTAGCTAACTGTGAATAATTTTTCTGCTTTGAGATATCTGCCAAAATTTTTTTAAACCCTATCTTATCAGGCAGCTGCTGGGAAGATGTTCTTGGGTAAGAAATAAACCCGGAGGTGTAAAGCTCCTGTGCAATCTCCAAAGTCTCTTTTGGGCTTATCTTATGGCACCGGTAAGATTCCACCTGCAGAGCAGTAAGGTCAAAAGGGACAGGAGGTGATTGTTTAAACTCTCTCTTCTCTTTATTGCAGACAAAAGCCTCTTTTGCTCCTTTCACCTTTTTCATAACTTTATTGGCTTTCTCTTTTTCCCAGAACTTGTCTTCCTTGTGCCACGCTGTAACATCCCCTTTATTTACATTACCTTTTAGCTCTATCTGCCAAAACGGCACAGGCTTAAATGCCTTAATTTCCTTTTCCCTGTCAGCTATTATCTTCAGGGCAGGCCCCTGCACCCTTCCGGTAGACATTATCTTAAAGCTGCCTGCTGTTTTTATTGAGGATGTGAGCGCTCTTGAGTAATTTATCCCGTTAAAGAAATCCAGATGATGGCGCGCGTCTCCGGCTTCCGCCTGCCCCCAGTCAAGATGTTTGCTTTTATTCTCATATGCCTCCACCAAATCGGGCTTTGTGAGTGTTGAGAATTTCATTCTGCATGCATCTTTTTTACCGCATGCAAAAAAAATTATATTCTTGCCAATCACAGACCCTTCCTGGTCATAATCCGTGGCAACAGTGAATTCATTTGCACCTTTCGCAAGTTTTTTTATTGCTGCCAAATATTTTTTTGAAAACCCTGATTTCCTGCTTACCTCAGAAGCAGGCTTCCATTCAATTTCAAAAACAGGAAAAATCCATCCTTTCTTTTCTTTTTCAGCAAGCCCGTATAAGTGGCCGACGGCGCATGCTACAACAATATCCTTTTTTCCGCGGGTTATTTGGTAATAGGGCACCCCATTTAGATTTTCCTTAATCGGCTTGCCCTCTGCCAAAGCCTCTGCAATTTTTTTGGACGCATTGGGCTTTTCAGTTATTATCAGTTCGTACATGGATTTCAAGAAAAAGATATTTAATTTAAAAATGTTTGGAAAAGGAAAATTAATTGCCGATTCTTACATTGCCTTTAATGTCCCTCAGAGTTTGTATGGCGCTTAACACCGCAAGCCAGCTTGTCTTTGGGTTTTTGCTCGGCAAATTCTCTGTTTTCAGCTTCATTTTTCCAAAATCTCCTTCGCATATAATCTCATGCATATTAACCTCTGCATCAGGGTCAGCAATTATTTTTATTTTTATATTCTCAAATCTTGAAGCAAGAAACAAGGTAGCAGCAACATTAATGTTCTGGGGGAAACCATCAATTGCCTCTTCTAAGTTCCCTTCAAAAATTGTTTTTTTATTTTTTAAGTTGTTGATGCCAATATTGCTTTTTATAATGTAAGGAGAACTCCTAAGCCCTTTAACCGGCTTTGTCGTTGTCAATGTCAATGATTTTATTTCTCCTGCAACAGCCTTTATTGCGTCCATGCCAGCTATTGCCCCGGAGGGCACATAAACCCCGCAATTTTTTATTTTGCAGAACAAATCCATATTATCTGTTATCCCGCCAGTGCTCATTATCAGCAATTTTTTTCCTTTTTTATCTGCATTTTCGCTTTTAAGAATTTCTCTGACTGCCTGCTTGCTTGCAGATTCCACCACCAAATCAGAATTCTCAATTAATTCCTCCATAGAGCATTTTATCTGCCCGTTGCCCAATTTTTTTAACAGCCCTGCCACTTGGGCATCATCAACATCGCATAAAAACTTCAGATCTATATCAGTCTCCCGGTCTATAAACAGCGCAATCTCTGTTCCCATATTCCCGCAGCCGATAATCCCTGCTTTCATTTTATCTCCAGAGACATGTCAAAAGCTTTTGGCGAATGGGTCAGGCATCCCAGGGAAATAATGTCAACTCCTGTTTTGCTATACTCTTCTATATTCTCCTGGTTTATTCCGCCGGAAGCCTCAAATAAAAGATTCTTTTTTGCATAATTATTTGTAATTATTTTTATTAAATTCTTAATCTCGTTGGGCTTCATATTGTCGAACATGATTGCAAACATTTTTTTTTGGCTTAGTTTTGAAATTGTTTCTGCAGCTTCCAATGCTGTTTTTTTGTTTTTTGCCTCAATTTCTATACAGCCCGCTTTCTCATTTTCAGCTGCAAGCTTTAAGGCCTTATCAGCATCATAATCCAGAAGTTTCAAATGATTGCTTTTTATAAGGATAAAATCATTTAAGTTAAGCCTGTGTGTTAAAGCTCCGCCAACAGAAACCGCTTTTTTGTCAATCAAATAAAGCAAAGTCTTCCTGGTCGCTGCAATAAAACAATTATTTTTGACAATTTGTTTTAGTTCATAAGCCTTGGTGGCTATTCCGCTCATTCTCTGCACTATGTCAAGAACGGTTCTTTCGTAACTAAGTATCTTCCCCGCATTGCCATGGATTTCCAGAATGATATCTCCATTTTTTATTTCGTCTCCGTCTTTTTTATAGGCTTTAACCTCCAAGCCCTCAAGTAACCAAGAAGATTCCTCAATTCCAGCAGCAATCCCGTCCTGCTTTGCCTTTACAACTGCGGTTATATTTCTTCTCTTATCAATTAAGGACAAGGTTGTGATGTCCCCTTCCCCAATATCTCCCTTTAATTTTTCATTAGCCAGATTTTTGAAAAAATCATAGTATTCCCTGTTTTTAAAATTTAAAAAACTGCTTCTGTCAAAAAATTCCTTAACCCATTGCCGTCTTTTTTCGTCCATCCTAGCTTAATTCCAGCATCTTGCCCAATGCCCTTTTTGCTTTTTCCATTATATCCTGCGGCAAAGTAACTTGGTACTGGTTTTTTGTCAATGCATCTGCAGCCAGAGGCAGGGTAGTCAGTTTCATGTAATTGCAGACGCTATTGAACGAATAAAAATTCTTGTTTGGGATGTCCCTCTTCAGCTTTTCAATCATGCCGCATTCTGTAGCAACTATAAAATCCCTTGCATTGCTTGATTTGGCAAATTTTGCCATTCCCCCTGTCCCGGAAATATGATCTGCCATCTGCAAAACCTCTTCCCTGCATTCAGGATGCGCAATTACTTTCGCATCCGGAATTTTTTCCTTTAATTCCAAAAGCATTTTTGCAGTTATCCTGTCGTGCACAAAACAGTAGCCGTCCCACAAAATTATTTTTTTATCTGTCTTTTTAGCCACATACTCTCCCAGGTTCCTGTCAGGCAAAAAAATTATTTCTTTATGAGGAAGGGAATTGGCAATTTTTACTGCATTCATTGAAGTGCAGCACACATCAGACATTGCTTTTATCTCGGCGCTTGAGTTTACATAGCTGACAGCAGCGGCATCAGGATGCAGTTTTTTTGTTTTTATAAGCTGCTCTTTTCCTGCCATATCCGCGAGTGAGCATCCTGCCTCCAAAGCAGGAATTAAAACAGTCTTATCCGGGCTTAGTATTTTCGCAGTTTCTGCCATAAACTTAACCCCGCAGAACAAGATTATATCAGCATCTGTCTTTGCGGCTTCCTGCGACAAGTCAAGAGAATCGCCAATAAAATCGGCAATTTCATACATCTCAGGCCTTTGGTAGTTATGGGCCAGAATAACAGCATTCTTTTTTCTTTTTAGCTCTAGTATGGCCTTTATCAGCTCTGTATCGTCTGTTTTTTGATGGAATTGCATTTTCTCCAATAAGAACATGTTTTTAAAATAACTATGCAATCAGGCAATATAAGTTCGGTTTATCTAAAAAATAGGCAAAATTTGCCTATAAATAGCAAATTATTTAAATATGCTGAATCTTCTCTTTTCCATGTTCTTTGTGACAAGCAATAATGATACTGAATCAATAGAGCTCACAAAAAAACTGTTGGCTTATCTTAAAGCAAAAAGTCTGGAATATGCCCTGGACAAAAATACAAGAATTTCCGAAGCTAAAAAAAATATTGATGAGACAGAGCCTAAGTGCATACTGGCAGTAGGTGATGACAATCTGATATTAAAAACATTCAGAAGCCTGGGTAAAAAACAGATTCCCCTTTTAGGCATAGCCTCCATGCAAAGCTTTCTTGCCCATGCAGATTCTGCAAATTTCCGTGAATGTGTAGGCCTTCTGGAAAAAGGGAAGTATAATATTCTTAAAAGGTCAAGGATAGTTGCAGCGTTCAACAATAATGAAAAACATTCTGCATTGAACGATATAGGAATTTTTTCTTCTAAAAGCGCTTCTTTGATAAGGTATACCTTAAATCTTAACAATGATAAGCTATGGAAAGACAATGCTGACGGGCTTATAGTTTCAACACCGACAGGCAGCACTGGCTACAGCTTTTCTGCCCACGGCCCAATAATCCTTGACGAGCCTGAAGTGTTGTCTGTTACACCCGTGTCATCACTCGAAAAAAGGACAAGCGTAATAGTTTCAAACAAAACTAAAATAAGGATAACGGAAGTGCAGGCATATTCCCCGATTGTTATTACGGACGGCGCTGTGAGGGCTGCCTTAAAAAGCGATTCTGTTGAGATAGAAAAGTCAAAATACGATGCTCTGTTTGTTGAGTTTTCAAAAGACTATTCAATAGAAAACAAGCTGAAGAAGCGTGTTGCTGCCTTAACCCCTGAAAAAACAAAAAACCTTCCGCCAAGCGCAAAACTGGTTTATAAAATCCTGTCTTATGAGGGAAACTTAACCCAGAAAGAAGTAATCAAAATAAGCTACCTCCCGGAAAGAACCGTAAGATACGCATTAGAGCTTCTGCTTAAAAAAAGATTAATCACGCAAAAGCCTTACCTCAGTGACGCAAGGCAGACTGTTTATGGGGTTTAGAAAAAAGGTCTTGTAACTTAGGTTATGCTCAATAAGTCAGGCTATAAAGAAGAAAGGCGAGAAAACGTTTATATATTCAATTAATATCATAGATTATATGTCAAAAAGAGCAATATTTATAGTTGCCTCTGGAATATTGTTAGCAGTATTAATTCTCAACACTGTTTCTTCAAGTATTCAAGATAGTAAGTCAGAATTATTATTAAACGAAATAAAAAGAACTCAAAAGTTCAATGCAAATATTGTAATGATAAATAAATTTCTTGCACAAGCAGATATTTTTCATGAAATTGAAAACTTAACAAGCTATAAAAATTGCAATGATGCTAAATTTCAGGATTACACAACATGCATAGCCTTAGATTCAGTAAATACTATTGAAACATCTCAAAATATTTCTAATGAAATGGAATATTTTTACTTCAATGATAATATTATTGAGAAAATTGAAAAAAAGAACAAATCAATTTTTTGGTTATATTTTTTCCAGTATCTCTTGTTAGGAATTGCATTCATGGGGCAAATTTTTATTGTATTATTTGTAAAAGAGAAAGATTTGTAAAATTGTTTTCTCGTATTGATTATTGTTCTTGATGTGCCAGATTCACTAATTTGATTGAACGCCAAAGATTACCCAACGGAAGCAATTTTCCCCCTATATAAAGGACACAATAAGCATATAAGTATTACACCCCCTTTCATCTCACTTCCCAAAAACCCTCTCCGCTATCTCCTTGTCTTCCTCAGAATAAAAGCATAAAATAACTTTTTCTATTGACTTAAAGTCGTAGTCATCAATCACTTTTTTTACAACTTCTGCTGCTTCCTCTTTAGGATAGCCAAAAATACCTGTGCTTATTGCCGGGAAAGCAATTGACTTTAGCTTATTCTGTTCTGCGAGATTCAGGGAATTTATGTACGCATCGGCAAGCAATCTTGCCGGCTCTTTCTCTTCATCATAAACAGGCCCCACAGTATGGATTATATATTTTGCAGGAAGATTATAGCCTTTTGTAATAACTGCTTGCCCAGTAGGCAAGCCATTAGGATATCTATTTTTTCTTATTTCTCGACATTCTTCTAAAAGCTTTGGCCCTGCCACATTGTGTATAGCACCATCAACCCCTCCACCGCCAAGCAGCGATGAATTAGCAGCATTTACTATTACATCGACCTCTAAGGTGGTTATATCCGCCACTAGGATATTTAGCTTCATAGGCAAAAAGAACCAGGTTAATAATATAAAATTTGCTGAAAAGCAGTAGGCATACTATTAATTTTAGAGCAACCTAAAAACAAAAACTGTTAAATATTGAAATCCACTCCTCATTCCAAAATGCAACACATATTTGATGAAATAGTATCATTAGTAAAAAATAATATCTATGAAACTAACGATAAATGCGTAAAATTCTCAGACCCTGCTTACAAGGCATTTGATTTGGACATCAAAAACTTCCATGAAATAAAAAAAATTCATTCCAAAAATAAAATTGCCTTTATTGACGGAGGCTCTTCTGAAATAATAAAATCCTCCAATTTCTCATTAAGCCTGATAAGAGTTTATTATACAATCTACCGGGAAAACAAAAGGATTGCGTCGAAAAAACAGGATTTCTATGCTTTTGCCAGTGCCAAAGACATAAACAATGAATTGTACTATGATGTTGAAGTTATAAATAACCAAAATAATATCACCCCAAATAATGAAGATTTATTCTTGAGCTCTATGGACGAAACCATTAAGCAGGGAATTGCCCGCGTAAGCATTTCTAATATGTCCAACTTAATAAGAAGGTTTTCAGAACTAAAAACAGCATTGGATATTATGGATTTACTGGACAGCAGGGATATAATAATATTGGACGGCTCCCTCCAATGCACTTTTACTAATGAAAAAAAATATTTTGATGAATTATACAAAAAAGCTATTGAAAAAAACATTATCATCTGCGGTTTAAGCAAAACAACGACATTAATGACAGACAAGGGAAACTCAATAGCAAGTGCATTAAATAAATTTAATTTCAAAGGCAGATGGCTTTACAGCCCGGTTGCGGAAATAAAAACCAGCAGCCACAAGGCAGAAATGTCTTTTGTAAAGCTCCATGAAAAATCGGGGCATATCTTCAGATTTGAGATTTACAAAGAGCAAAAGCAATGCCTTCGTGATGTAATAAGCATGATTGCAGAAAACTGCAAGGACCCTGTATTCATAGGCTATCCTTACGCCCTGATAGAAGCTGACAGAAACGCAAGAATATCAGACAAGGAAAAGGGCATGATGCTCATGTTCTTCTCGGCAAAATTCGGAAAAGACTGGGAAAAAATAAAAGAAAGCCTAAGCAACATAGACGCCCACGAGATTCTTGACAGCATAGGCTAAAACCAACAAACAGTTCTAAAAGAAATATAATAAATTCAAGCATATTGCCAGCTTGTTCTTAACGCAGCATATCAAAATAATGCGGCGCAACAATGGCGCCGCCTATATTTTTCAAGGAATTAATAATTATTTTGCGTCTGAATTCGGAGGTACTAAATAAAATAATAAACTATATAAACTCCTGATTCAGTTAAAAAACTATGTATGGCATAATAACTGTCGGCTCTGCTACTGTGGATGTTTTTGCCAGGACGGAATTCAATAAGCTGATTAAGAAAAAGAACATTGACTTTCTTGCTTACCCTACCGGCTCAAAAATGCTCATTGAAGAGCTTAACATTACAGTCGGCGGCGGTGGAACAAACACTGCTGTTGCGCTGGCAAGGCTGGGCCATAAGGTAGCTTTTCTGGGAAAGATAGGGCTAGGCCACAATTCCCAAAGGGTCATAAAAAAACTAAAAGACGAAAATGTTGATACCTCCTTAATTGTGAGGTCAAAAAAAGAAAGGACAGGCTATTCCATAATCCTTGACAGCAAAAAGCACGACAGGACAATCCTGGCATTTAAAGGCTCAAACAATGGCTTAAGGCTAGGGGAAATAAGCCTAAAAAAATTAAAAACAAAATGGTTTTATTTCTCAACAATGATGGGCCGTTCCTTCAAAACACTGGAAAAGATTGCCGGCTATGCCCATAAAAACAAAATAAAAATTGCCTTTAACATAAGCTCGTATCTGGCAAAAAAAGGGCCTTCTTACTTGGGAAGCATACTGAAAAAGGTGGACATCCTAATATTAAACAAAGAAGAGGCTTCTGCTCTTGTTGGAAAGGGCAGCATAAAAAATCTGATGAAAAAACTGCATAAGCTTGGCCCGGATATTGTTGCAATTACCGACGGAAAAAAAGGAGTCTATGTTTTTCATGACAACTGCATATACTGCGGAAAAACGCATAAGGTCAGGGTAGTGGAAACCACCGGGGCAGGTGACGCATTTGCATCCTCCTTCTTATCGGGAATAATAAAGAAAAATGATGTTGAGTTTGCATTAAAGCTGGGGATAACAAATGCAGAGTCTGTTATACAGCACCATGGCGCAAAGGAGAAGCTTCTGAAATATAATGAGGCCTTGAGCATCATGAGGAAAAATCCGGTAAAAGTAATAAAAAAGCGCTTATAGGTTCCTGAAAGACTTGCTTACCTTCTCGCTCCAGAAATAAGGCAAAGAATATTTTACCATACCCTGAAAATCATCATCCCAGACATAAAAATAAGCCTTTTTTTCCTTTACCCCTGCAAAAACCGGCCTTATTTTCTCATAGATATCTTTCAGAACCTTTCTCTCAAAATTTGACTGCAGCAATGAAGGCTCCTTCAGAAGCAGAGTGTCTGCAAGCCTTAAAACATTAAGGTCTATCATGGCAGAATTTTGAGTTATTAAAACCAAAGTTAAATTCTTATGCCTCGCAACAGCCATTATTTTGCTCAGCTCCTTGTTTATGCTTTTCATTGACTCGCGGGCAGAAAAAAATATAGCGCCTTCGTCAAACAAAGCTATCGCATTATTGGGTATCTTCTCTATGGAATCCACTTTTTTCAGCCACCACGGAAGCCTTGTGCTCTCATACCCTAAAGTATAGCACTTTCTCCCTGCTTCCTTATGAAAAAACTCAAGAAACTTCATCCCTAATGAAGTTTTTCCGCTCCCCCTCTTGCCTATTATCAGCAGAATAAGGCTGCTCTTCCTAAGCTTGTCAAAAAACTCGTCATAGCTGCCCTTATCGGTTTTAGCAGGCTCAAAAGGAACATAAGGCTCTTTGTCCTTTTTTACACCAATATTCCTAAACACGTCTAAAATTCCCATATAAGAGAGTATAACTTAAAGGATATAAAAATATTTGCAAACAAAAACTTTAAATAATCTCTTCTCTTGTTTGCATTAAGTGGTAGTATGAGCAAAAAAAAAGAGTTTGTTCTGTGGTTTAATGAATTGGAAATAGGTGATGTTCCCTTTGTAGGGGGGAAAAATGCATCTTTGGGGGAGATGTACCGCAACTTGACCAAAAAAGGGGTAAATATTCCAAACGGATTTGCAGTCACTGCCTATGCTTACCATTACCTGCTGAAAAAAGCCGGCATCGAGGAAAAAATAAAAAAAATTCTTTCTGATGTCAATACCCATGACATGCAGAATCTTGCTTCAAGAGGGAGAAAAGTAAGGGAAACCATTTTGCAGGCAGAGCTTCCTGAAGAGCTTAAAAATTCTATAACCGCGGCTTACAAAAAACTGTGCAAAGAATACGGCCCAAATACGGATGTGGCAGTAAGGAGCTCCGCGACAGCAGAAGACCTGCCGGATGCAAGTTTCGCAGGCCAGCAGGAAACCTACCTGAACATAAAAGGGCATCATGCGTTGCTGGAAGCCTGCAAAAAGTGTTTTGCATCCTTATTCACAAACAGGGCTATCTCCTACAGGTCAGACAAAGGCTTTGGCCATTTTAAGATTGCATTAAGCATAGGAATCCAGAAAATGGTAAGAAGCGACCTGTCAAGCTCAGGCGTAATGTTTTCCATCGACACGGAAACGGGCTTCAAAAACGCTGTCCTTATTAATGGCTCTTACGGCCTTGGAGAGAATGTTGTCAAGGGCGTGGTAAACCCTGACCAGTTCTATGTTTTCAAGCCGACACTGGAGCAATATAGGCCCATAATAAGCAAAAAGCTTGGCTCAAAGCAGATAAAGATGATCTACAGCGAAACAGGCGCAAAGGCAACAACAAGAAATGTTGAAGTCTCCGAAGCTTACAGGAATAAGTTCTGCATAAGCGAAAATGAGATTCTTCAACTGGCAAGATGGGCAGTTGCTATCGAGGAGCACTATTCAGAAAAAGCAGGAAAATTCAAGCCAATGGACATGGAGTGGGCAAAGGACGGAAAAACCGGAAAGCTCTTCATAGTGCAGGCAAGGCCGGAAACTGTCCAGAGCCAGAAAGACGTGAATATTCTTGAAGAATACGCGCTGAAAGAAAAGGGAAAAGTCATTATATCCGGACTCAGCATAGGCTCAAAAATAGGCAGGGGCAAAGCGCATATAATCAAAGATATCAAGGACATAAGCAGGTTCAAAAAAGGCGAAGTCCTCGTAACAGAGATGACTGACCCTGACTGGGAGCCTCTTATGAAATCCGCTTCTGCAATAGTTACAAACCGCGGCGGCAGGACATGCCATGCTGCAATAATTGCACGCGAACTCGGAATCCCATGCGTGGTTGGGACAGGCTTCGGAACTGAGAAAATAAAGAACGGAAAAAACATAACAGTAAGCTGCGCAGAGGGGACAGAAGGCAATGTTTATGATGGGCTGTTAAAATACGCTGTAAAAAGAATCAACCTGAAGAAGCTGAAAAGGCCGAAAACAAAGATAATGATGAATCTGGGCAATCCTGACAAGGCATTTGAGCTGAGCTTTACCCCCAACGACGGTATTGGCCTTGCAAGGCAGGAGTTTATAATAAGCTCCTACATCAAAGTCCACCCATTGGCTCTGCTCCATTTTGAAAAAATAAGGGACGGCGAAACAAAAAAAGAGATTTTGAGCATAATAAAAGGGTATGAAAAAAATAAGGCAGATTTCTTTGTTGACAAATTAGCTGAAGGAATTGCAACACTTGCTGCTGCTTTCTACCCGAATGATGTCATTGTAAGGCTCTCTGATTTTAAGAGCAATGAGTATGCAAACCTTGTTGGCGGCAGCTACTTCGAGCCGAAAGAAAGCAATCCAATGATAGGGTGGAGAGGCGCTTCAAGATATTACTCCAGAGAGTATAAAGATGCTTTTGCTCTTGAATGCAAAGCGCTAAAAAAGGTGAGGGATGTTATGGGGCTGAATAACGTGAAAGTGATGGTTCCTTTCTGCAGGACTGTAGAGGAAGGGAAAAAGGTAATCATGGAAATGGAGAAAAACGGCCTGCGTCAGGGAAAAAACAGCCTCGAATTGTATGTCATGTGCGAAATACCGTCCAATGTTATTCTTGCAGATGAATTCTCAAGGGTCTTTGACGGATTCAGCATAGGTACAAATGACTTGACACAGCTCACGCTTGGCCTGGACAGGGATTCAGAGTTGGTTGCATCAGTTTATGATGAAAGCAATATGGCTGTAAAGCGGCTAGTCGCACAGGTAATTAAAGTTGCTAAAAAGAATAAAAGGAAGATAGGCATTTGCGGAGACAGGCCTTCCTCTGACCCGGAATTTGCAAAGTTTTTGGTTGAATGCGGCATTGACTCTATGTCTCTGACACCGGACGCCATACTAAAAACCACAATTTTGGTGCAAAAAGAGGAAGAAAAACTCAGGAAGTAGCCTCCAAAACCAGGATCTTTCTTGTCAAACTGCTATGGACATAGCTTTCAAATTCCTTTCTCAATTTTAACTTGGAATTTTTTAAAATTTTTTTATAATCTATATAGCTCGGAAATATTATTACTGCCCTTTTCAGCAAAATTTTTTCCAATTGTTTTATTACCCTGCTGTAAAATTTTTTAAGGTAATTATTAAGCTCTTTTCTATTGTGCTTCGTAACCCTGATGTTTTCCATTATATTTGTATTCAGCCCGTAAGGCAAGTCAGAAACAATATAATTATATTTTCTGCAAATCTTAAAAAAATCCTTTACTGCAAGCCTATAATTTTTGATTTTATAATGCCTCAGGTTAACCATTGACTTCCACACCATTTTTTTATTGATGTCATAGCCAACAGTCTTCATCCCCATCAGCCCTGCTTCTATCAATATCCCCCCGGAGCCGCAGAAAGGGTCAACAATTAGGTCATTTTCTTTTGCTCCGGTCAAGTTTACCATAGCCCTTGCCAGTTTTGGGTGCAGGGAAACAGGGCTTGGCCTGGGCCTCAGATGGGATTTCCTTTCTTCAAAAGTATGCCTCAATTTCTTCAATAAAAGGCCGCAGAATATCCTGTCTTCTGTAAAGAATATTTCTATATGTGTCTTCGGAGTTTCAAGATTAACTTCTGGTTTTTTTACTTTTTTCCACACATAAGAAGCGAGATTTTTTTCCGAGTATTTTTCATTAATTACTTTATTTTTTTTATTAGATATGGTACTGTTTTTTATTGAATTTTTAATTATTGAACTAACCATATTTGCTCTAACGCAAAAATTATCTTTATAAACCAAGCCCCAGTCAAAATTCTCCATATCATTAATAAAACCCCCATAATTTGATTCAAATAACAAAGCATAGATCGAGTTTGTATACGCCAGCCTTTTTGTTAATCGTTTAATGACACTATTGTTGCTTATTTCAACGAGTAATATATTTTTAATTAAATTGATTTTATTGGCTTTTAAAATTGTAACGACTTCTTCTCTTGCAATCCTTAAGTTTTCCTTTGACAAAACAAAAATATGCTTCATAAAAGAATAGAAAAATTCAGAATTTAAAAACTATTGTCTAGCTCTTTAGTTTCTTGTAGCCAAGCCATATTAATATTGCCAAAGCAATGCCTAAAACAGTAAACCTGCCGTAATTCTGCAACCCTGACCAGTACCTTATAATGCCGTAAAATACCGTCAGAATTCCTCCGCCCATCATGCCTGCGCTGACGCTTGACACCTTCAAAAAGAATCCTGTAATCAGCGCTATTAAACCAAATATTGTTGCAATAATGAAGACATTTCTGTTATAGACTTCCCTTACACCTTCAAATTCTGTCCTGCAGGTATAAGTAACGTCGCAATACCCTCCCCTCGCTTCTTCATCGCTTGTTTGGCAGTTGAAAGTAAACTCTCCTGTCCCCGTTTCGATTCCTTTTGTGCAGAGGTATTGGTTTTCCTTAAGAGTTAAAGGTCTTTCTCCATATTCAGACCACTTTCCTCCATTTGCCTCGCATTCCTCCTTGATAAAAAATTGTTTGTTCTCTACATTTCCGCAAAAATCTTCATATTCGGGCTCTTCATAAAATGCTGCTATCCCGAAGCCTACAAAAAATGCAAGAACTATTGCAATCGCAACTGCCAAAAGCACTTGTTTGAATTTTGACATAAAATAACCTAAATACTTAGAAGTTTAAAAACTTATTTGTTTTCTGGCTCAAGAAGTTAAACTGATATTTTGGTACCCTACTTCTACTGGTTTTCCATTATGCAATAAATTGGATATTCTTGCTCTCCCAAAGCTGTCTACTTTCGCTTCCACCGTAATATTCATTCTGGGTAAACTCGCGCCTCTCTCAAAGAAAAATTGCTCAATTCCATATTCTACCCTCATGCTGCTGTAAACAGATTTTACAGTTCCTCTGATAAATATTCCCTGCTCTGGTCTGGCCAATGAAGATTCTCTATATCTCCAGATACCATTCTCATCCGGCTCAAGAGCCACATAAATTTTATCTCCCTGCTCAACTCCTTCTAAAGCAGGAATAGTGCTTATTTCATAATTGAGGGTCATATACTGGCCTCTAAATATGTCAAAAGGGTCAACAGGCCTTAGAGCCAGTACAATTGTCTGTCCAGTAAGAAGCGGCCAATAGAGATACAAGGCAAAAGCTAAAGCTCCCCCCATCAGAATTGTTAACGCAATAATAACTCGGGCATATTGCTTGTTCATTTTCTTATTTTTCTGTAAACCCTTGCCGGTTTTGTTGCCAAAGCAGGAGTCCCAACTTGAGTTTGTGCAATCAATTTTCTCCTGAATTTCTCGATAAAATATCCGCCAAAAAGCAAAAGAATCCCGCCTGTTATAAATATCACGCTTAAGCTGGTATACCCCCAAAAGTCCATAATAAACCCAATATACCTAGTGATTATATCCAATGCAAAAAAGAATATTCCCAGATTAACCGCAGAAGGCAATTTCTGCCAGGTCCCATAGAATATAATCCAAAGGATAACACCTAAAAATACAATGTTATCTATAATCCAAAATAACCATATTTTAGTTGAAATATCAGAAGGTGCTTTATGGCGGCCATAGCCTGTATCCTCATCAGCAACAAAACTTGTTAGTCCTATCAGGATTGCAAGCAAGGCTACTACCAAAACAAAACCTATTGCCTCTTTGCTGTGGATATTTTTGCTTCTTGCTGAGTTTATTATCCCCGCCATTAGTATAACCAGCCCGATAGAAGAAACCAATATCAAAAGTACTGAGGAAGATGCTGAAACAATCGCTTCTTTAGTCCACAAGTAAGGCAATAAAGCTTGAAAGCTGATTATATAGCCAAACAGTAAGAGGTATAAGCAACTCCAAAATTGGTAAACTCCGCCAAACTCGTGATTTATTGCCCTGTGATAAAGGCTCATTCCGTAAACGATAACCCCGATTGTTAGCAGGTAAAATGCCAGCATGCTTGGGAGTACAATTTTATCAGCAGATTCGCAGAAAGCAAAATACTGCAGTACGACTATAGCTACCAGATCTATCATTGAAAGAACAAGCCCCTGAGAGGACTTTACTGCATAAGAATAGAAAATAAGAATAATAAATGCAATTAAGATTACAAAAACGGCGCCTTGGATTTTGTTAATCCTGAAAAACATCAAAGAAATCCAAAAAATAACATTAGAGGAGATGACTCCAATCAATAATTTAAGGTAATCTCTATAATTCGCTGATTTTTTTTTGAATATATGCCTAAAGAGCGAAATCAGCGCTAATATAACAATAATCGGTACTATCCAAAAAATTGACCCTAAATAGTTCCACCAGATTTTAGTTCCCTCCGTTTAAGGCGCCATGTTTCTGCCGCGATTAGCCCAACTAATATTCCGCTTATGACAAAAAAAACAGTCAATATCAATCCTCCGCTGGCATCAAGCCTCCCTGTTTTTTCAAAAAATGCAAAAGTCTGGGTGAATACCCAAATTACATACTCAGCTATCGCAATGGTGTAGCTTAAATTTGATTGGAGGATATACGAAGCCAAAAGAACACCGCCAAATGCTAAAAACCAAAGCCATGATTTGCCTTGCCAGCTCACGCTTGTCGCAAATATTTGTGCGATTAAAAAAACGCTGAGGGTGAACAATAACGCGCCTAAAATAAGCAATGCCTCTCCTATTCCAGAATAATCCCTAACACGAAACATTATTCCAGATATGTAAGCTGCGCTTGTTACTGCAAGAAGGATTATTATCTTCAGCGCTGCATGCATTTGATGCCAGTTTTGGGCTATAAGCCATGCAATTCCCAATGCAATTAAGATAGAGCCAAATATTGCCACAATAGTGCCAAAAGACGCCGCACCTCTTTTATTAGTGTGCATAATATCGCCTTGAAAGCTGTAATTTAAAAACTTATTTGTTTTTTTAGGATTTCAACAAAAAGCTGCTATAACAGCTAAAGCTAAAATATGTAGTATTTGATCTTGGACTGCTGGATACCATTGAGGTAATGGTTTTGTTGCTTTTCTTATATTCTTATTCCACCAGTTTACAAATCTGTAATCATCAATTAGAAGATGAGTAATAAAAATCCAAATAATCCATAATAAATTTATTTCAAAAAAATACAAGACTGGAACAAATAAGATTGAATATTGAACGCAATGAAAAAGCCTTAATTTAGGTATTTTGATTTTTGTCTCTCTCCATTTGTCAGGCTGAAAAAACCAGTCACTGACAAAATGAGCCAAAAGAAGGATTGTGAATATTCCCAACAAAGTGACCACCTTATATCAATGTTTTTGGTATATATTAAAATAAACATTTTGAAGTTTAAATAGTTATTTGTTTTTTGTGTTTAAGCAAAATCAATTGTATAGTACCGTAATTGGTTTACATTTTCTTAAGTTTATAAAGCAACCATTATTTTCTTAGCAATTTCTAACAACAGGAGGTGTTTTTATGCCAAAATTAAATGAAAAAAACGTAAATGGGCTAT
>JAHWGX010000066.1 GCA_019323655.1 Candidatus Woesearchaeota archaeon | reverse complement strand
GCAAAGAAGAGGGAAGAGGAAAGAAAGAGGAGGGAAATAGAAAAGAAAAGGCAGAAAGAATTGGAAGAAAAGAGAAGAGAAGAGGAAGCAAAGATACAAAAAGAGCTTAAGCTAAAAGAAGGAAAAAGGAAGGAATCCAAAGCAAAAAAGAAGAAAGAATGCAGAAGAAAAACTGAAGAAGGTATAATAGGAAAGGCAGGAAAGCAAGGAGAAAGGCAATTTAACGCCAAGACAAAAAAAGAAATGGGGCTTATAACAGCCAAAGAGAAAAAGGGCATGGAAGAGGAAAAGCCTGAAAAGAAAAAACTTTTTGGAAAATTTTTTGGGAAGAAAAAAGATGAGGTTGATTTGGCCAAGGAATTGGAAGAACTTAGGAAAGTGATTCCAAAAGCAAAAAAAGAGCAAATAAAAACAAAACCAAAATTGCCCGGGCTCATATCGCATAAGGCTGTGGAATCTGAAAGGAAGACTGCAAAATCCAGAGAGATTGCAAATGCGGAAGAAGAAATAAAAAATGCGATTAGGGGGCTTAAGAAGGCAAAAAAGAAAAAGCCTGCTTTGGGGAGGTGGTTTAAAAAAATAGAAAAGCCTGTTGAGGAAAAAGTGGAGATTCCGGAAATAATGCCCAAAGCAGAAGGCAAATTAGACAAAATTGATTTAATAGAGGAAAAGATTCATAAAGCAAGGCTCAAATTAATGGACTTTAATTTTATTGAAGCAAAAAGAACTTATATTGAGATAATGAAAATTTATAATAGCCTAGACCAGAAAAAGAAACTAAAGGTTTACCAGGATATTAAGGACCTGTATTACGAGCGCAAAAGCGCGGAGAAATTTACAAGGTAATGGGCTGCTTCTATTTTTTATTTTTATAAGAAAAGCTTAAATAGGCTAAAGTAAAAATCTTTTTGTTGATGGGAGTTAACAACCTAAATAAGAAGCTGGATGATGTTCTTGAAAAACTGCATTATCTGGAAATGGTTATCAGGAACCTCAAGGACAGGGATGGGACTTTAATTACTGAAGTTGGAGAAATTGATGAAAGGCTTTTCAGGGAAATAGCAAACTATGAGCTTTCAACAGAGGAGCTAAAAAAAGACTTTGTATTGCTTTTGCTTCAGGATGCAAAAAGGCTGGGAGGCATGTGCATCAACAATGTTGACCTATTCAATAAGGTGTCTGAGGAGTTTGGTAAGATTGATGAGGTCCTTGATTTTATAAAAAAACATGAGGATAAGGATATAAGAAAGTCAGAGGAGCTGCAGGAATTTGCGGCCCAAGCCAAGATCAGGCTGGACAGCATAAGAAAAGAAGTGGCAAAAAGGAGCGATGAAGAAAAAAAAGAGAGAAAACATTTGAGGGACACGGAAAAGCTGCAGAAATGGAAGTAACAGTTCTTGTTGTTGCCCATTGAGACAATTTACATTTCCATAAAATTAATAAAGCGGGCGTTTCCCTGAAATTTCATGGCTAAAGGCATTTTTATTGTTCTGGACGGAATGGACGGCAGCGGCAAAAGCGAAATGGTAAAGCGCCTGCATAACTACCTTTTTTCAAAAAACAAGAAACACCGGATATTAACAACAAGGGAGCCCACCAACGGAAAATACGGGAAGGACATAAGGAAGATATTGGCTCTGGAGGAAGATCCAAACATAAATGCTGAAAATCTGCTTGAGCTTTTTTTGAAGGACAGGGAAGATCATCTGAAAAATACCATTATCCCATTTTTAAAAAAATCAAATGAGCATGAAGTCAATATAGTAATATGCGACAGGTATTATTACTCTACGATTGCTTTTCAGGCCACACAGGGCCTGGCAATGGGAATGCTTATTGGGAAGAACAAGGGATTTCTAAAGCCTGATGTTGCTCTTATACTTGATGTGGAGCCGGATACTGCATTGGAAAGAATAAGCCACAGAAAAAGGGAAAAATTTGAAAAGCTGGAGTTCATGAAAAAATTAAGAAAGAAATTTCTGGAGCTGCCTGGATTTCTTAAAGACAACATAAAGATAATAGACGCTGCTAAAGACGCAGATGAGGTCTTTGAAAGCATAAAAAAAGAGGCAGATAAACTCTTTTAAGGCGTTTTTAAAGGATTGCTGTAGGATTTTTCAGAAGCTGCCTCCTGATGAGCGCCTTTTCTAAACGGCATTTTTGGCGACTTCAATATTACTGCTGAGAGTATAATTGCTATTCCTATAATGATGGAAGGAACCAGTAGGTTGTTTTTTACAACAGTTTTCTCAATAACCGGGATCTGATGGCATGCAAAATCGCTGCCGCAGTAAAAACCATCTGCGCAATGGGAATTTGTCCTGCATTCCCTTGAGCTAAAAGAAACCAGCCATCCTATGAATATTAAAACAACTACAATAATAAGTGTAATGGTAAGGGCTTCTGACTTTTTAAAATCAAAAATTCTCATACTAAAGAGGGTATATGCACAGGTATTTAAATCTTTTGCATTTAACTACTCCATAGTAGAAATTAGTTCATTCCCCTTCATCTTCTGATTCGTCTTTCTCTTCAAACTCGTCCAATCTCTTGTTCTTCTGCATTGTTTTGTAGCTTACTGCCATTTTTCACCCCTTTACAAGCCTGTACTTCCAAAACCTGCGCTGTTCCTTGTTGTTTCTCCAAGCTCTCTTACTTCCTCAAACACAGCTTCTTCTACTTTGGCAAAAACCAGCTGCGCAATCTTTTTTCCTTTTATAACCTTGTAAGGCTTATCGCTGAAGTTTATCAGCGGAACTTTTATTTCTCCACGGTAATTGCTGTCTATTGTTCCTACTGCATTTGCCTGGCTTATTCCATGCTCCGATGACAAGCCGCTTTTAGGCCTTACCTGGCCTTCATAGCCATAAGGAATTTCCATTTTTAATCCTGAAGGGATTAATTTTCTCTCCATTGGCTTTAGCAGTGCATCTTCCCGGGCGTAGAGGTCCACCCCCGAGTCGCCTTTATGCATGTAATGCGGTGTTGGAACATCAGAAATTTTCTGTATCTTTATTGTGATTGCCATTTTGCAGAAACAGAAATTTTACCAGACAGGGTTATATTTAAGCAATGTGGGCATAGAAAATATATTTTACAAACTTGTTTGGAAGGGGGCATGTCTAAAAAATCACTTCGCGGGTTAGCATCGGCTCGCTTTGTTTATACTTTTGTGATTTGCGGTTCCCTCCCGTAAGGAACGTCCCCTTCCGCATGTGCTGTAAGACTTAATAAAACGCTCACGGAAATGATGCTAACCTTCATTTTTTAGACACGCCCGTTGGAAGGGTTTACTTTTTAATAAAGCTCATAAGGGATTCCAAGCTATGGGCCATTATTTTTCCGGTTTCTGCATTTATTTTTACATTTAGGGTTTTAAATGAGCGCATTATGCAGGTTATATTCCATATTGTCCCATACCCTTCAAGGTTTTGCAGTACAGCTATTGTTTTTCCGGCTAATTCTGCAGGGCATTCCTTTTTTTGCAGGCCTGCTGTTTCCTTTAATATTTTTTCGAAGGGCACTTTAACCTTCTTAATATCCAAGGGATTTACCTGCATGCCTGGTTTTTTAAATATCTCCTGCTCCTGCTGAATTTCAATACCAGCGTCATTTACTGTGAAAGTTGTTATTTTATCTGTTGTTTTATTATAAAAACCGAGCTGCCAGTCTTCATTGCTTTTATTGCTGTTTTCCTCAATCATTCTGAATGCATAAGAAAAAAAGATATCTTTGCTTTTATTTTTCCAGCTTATGAAGCCGCTGCTTTCATTTAATTTTTTTAGCGCTGAATTTAGCTCCATACAGCGCTTAATGTGGTGAAAATTTAAATATGTTTGGTTATTACTTTGATTTATGGAGAAAATCCCGGATACTGATGAAGAGCAGAAAAAACTTAAGAATAAAAAAAGGTACAGAGAGGGCTATCGCCTGGTTGGAAAACACTCTGCTGTAAAAATCTGCGGCTACTGCAAAAAGTCAATAAAAGGCCAGGATACATGCTACAAGAACACTTTTTACGGCATAAAGAGCTGGAGATGCGTGCAGATGTCTCCGACTTTTTTTTGCGACCACAGGTGCGTTTTCTGCTGGAGAGATATTGATTATGTCTGGCCAAAGTGGCAAGGCCCTGTTGATGAGCCTGAGTTTATTGCGGATGAATGTGTAAAAGCGCATGTGGAACTTCTGCAGGGGTTTAAGGGCTACTCTAAGCCAGTCAAGGAAAGGCTAAAAGAAATTGAAAAGCCGCTGCATTTTGCTATCAGCTTGACCGGGGAGCCAACAATGTACCCCAAGCTGCCGGAAATGATTGACTGTTTAAAGGAAAAGGGAATGACTTCTTTTTTAGTTACAAATGGGACAATTCCGGAGATGGTTGAGAAACTTTCTAAGCGCCAGCCGACCCAGCTTTACATCAGTGTTTATGGCCCTAACAAAGAGGTTTACCAAAAAACCGCAAACCCCATAAGGAAAGATTCGTGGGAAAGGCTGCAAAAAAGCCTGTCAATAATGCACAAGTTCAGGAGAAATGTGATAAGGCTTACCTTAACAAAAGGCTATAATTTTGTTGAGCCGGAAGGCTATGCAAAACTGATTGAGAAATACAGGCCAATGTTTGTTGAAGCTAAAGGCTATGTTCATGTGGGCCACAGCCAGGAAAGATTGGAAGTTGAAAACATGCCCCACCATGCGGAAATAATGGAGTTTGCAAAAAAAATTGAGGAAAATTCCAGCTATAAGGTAATTGACCAAAAAAAGGAAAGCAAGGTTGTTTTGCTGGCAAAGGAGGATTTTGAAGGCAGAAAAATGGATTTTTCCGGATTGTAGCTAAATCTTTATTATTTTTCCGTAAGGCCCGGGATTGATTACTTCTGTTTTTCTTATTTTGTCTTTTTTCCAGAAATTTTCATGGAGATGCCCGTATATGTTCAAATCCACCTTGTTTTTTATTATAAAGCTTCTTAAAGTTTTGTTTCCGCAATGCCTGCCTGCAACCAAATCAACTCTTGTTTTATACGGAGGAGCGTGAGTTACAAAAATTATTTTTTTGCCCCTGCTCTTTTTTATTGTTTTTTTGAATTGCTCCCCTATTTTATAGAAGCCAGGCTCTATTAATGAAAAGCCGCTGCTTCCGTAGCCCAGGAAAACACAGTTGTCCTGCTCATAATGCTTTTTGTGTATAAAAATAAGGTTTTTGTATTTTCTGCATAATTTTCTCATTGCTTTTTCTGTTTCGTGGTTTCCATGAATGAGCAGAGTTTTTTTCTTTAGCTTGTTAAGCTTCTTAAAAACAAAATCAAGCCCATGCTCAAATATGGAAATGTCTCCTGCAGATATGAGCAAATCAGGAGCCTGCTTCTTTACCTTTGCCTTTATCTTCTTGAAGCCGTAAGACGACAAATGCAAATCAGTAAAAGCTAAAATCTTCATTTTAGATCCGGGTTTTTTGGTTATATTTAAAGTTTAATGATACACTTAAAATTTTAGGTTCAATTTCAGAATTCCGATTTAATTTTAGGATAATAATTCTGCCTTCGGCATAAAATAGTGCTCGGCAAAATTCTTCTGCCATTGAATTTTGCCTCGCTCATCTATTCATTGTGATTAGGACAAAAACAATTCCCTTCGCTATTATATGTAGTCTCTTCTAAAGAGTAAAAAATAGAAAGGTATATAAAGGGGCGGTTAAATCGGATGGAATGGTGATAAAATGAATCCAAACAATAGAATACTAAAAATGCATGAAAAAAAACGTGGAGAACTTAAAGAACTTCAAGAGAAAGGGATGCCTACAGAGACCTTAGAATCTTATTTTACTATTACCCAAGAATCTCTAGATAGTCATAAAGCAGGTGGAAAGACCTTAAATTTTGTTGTAGGAGAAAAAGACAATCCCGTTATTATCAAAGCAAAACCACCTTTTTATGCAAAGGTTGATATGTATCCTACTGCCCCTGAAGGTGATTATGCCCATGCAACATGGGTAAGGTAGCCTAACCAACACCATAATAATCTTCCAGAACAACCTTATCAATATTTTCTATATTTTTTACTTTGTATAGCTTACCTTCTCCTAATTCAACTATTTTTTCGGCGAGTTTTTTTCCTTTTTCATTTAAGTTTATTCCTATCAGGGATATTGTAATGCCTTTGTTCCTGGCTATGGAGGCTTCCTGCAGGGTTTCTTTCTCAGGCTCTTTTCCTATTGTGGGCATGGCATCTGTAATTAAAATCAAGTGCTTTGTTATTTCCCCGTCTGGAAACAGCTCTATTGACTTTCTCAGCGTAGCAGCCAAATCTGTTTCTTTTGAAGCCCTTATCTCTGCTATGGTTTTTAAAAGGAAAGAAAAATTGCCTGTTGGCTTTATCGCGGTTTTTATTTCTGAGCCAAAGACAATCAACCCCACTTTGTCTTTTTCTTCCAATGCCTTGTAAGCCAATGCTATTCCTGCGCGCTTGCATGCACCTATTTTCGCGCCTTTCATGCTGCCGGATGCATCCAAGGCATAGACAATGTAACTCTTGCCCCTGCTCTGCCTTTCATAAACCCTTAAGTCCTTTTCTTCCAGCTTTTTGTGGCCTCTCCTTATTGCAAGCTTTGCTGATTTTTTTATTGCTATGTCCCTGTACCTGTCGCCTTTTTTGTAATTTCTAAAATCTTCTTTGCCTCCGTAAATTGAGGCTTTTTTGTGTATTTTTTCCCCAAGGATTCCCTTTGGCGTTATTCTTTCAAGCTCCTCAAAATACATAACCAGGGAAGCCAATTCAATGCCTTTCTCGCTTAGCGTATTGCCTTTCTCCAGCAGGCCCTTTTCCTTAAGATGCTCGATGTTTTTTTCTATCCTGAACTTCAGCTCTTTTTGGAATTCAGGAATGTTGATGTTTTTTTTGATGTAATCCGGATCATAGCCGGTTGCAAGCTTCAGCAAAGAAGGCCCGTATATGTGCTTTGCCAGTGCGTAATCCCTTACAAGCTGCTCATAAATAAGGTCTGGAGTAAAAGAATTTAATCCCTGGTTTATTGAATCTCTTATCAGCTTTCCCTGCTCTATTGTTTCCTTGTCATTTTTCAGGATAGAGTGCATTAATTTTTTTTCAATCTGCTGAAAAGAAAGCTTCCCGCCCAGTTCCTCTATTTCCTCTTTTTCATGAACCTGCTGCTGTGTGTCAAAGAAAATCGCCTTTTTTTTCTTTTAACAGATCGCTGTCCATTATGTTTTTTTCAAACTGCTCCATTATGTAATCCCTTGGGCTTTGCAGATATTTTACAGAAGGCTTCAGCCTGATTCTGTGGGCCAGGACAGAAACAACAGAGTCCTGTATATCCTTAAAAATAACTTTATTCCTTCCCTGAAGCAGGGCATTTGACTGCGACCTTTCATATAGCCCCAGAGAAGCCCTTACAGAAGGCTTTTTCTCAAGATTTTGGTCTTCCCTTAAAAGCCTTACAAAATAAAGCATTAACCCCAATAATTTATCGCTAACTGAAATATTGCCAAACTTTTTGCCTTTTTCCAGGACTATTTCTTTTTCAGCATTTATATTTTCAGGGTAGTGCATGTACACCAAATCAAACCTGTCAAGCAGGACATCAGAAAGCTTTTCTGTTGAAGAGTCCTCAGGATTCATTGTCCCTATGAATATGAAATCGATGTCAAAATCAACATCATAGCTGCCAATTGTTGCTTTTTTTTCCTCTAAAACTTGCAATAATGCATTCTGTGATTTTTCCGGGCACCGGTTAAGCTCGTCAAAAAAAAGAACTCCTTTGTCGGCTTTGAATATCTTTCCTTTTGCAAATGCCTCTGTGCTCAAAGGGCCGTACTTTAAGGCCTTAACAGGGTCTATGTCCCCAAGCAAATCCTCGACTGTAAGGTCAGGGCTTCCCTGTATCCTAACAAAGGGCGTTTTTTTACCAAGAATGTTCGCTATGCTCTTTGCCAAAGTGGTTTTTCCTATTCCCGGGGGGCCAACGAGTATAATGTGCCTCCCAGCCAGTAAGGCTGACTTCAGTGCTTCCTTTACCTTACCCTGGCCGATAATCTCTGTAAAAGGGTCTTTTTTCTGCAATAAAATTTGCCTTAGCTCCTTGGTCATCATTTTTCATAAATAAACTGTTAAAACATATTGGTAAGCTCTGTAGTTTTATAAAGATTAAGGTTTTTATGGATTTGGCTTTATGTAAAAATCAATAGGTGTTTTTATCCATAAAGTACAGTGCCCAACACAATAAAAGCCTCAAGAACAATCCATAATGCATATGTTAGAATGATTGGCTTCTCTTTATGCAGTATTCCGTAGATAAGCCAAAACACTGCGGCAAACAAATACGCTCCCCAGGAAATAACAGAGACGCCAGATGCATTTTTCTCAATCCAGATTTTTGCTAATTGGGGCAGCGTCATAACAGGACCAAAAATGCCTACAGCATAAATTGTGCTGTCTATAAATCTTTTAAATTTATCCTGATGGGGGTAAGGCTCATGCTTTTCGTGAATCCTCTTCCTTTTATGGAAATGGTGCAACCCGCGGCTGTCATATGCCATATAAAGAAAAATAATATCTGGCTATAAATAGCTTATGATTTTGTAAAGTAAAGCTGCAAAGTACACACTTTAAAAAAAGCTTGACAAATAAGAATAATTCCGTTGCCTTCGGCAACAAAAAAATTGAATATTAAAATTTAAAGAAATCAAACTGTTCGCTTCGCTCACAAAATTTACACTCGGCGAAATTTGTCCTGCCACTAAATTTCGCCTCGTACTTATTGCAATATTATGAAAATCATAGATTTTCAGGACACAAAAAATTGCAAAGCGATTTTTTCGTGAATAAGCGGGGAGGAGCGATATCCCTGAGCAAAGCGAACGGGATGCCAAAAATCTTCGATTTTTGTGCATGGCGGAGAGCGACGCCCCGCAGTAAACTCGCGGAGCAAATTTAAAAAATGAATCGTAACCTTTGGAAGTATACTTAACAGATTTTATAAGCAGGCAAAATATAGTGATTCAACTGAAAAAAATAAGGATTTGCCGCATAATAAAGAAATTAAATAGCCGGAGGTTTTGCTTTGCAATATCAAAACCTTTATAAACAACAAAAAATACAAAATTTTTTCATAATGGCAAAAAAAAATAAGAAATATGAGAAGAAAAACTCCAAGGAACAAACAGATAAAAAAGATGATTCTGCTGCTGTGCAGCAAAAAGCACCTCTGGAGAAGCTGCCTAAAGATGTCCAGGAAAAACTAAAAGTGATAAAGGCCAAACTGGAAAAATTCCAGAAAAAGGTAATAGACAAGTTTGATAAGTATATTGTAGGGATAGCCCTATTGCCCCCGCCAAAGCAGGAAGAGCAAAAGCAGGAGGCTGATAAGGACAAGATAAATGTCCTTGTTTTAATAGATGATTCTGACAGCAAAAAGATGTCCAAGTACGAGCTAAAAGAAAAATTAACTGCGATAATAAACAGCATTGGGCAGGAGATTGACAAGAATATTACCCCCCAGGCAGTAATCTTGTCTGAGCTTTGGCAAAACTGCTACGACGGAAAATATGAATTGCTGCAATTGATAGCTTTGTCAGCTCCTATTTTTGACAGGGGAATGCTCGCTGCAATCAAGATTGCAGAAGTCCACAAAACCATGGCTTTAAAGAAATTTGAAAAATACATCGTAAGCTATGTGCTTGCAGGAAGCCTGGTGCAGGGAAAAGCAACGCCAACTTCTGATATTGATGTGTGGATAGTTATTGATGACACTGATGTCAAGAAGATGAGCAGGGCTGAGCTGAAAGACAAGCTAAGAGCCATCATAATCGGGATGGGAATCGAAGCAGGGGAACTAACCGGAATAAAAAACAAGATCAACATTCAGGTTTATATTTTAACAGACTTCTGGGACAGTTTGAGGGAAGCAAACCCCATAATTTTTACTTTGCTGAGGGACGGAGTGCCTTTCTACGACAGAAGCATATTCATGCCATGGAAGCAGTTGCTGAGGATGGGCAAGATAAAGCCAAGCGCAGAGGCTATTGACATGTTCATGGGCTCCGGAGAGCAAATGCTGAAAAGGGTTGGGCTAAAGCTTAAGGACATAGGGATGGAGGACATTTATTATGCAATTCTAACCCCAAGCCAGGCAGCGCTAATGCTGCGCGGAATCCCGCCTCCTGCTCCAAAGGAGACTGCCTCTTTAATGAGGGAAATTTTTGTGCAAAAAGAAAAAATGCTTGAGGACAAGTTTGTAAAAACCCTGGAAAAAGTCATATCTGTAAGAAAAGCAATTGAGCATGGGGAGAAAAAGGAAGTAAGCGGAAAAGAGATTGACGGGCTGCTAAGCGAAAGCGATAAATACCTTAAAAGGATAAAGAGGCTTTTTACCCAGATAGAAAGGATAAAGGAAGAAGAGGATATGGTCAAGGTTTATGAGACGATAGTAACCATAATCCGGGACGTTCTCAGGCTGGAAGGCGTTGAGAGCGTGAAGGATGAGGAAGTTGTCAGGCTGTTTGAAGACGAGCTGGTGAACCAGGGAAAAATGCCGGCAAAGTTTTTGAGGATTCTAAACGATACTGTAAAGGCAAAAAAAGATTATGATGAGAAAAAATTAACAAAAGTGGAAGTGGAAAGGGTAAAGAAAGACTCGAATGAGCTCATAAAATTTTTGGTGGAGTACCTGCAAAGAAAAAGGGGAAGGGAGCTGGAAAGGGCAAAAATAAGGGTAAAGCACGGCGAAAGATATGGAGAAGTTATTTTATTGGAGGACACAGCCTTTATAATCCATGACATAGACCATAAAGAGAAGGAGATAAGCAGGGCAAAGATAAAAGAGGACGGAAGCCTGGGAACTACGCAAAAAAGCTCTTTGGAGGAGCTTGAAAAGGCTCTATCAAATTTTGAAATACCCCCAAGAGTTTTCATTAAAGAGCCTATTTTTGAAGACCTGAAGGGAATTTTCGGAAAGGATGTTGAAATTCTGGTTAATTATTAGCAATAAGCTTGAAGAGTTTTTTTCTAAACTATAATATGCTAAAACAAAAGCCTGACAACAGAAATAGTGACAGCAGATACCAACGGAATTATAATGTTGTCATCAACTTCCTCTGCGCCGATTTTTATTTCAATGCCTTCTGCGACCATTGCAAAGAAAGATGCTGCAAGGGCCTCATGCCACTGAACAAATATAACTGCCGCAATAAATCCTGCTATCAAACCTGCGATAAACCCCTCAAGAAATCTTTTGCTTTTTAAGGGGTGGGGTATTCTGCCGAAACTCCCAAGCAAATAGCTTGCTGGCTCTGCAAATGCCAGTATAAGTATAGAAGGGATTGCTACGCCTATTGGGAAAAAAAACAAAACCATAAATGCCCCGATAAGGTAAAAAATAACGCCCTTGCCAGGGAATTTTTTTAAGTCCTCTTTTCTTTCAAAATTTTCTAAAAACAGGCATATGACCGGTATCCTGTATTTTTTGCTCAAAAATGACAAGATAATGCCTGCTATTATCAAAATGAACAAGTGTGTTTTGCCTATGAACCCTAATAAAATCAGGGCAACTATTAAAACCCCAAGAAGCAAATGCGCGAGCTTTCTTTTTGTCTCGAGAGAGTTCATTTTAAAAATTTAAACGGCTTGTATTTCTCCTCTAAATAAATTACAAAGACGCCTATGAAATATCCCGCAAAAGCCCCGAAAATAACATCGCTTAAAAAGTGAAAATTGAAGTAAACCCTGCTGAATGCCACCAAAACAGCAAATACAATCCAGAACCACTTGAGTTTTGGGAATTCCCTGTCAAGAATTGGGGCTGCTGCAAAAGCAACCATTGCGTGCATGCTCGGGAATGAAAAATTCAATGCATTGAACAGGGAAGAAATTAAATCAACAGAGGGCCTGGGCCTTGCCACTATCAGCTTTAACAGGAAAGATGCTGAAACGGATAAAGCAAAGGAAAGCCATAAGGGGAAAATCCATTCTCTCTTCTTTTCCTCAAATAAAAACAGGGTGGTTATTAAAATTAGTATAACAAAGACATTTATGAAGTCTGTAAACCAGCCAAAGACCACGTCAAAAGCAGGATTTTGCATTAAAGCTGCGATTGAGGAGATGTTTCTATCTAAAGCCAATGAAAGAAGAAATAACAAGATTCCAAAAGCCAATATGCTGGTTTTTTTATTCATTATGAAAACATTGGGAGTTTTATGAAAATATTAAAGGCTGTTGCTCCGGTTAAAGTTACAATAGTTACTATTGTTACTATTATCCCTGCTATTAAAACGCCGATTATGTTTGCAATCATGAATTTTTTATAGCCCAAGCCTATAAGGTAGGCTGCCAGGGCTCCGGAATAAACTCCTGAGCCTGGAAGCGGAATCCCGATGAATACTGCTACTGCAAATTCCCCGTATTTCTCCACATATTTGTGCACTTTATTCTGGATTTTTTCCACATATTTTCGGTAAACTCTGTCAATAGGCTTTACCCTCAAAAAAATATGGATTATCTTGTCAAGGAAAAAGTATATGAGCAGCCCTAAAATTATGTTTGCCGCAACTGCAATTATGAAGACTGGCAGCCAGTGCATCTTAAGGGCCAAAATTCCATAGGGTATGGATGCCCTTAATTCCAGGAAAGGAAGGAAGGTAACCGCAATTATTTGCAGTTCTGAAGGAATTGACCTCAAAGCCAAAAGGATATGATTAAACAACATCATTTTCCACCTTCCCCCTTATTTTTAGGTTTGGCCATATTTTGCAGCCAGGATTTATTTCAACTTCCTCTGCTTTTGCATTGTCCCCGATTATTGTTCCCAATCTATGAACAATAACTTTTTCTCCTTTAACAACGGATTCAACATTTTTGCTTGATTTTGCAATCCCCTTAAAATAAACATTTTCCCCGATAACTGAGTCCTCAACTATGGAATCTTTGCCAACTGTTGTGTTATCCATTATTATAGAATTTTTTATATTTCCTTTTATAACGCAATTATTTCCGATAGAAGAATTGTTTACATTTCCTTCTATCTTTGAATTTTCCCCGATAAGGTTTTTATTTTTTCTTAGCTCATTGTCTGCAATCAATAAGTCCCACGGATAGCCTATCTGGAGGCAGGAATGGCTCTTAACACAATAAATAGGTTTGCCCGGGGATATCGCTTTTATGGCATCTGTAATCTCATATTCCCCTCTCTCAGATTTTTTTGTTTCTTCCAAAGCCTTAAAAATGGGTTTATCAAAAGAGTATAATGCGCAACTCACCAGGTCAGAGATGAATTCCTTTGGCTTTTCTATGATATCTATGAGAATGTTATTTTTTTCAATGACGACGCCAAAAATTTCTGGGTTTTTAACCTTTTTAACCAGGATTGAGTATTGGTGCTTTGCTATTTCTGCTATGTCCTGCCTGGAATAAATGTTATCGCCCATTAAGAGGATAAACCTGCCTTTGATATGGTTTCTGAGAATAGAGACTGCATGCCCTGTCCCAAGCTGCTCTTTCTGCTCGACAAATCTTATTTTCAGTTGAGGGTAGGTTTTTGCAATAAAATCTTGAATCATCTCTTTTTTAAAGCCTACAACCAGGATTATTTCCTCTGCTATTCCGTTTAAAGCTTCCAGATTCCATTCAAGAATTGTTTTGTTTGCGACCTTGAGCAAGGGCTTCGGCTTTGTCAATGTAAGCGGATAGGTTCTTGTTGATTTTCCGGCTGCCAAAATAACTGCTTGCATCTTATATCAGCTTTATACTATTTACATTGCTTCCTACATTGGGGGCTTTAAGAGTATTTTTTACTAAGTCCTCTGCGTTGGTAAATTTTCTTTTTTCCAAAGCGAATATCCTTTTGTTTTTTATTAATATTTTTTTGTGGGCTTTCTTGAAAAGCAAAACATGATGCCTAATTTTCAGCGGAGGGCCAGGAATCTCTACTGTTTTGGAAAGTTTAACTTCTTTCAGCGCATAATAAAAAAGGGCATTGTTTTTTTTGCCCCATACCAGACCGCTTTTAACCACTCCAAAACCGTTTTCAGCTAGTTTTTTGCCTATATGCTTAAAGGCCTTGAGCATCTTGGCCCCTGCAACATCCTCTTTTCTTTTTAATGGCGCGGCTCTTAGGATTATAAGCCTGTTTTTTCCGAATTGCTTTTGGATTTCCTGCTCTGTCAAATCACTTATTTCAAAAAAATCCTTTGAAGGACTTTTCAGGAATTCTGCTGCCTTGCTTCTCAGAATATCAAATTTTTCCCGGCTTAGCGCTGCCGCTGCATTCCTGTCCTTTTGCACAGGATCAATTACTATTAAGGGGCTTGTTAGTTTTGACTTGTTTATTTCAATGAATATGTTTTTATTTTTATAATAGTTTTTTATGTCTATTATTTCCTTTTCCTTCCATTGCGACGCTGCTTTAATGCAGTTTGGGAAAGAGCCGTAGTAAATTGTCAGGAGCTCGCACACATATCCGGAAAACCCCCTTATGTAGCTTTCAGCCCCGTAAACGCGGGAAGCTTTAAAGAATTGCTTTGTAAGCCTGATGTCGTCAATAAGCTTCTTGTGCCTCAGAACAAAGGTGGAATGCAACGGGGAAACATCTGTCATATTTTTGGCCTGCTCTGCTTTTTTTATAGAAAGTATCGGGACTATCTCAAAGGTAAACTTTCCGTCTTTAATCTGAAAATAGTCTCTTGAGCCGTGGAGCCTCGTTATTCTAAAACTTTTTTTCAGAAATTTTTCCAGCATATCTGAGAGTGTTTCGCTTTTATCCTTAAATTTTTGATAGTCGAATTTAACAAAGATATCCGCGTCAAAGGTTTTCAGCCATGTTCCTTTTGCCCCTGAGCCTCCTAAAACAGCCTCTGCATTTCGCATGCCCTGGTTTATCCTGCTGATTATTTTGCTTGCCTTTGACAAGATTTCTTCTTCATACTGCCTGCTTGGCCTTATGCTGTTTAGAACTTCTGAAAGCAGTTGTTTCATAGTTTTTTGATAATTTTGTTTCTGTCAAAAACCACCCACCAGAAAGGGGTGGCATGATAATAAATAACAGATACATTTAGTGGTTTTTGACACTCGGAATACCATCAATATCATGGCGGTTTTTGAGCACTGCTCATACCACCAATCCCAGATTGGCGGTATTCCGTTGTATAAAAATATTTGTTTTTTGCCGTTCCGGAAACTGTTCTAGGGGAAAGAGAAACGGGGCTCGCCCATCTAAACACAAAATATTTAAACATAACACCAAATATTAATAAAAAAAGGTGATAGCGTGGAGAAATCATTCTTAATAACAGTTGTTGTTTTAATAATTATAGCAGTTGCTGCGGGGCTTTATTTTTATCTTGGCGGGGCTGACTCTGAATCAGAGTCCCCGGAAGAAACTCTTGCTCCTGAAGAGAACATTCCGGAAGAAGATAAGGAAAGGGTTCTGCCTCCGCTTCCAGAGATGGAAACACAAGAAGAAAATAGTGGGGAAGAAGGTAATGGGCCAGTAATTTTGCCTCCGCTTCCTGAGCAAACTGCTGAGACTGAAAGCCCTGATGAAGAAACAGGCAATGAGGAAACCAGCAGCCCGCCAATACTCCCTCCCCTTCCAGGATAAAAAGGTGAAGAATATGAAAAACAAATTATTTTTAGGATTATTTTGCATGTTTATTGTTTCTGCAGGCTTTGCAGCTGCTGCACTTCCGAATCCCGGGCATTCTGCAGGCGAGATATGGCCTGGAACCTTTAACGGAACCTCTGCAGACTTATGGTCTTTTCCCGGAGACTTAAATGTAGCCGGGGGAATCAACAGGTCAAATTACTTATGGCTGGAAAAAGGGGTTAATGTTCTTTTATGGCAGGGCCCTCCTATGCTGTATGGGGATTTAGTTGCT
>JAHWGX010000065.1 GCA_019323655.1 Candidatus Woesearchaeota archaeon | reverse complement strand
TTCCAAAGCTCTTTCCAGTTAGACTCTGTTGAAAAGAAATCAATTTCTTTGCATTTGTGCTCTATTGCGCTTTTTATCTGCTCGGCTATCAGCAGTTTCCCAAGATTCTTTATCTCGACATTTCTTCCAATTCCAAAAACGCAATAAACTCCGTTATAAAAGACTCCAAGTCCCACAGCTTCAGCTCTGTTTCCTATCTCTATGCTCACTATATCAAGTATGCCCATTTTAAAAGCTGTGCTAATCGCCCTGTAAATGCCCTCAACAAAAGTTTCATCATTGTAATCAGACTCTTCTCCAAACCTTTTTTTGTTTAGGCCTACAAAACTTTTAAAGTCATCTAGCTTATTATAACTTATGCTATACCCCTTTTCCTTTAATTTCCTCAAATCGTAATTTAAATTTTTTCTGTGCTTCTTCTTGAATGATTTAAGGTAATTTTCAAAACTGCAGTTATATTTTTCCAGATTTAAAAAATATCTTTTATCCCCCTCTGCAAATTTATAATACTTTGATTCCTCGGAATCTATGTAGTATATCTGAGTGTTTTTAGGGCATTTTTCAAGAAAATGTTTTATGTTGCTCTTGTCTTCCAGCAGAAATTTGTTTTGTTCAGGGAAAGTGTCTCCAAAATAAGTGTACACTTTATTGATTTTATCGAAAACCAGCGGCAATATGCCTAACTCCCTTTCCCCATCCAACCCAAGAACAAAATTAAAGCTGAAATTGCTGTTATGAAAACAAAACCGGAAATCCCATAGGTCCCAGATAATCTGCTTTTTAGTGTATTTTTCCCAGAGGCTCCTGCATTCCTCCTTATCTGTAACTGTTTTAAATTTCAGCATTTATCTCTTTATAATTGAGAATGTGTAGGTTCTATAAATTTTCTCCGGTTTAAATTTCTTTTTAAAATAGAGCAAGACCTTGTCAGAACCTCCAAAATCCACATAGTCAAAGCCCCCCCTTTTCAGCCTGTTAAGATCATCCAGGTTTGCAACCTCGCCGAGCCCGGGGTGGGAATAGTCAATTATGCCCACAGAAGAATAATAATTGTTGCTGTTAGGTATTTTCCATCCTGCGGTTAGAGTGCAGGCTTTGCCGTTGACATAAAGTGTTTTTGCCATATCAACACCTTTAAAATTGTTGTCAATTAAATTAAGATAATAGCTCTTTTTAACCCTGTCAGTATCATTTCTTCTTTCCAGCCACCTAGACAAAATTCTTTTAAGCTCTTCCTTTGGAACGCCCTTGCTGTCTCTTACCCTTACCCTATTTCTCTTATAGAATCTGTTTCTTACATTCCTCAGTTTTTTCCATTTGCTGCCTCTCAGCTTTGGATTCCATGAGTCCATCTTATATACGGGCCAATAAAGGGTGTAGGCTTTGCAGGCCTTGAAGCCATTTCTTATCTTAAACTTGTTTAGAATGCCTTTTCTTATACTCTCTGAAACTTCAACTACAATTTTTTTTGCTTTTTTCTCCCTTAAAACATAATTGACTGCCCCTAACAAAAGACTAAGCCTTTCTGGCTCAGGTGATAATATGCCGTTAGGAAAGAATTCCCATGTGTTTTTTTTCTTATTCTGCTGCGCTAGAAGTATTCTATCATTGCCAAAATCAAAAAAAGTGTTTTTATCTGAACCAGACTCGTTGTAAAGATAATGCAAATAGTTGTGCTCTGCAAAATAACCGTATTTTCTTATTGCTTTTTTTATATGGTTTTTATGCTCGACAACGTCATAAATTACTTTCAATTCCTTATGCACCTCTAAATTAGAACTTATTCCAGAACTATTATATAAATTTTTATGATTTGGATGCTTTTAATTGGGCAATTTTTATTTTTTGATGATTTTTATGTCCGCACGAATTTTTTGTTAGAGTTCCTTGGCAAATTTGTAGCCTATCATCTTATAAAGAATTCTTGCTGCAGTAAAGTCAGAACCAATATGCTTATCATTCGGGCATAGCTCGACTATGTCAAACCCAATGACATTTCTTTTTTCAAAAACCTGCTTCAGGAATTTAAGAAGCTGGTAATAGCCCATGCCGCCGGGCTCGGGAGTTCCCACAGACGGCATGATGGAATGGTCCAGCACATCCAGGTCCAGGGTAATGTAAACATTCTTAGAAAGCTTTGAAACTGCACGGGGCATCCAGTCATCATTTCCAAGTATGTCCTTTGCCCAAAAAATTTCTTGCTTGTTTTTCTTTGCAAAAACAGCCTCTTCATAGTCCAGGCTCCTTATCCCCACCTGAACGATATTTTTGCATATGTCCAGGCATCTTTTTGTAGCGCATGCGTGGCTGAATTTGGTTCCGTCGTATTCCTCCCTCAGGTCAGCATGGGCATCCAACTGCAAAACAGAAAAATCCTCATGGCTCTCGGCAAAAGCCTTTACGCAGCCGGGAGTTATTGAATGCTCTCCTCCGATTATAACCGGGAACTTATTTTCACTTATCAGCCTTCTAACGCCTTCATTAACAATATCCACCATCAGCTCAGGTTTTTCCTGGATGTTTAGTTCATTTAAAGTGCATATTCCTACATGGTATATGTTCCTGTCCAGCTCCTCGTCATAAAGCTCCATGTTTCTTGAGGCTTCTAAAATGGCAGCAGGCCCTTTTGCAGTGCCTTTAACATAGGTAGTGGTCTTTTCATAGGGCACGGGCAGAATAACAACCTTGGAGTTTTCATAATTAGACAACTCGTCTTCTATTTCCCCGAAATTTTTTGGAAATTGGGCATAATTCATTTTCTTTTTATGTGGAACCAGTAAGTCCTATAAAAGCTTTCGGGACAGAATTTTTTTTTGAATTGCAGCAATGACTCTGTTGAGTCTCCGAAATCCGCATATTTATATTTCTTGTTCTTTATCTGGGTCAAATCATCAATATTGGCTACCTCCCCCAAGCCATTATGCTTATAGTTATAAAGGCCGATTGCAGAGTAATAGCCTGTGCTGTTGGGTATTTTCCAGCCGGCAGTTATGCAGCATGGCTCGTTATTTACAACCATGCACCTTGCTATGTCGGTTCCCTCAAAATCATTTTTTATGAAGTTAAGGTACATCTGGGTGTAGTAATTCATCTCCTCCCTTGGCCGGTTTTTTCTCCATTTGTGAACAATTTCAATCAGCTTTTTTTTGTTTATTTCTCCTGCAGGAACAAACTCAGTGTTATGGCGCTTCAAAAACCCGTTCCTGATGTTCCTCAGCTTTTTCCGCTTCCCCCCTTCCAGCCTTTCGTCCCAGTTTTCCATGTTGAAAACAGGAGTGTGGTACACGGCAGGCTGGCTGGTGATTTTGTACTTGTCGGATTTTTGGAGCATGCCCTTAACACCCTTCCAGAATTTTTCCGGGACAAACATGAACACCTTTTTGTCTTTTTTTGTTAGCAGAGTGTAATCCAAAAACTGCTCAAGCAGTTCCAGCCTCTTTTTTTCCGGTGCAAGCAGTTCTCCAATCAGCTCCCATATTCCGCTTTTGTACCTTATAGAGATTATTCCGCCATCTCCAAATTTAAAAAAAAAGATTTTTGCGTAGCCAGTCTGCTGGTTGCAAAAGAACCAGTAATTGTGCTCCCGAACCGAGCCGTATTTTTCAATGCAGCCTGTGATTTCTTTCTTGCTGGAGCCTATATCACCAATAACTTCCATTCGCCACAGAGGTTAGCTCTGAAGTTTATAAGTTTTGCTTTCATTAAGCTTCAACATTAAAAGAAAACTTCCCTGTTTAGGGGGTTGCTAATTGCTCTGCAACCTGGTAGATGTGGTCTGGGTGGCTCCTGGGGAAATCCAGGCCTCTTTTTACCACTTTCTTGGTAAACTTCTTTGCTTCAAATGCGCTTACCAGCAGCCTGACAGCATTTTCCACGTCAAACCCCTTGCATGAAAAAACATCAATAAAAACGTAGTCCTTCTCGGGGAATGTGTGTATGCTTATATGGCTTTCCGCAATCATGACAAAGCCGGAGATGCCTTCTATCGTAGCGCCTGGATCCAGCCACTTTACTACATGAGGCAAGCCCATCTTATGCATGTTTAGTTTTGCAGGAAGATTATTAAGAATATCATAAACTAGGCTTTGGCTCACCAGTGTTTTTCTGTTGCAAAATGACGCATCAATCGTTAAATGCCGACCGAATTCCCTCATTTTTTTGAAAATAAAAAATTTTTGTTAAAAATATTATTTTAAAATTAGTATTTAAAACTTTCTATTTGCTGGTTTTTCCGTCGGTATTTTTTTTAAAAATTTATGAAAAAATTTGGTTTTTAGGAAAAATAAAGGCGCTGTGCAGCAAAGCAACAGCATTATCGACGTGATTATTGCTCCGCTGACTATCCGGGTTAAAGCATCAAAAAATAAACTTGGGGGGTACAAAACAACAATTTTCTCAAACAGGGGATTGAAAGTATAAGTGCCAGAACTAAAAAAGGTTTTGTGAAATGCATTAAAAACAAAATTAAAATTAAAATTGGATAAAACAAAGAAAGAAATTCCGACTAGCAAAGCCAAAGAGCTACCTGCCAGAACTATAATTAGGCCTCTTTCCGCAATTTTTTTAATTTTGAATTCCATTAAAAAAACCAGTAAGGCTAGAGACAGCAAGAATAAAATCAGGGATGTATAATAAACCAAAAAGGTTTTTCTGATTAAGTTTTTCACGTCCAGCAAATGCAGTTTTTCCCTTTCATTGAAAAAATCAGTGTCAATTAAATCGTTATTTTTTTCGTTTTTCAGATAATCCAGAACATCATTGTTGATTTTCTCTATATCGTGGTCTTTAAGGTTTTCATAAACATCGTGCTTTGAAAATTCTTTTATGTAAAATCTTTCATTGAAAGAGACAGAGTTAAAGCTGCAGATGAAAATAATAAAGGGAATAGTAATGGCCATCAAAATTAAAATGGCCAGTAAAAAATATTTTTTGCCCATAATTTAAAATATTAATTTAGAAATTTAAATATCTTGTTCTTTCTCTTCAAAAACAACCGTTTTCTTAATTTTCCTCAGCAGCAGAACATCCTCGAACTCCACCCTCACTCTTCTGCCTTTGACCTGCTTTTGGGCATTTTTAATTTCCTTAATTGCTTCCCTATTCATTTTTTTCATTAACTCCTGCTTCAATTTTTTTGCCTCAACATGGTTTTCGTCCTGCCTTCCAGAGCCGTCTGCGGAAGCAAAAGAATGGGGGATATAAAATTCGATTGGAGGGCCGTTCAAGGACTGCTGTATCTCCCTCAGGTTGCTGTAATCCTGCTCGAAGTTTCCGTATTTTATCCGGGAAATAACCTCATGCTCGGTGGGGCTGTAAAACATAGCAGCATAGTCCGGAAAATCATTGGAAGCAAGGCGGCTGGAGCTGCTGCATGAGCATCCATGGCCGATGCTGTAGCTGCTTTTGCTCAAAACCTCATAGCACGGTATAAATTTATTTTGGTACATTTTAATCAACAAATGCTACTTCCTTTTCCTCCTTTATCGCCTGATTGATTGCTTCCTCTATTGATTTATGCTGCCTCTTTTTTTTGTTTTTGCTTTTCTCATCCTCAAGATTCTCGTGCTTAAAATCCTTTGCAGCTTCCTGAATCTCTTCAATCTCATCTTTCTTGTATTTTTCCTCCTGCTTTACCGTGTCAACAATGGTTTTCTCCTGCTCTTCCTCCTTCTCTTTTTTCTCTTTCTCCTTTTCTTCCTGCTCTGCGGATCTGTAGGTGTCCTTGCTTTTATCCTCCCCCTTATTATGCCCGTACATTTCGTTATTGTGGTAATCCCCTTGGGAGTTTCCTGCAGCATGGCCCGCATAGTTGCCTCTGTTATCACTGTGAATATCCCACTTATCCTCCTCCCATATATCGTGTATTTTGTACATTCTTGCTGTAGCTGATTACCAAGCCCTATGTTCGTTCTTGTATTAGCATTTATAAATCTTTCTATTTTTACTACTAGTTAGTAATTCTAATACTTTATCAGAAACTTAACCTTGTTCTTGTCCATGTCAATGAATTCGTCAGCCTCTTCCCTTAGCTTTCCTGAACTGCTTGGAGAAAATGCCATTACTTCTATTCTGCATCCCATAGCGCGCCTTAAATGCTGGACCAAGTGCACAAAATCACCGTCGCCGCTTACCAGTACAAGAGTGTCTAGCTTAGTTGCCAGCTCAATCATGTCCATGGCTATGCCTATATCCCAGTCTCCTTTTTTAGCCCCGCCAGGAAACGTCTGCAGGTCTTTTGACTTTACCTCATAGCCAATCTTTTCCAGAGCGTCATGGAAGTTTTTTTCTTCTTTTATGTAAGCCTTTATAACATATGCTATGGCCCTTACAAGCCTCCTTCCGCTTACAGCCACCCTAAGAACCTGCGCAAAATTAACTTTGGCATTATACAAATTTTTTGCAGAATAATAAAGGTTCTGCACATCTACAAAAACTCCAACCCTTTGCTCCTTGTTTATTCTCATTTAGGTTTCACCTGCCTTGTTTGCAATATTTATGTTCGGCCTCTCAAAAATTGTTGCGTCATATTTCCCGCTAAATGCTTTTGGCGTCCTGCTCAAAACCGCAATTAGTGCACTTAATCCTGCCTTCAAAGTATTTTAAGCTTAGCTCCCCGCATTTCGGGCATTTTTGGACCACTTTAAACTTTTCCAGTTGATTTTTCCATTCCTCTTCATCACGGTCCATAAAGGCAAAATTTCCCTAATTGTATTTAAACTTATCGTGGAGCTTGGCTTCATCCATTTAATCCAGTTCCTGATTATTTAGAAAAAATCCAGCCGTCCATGGCTGGAGACGGTCATTTTACTTTGCGAAATGCTCTACGAGTGGTTTCCCAAAGGAACTACCCTCTCCCAGTCTCCAACATGGCTATATTTTTTCTACAGCTGAAGCTAAGTACCACCCCCTAAAATACAGAAATTGTTTAAGCTCTAACCCATAAGGGTATGTTCTTCTCTCTTGCTATTTGTATGCCTACAATTATCCTAACATTGTAGGCAATAAACCTCATAGCCATCTCTCTTCTGCGGGTAAACCATTTCTTTGAGTAAAGCTGGTCGCCATACCTATTTTTCAATGCTGAAAAAACAGCTTCGACTTTGCTTCGTTGGTTGTATATCCCCCTGCATAAACTTGGAAATATTTTCCAAAGTTTGTAAAGGCAAGCCCATACATTAAGTCCTTTAGGCTGTGCATTCTTCTTAAAAGGAGAGAAAAACGCACCTTCTTTATTTGCCACATATCTTGCATTTGTCTTATTGCTGTAGCCTTTGTCGACGACAACTAAACCCAGCTTGCCGAACATCTCCAGCAACTTTCTAAGAAATGGCGAATCATTTTTCTTAGAATTAGAGATTCTAAAATTTGCTATGAGCAAATTTTGAAGACAAATTGCGATGTGGATTTTATCGCAATCTTTTCTTCGAATCTTCTTTTTGGTTCTTATGCAAAACCAAATGCTCCTCCCAACAAGCCTAATGCCAGAAGCATCAAGAAGCAAATCGACAGGTTTTTTAACCCAAGCGCCTATAAGCTTCTTGTTGAAGTTTGATAAGAAGCCTAGCTTAAACTGCAATGCATAGTCATTCAAACAGCTTTTGCATGGCAGTTTGTCCAGTTTAAGCATTTCACACAGCCTCTTGTCAAACCTCATCTCTGTCTCATAGTCAGAGTATTTCTTTCGGAGCAAAATCCGAAGGATATTGAGGACGAGGAGAAGCCTATAATCAAAAGGCTTTCTTCCTCTGCCCTTGTGCTCTGTCTGTGGGAGAAGGAGGGCTACTGAGAGAAGAATCTTAGTGCCCTTCTCTAATAGAACTCTATTGCGAATAGAGTCTATTTGTGGGTTGAGCCGAATATTCGGCTTGCCCATGTTTTATTCTTAGAAGTAGAGATTTATTTTATTTTTGGATGAAGCCGTGGAGCTTCTAAAAGTTATCTAACTGCTTATACACACTCAAATCAAAGAAATGCAGTTTGGTATCAGTTTGCTCAATATTACAAAAAATCATGCTGACAGCACTACCCTTATACTAATTTACAAAGAAAAGATTTATATTCCCTCTTGCCCTAAAAATAAAAATGGACAAGCTTCTGTTTGGTACAGCAGGAATTCCAATAAGCGCAAAAGGTCTCGGAACAGAATCAGGCATAGAAGAAGTTAAAAACCTTGGCTTAGGAGCTATGGAGCTGGAATTTGTCAGGAATATAAACATAACAAAACAGAAAGCCCCTGATGTTAAAAAAGCTGCTGAGAAAAGTAATATTATTTTGACATGCCATGCCCCTTATTTCATAAACCTGAATTCTTTGGAAAAGGCAAAACTAAAAGCTTCTGTTCAGAGAATTCTAAATTCTGCAAGAATCGCAAATCTATGCGGTGCATGGTCAGTTACTTTTCATTCAGGATTTTACCAAAAAAAGACAAAAGAGGAAACCTACAATAGGATAAGGGAAGCGTTGAAAGAAATAAGCAGCACCCTCAAAGAAGAGGGAAACAAAATATGGATAAGGCCTGAAACAACAGGCAAGGAAACCCAGTTTGGAAATATTGATGAAATTTTAAAGCTGAGCCGGGAGTTTGATAATGTAATGCCCTGCGTCGATTTTGCTCATTTGCATGCAAGGGCAAACGGAAAAATTAATTCCTATGAAGAATTCTGCAGTGTTTTAGGGCTAATTGAAAAAAATCTTGGAAAAAATGGCATAGAAAATATGCACATGCACATTGCCGGAATAGCTTATGGAGAAAAAGGAGAAAAGCACCATTTAAACCTAAAGGACTCTGACCTTAACTATAAAGACCTGATTAAAGCGCTGAAAGACTCTAAGGTAAAAGGAGTCATAATTTCAGAAAGCCCAAACATAGAAGGAGATGCTATTTTGGTGAAAAGGATTTATGAGAACTTAATTTAATATTTTTCTCCATCAAAAACACTCCCAAGCTGCACTAATTTGCTTTCCTGCAAATGATCTGCCATAATCAGCATCCCTACAGGCAGCTTGTCAACAAAACCAACTGGAGCGCTTAAATGCGGCAGCCCGGCAAGATTGGGGGAAACAGTCATAACATCCATCATATAATTCTGCAGAGGGCTAAGCTTCTCAATTTCAGAAATCTTTGGAGGCAGTATCGGAGCGGTAGGGCTTATTAATGCATCGTATTTCTTGAACATTTTTTTGTATTCATTCACAATCATTGCCCTGACCTTGGTTGCTTTGATATAATAAGCGTCCCTATAGCCGGACATCCTGGCAAAAGTTCCCAGAATAATTCTTCTCTTTGCCTCTGCCCCTAAATTCTCGCTCCTTACTTTTGTAAAGAACTCGTTGAAATTCCCTTCCAGTTTGCCGCTAATGCCATAGCGCATTCCGCAGTATTTTGCTAAATTGGTAGAAGCCTCTGAGGTTGCTAATAAATAGTAAGTTGCCAGCCCGTGCTTTATCGGCAGGTTTAAAGAGATTTCATCAGTTTTTGCTCCGCATTCCTCCAGTTTTTTTATTCCTATATGTATTTCTTTGTTTATTTTCTCATCAGTTCCCTTAAACGCCTCTTTTATTGCCCCTATCCGCATATTTTTTACTTGCCCGTTAGCGAAATCTGCATATTTTTCAGCAGGCTTGTTTATCGCAGTGCTTTCCTTCTCATCAAAGCCTGAAATTGTCTCCAGCAACAATGCAGCATCATGCAAACTTTTTCCCAAAGGCCCTATCTTATCCAAGCTGTTGGCATAGTCTATTAGGCCGTATCTTGAAACCCTGCCGTATGTCGGGCACAAGCCAAAAACCCCGCAAAATGAAGCGGGTGTTGCGATAGAGCCGCCTGTTGATTCTCCTAATGCTATATGGGGAAAAGATGCTTTTTGCGTTAAGCCGGCAGCCCCTCCGCTGCTCCCGCCGCAGCTTCTTTGCTTGTCAAAAGGGTTTTTTGGAATTTCAAAACCCAAGCCAACATTAACAGAAAAGCTTCCAAATCCAAACTCGTCCTGGGCAGTCTTCCCGATTATAATCGCGCCTTGTTCTTTCACCTTCTTTATTACAGTGGCATCGAACAAAGGCTTATATCCCTTAAGTATTCTGCTTCCTGCTGTGCTCTCCACATTTTTCACGCAGATATTGTCCTTAACAGAAACAGCAACGCCAAGCAGTTTTTTGTTTTTAATTTCCTTAGCATTGTTTTTTATCTCTTTTTTAATCTCTTTTGCCTGCTGCAGTGCAAGCTCTCCGGAAATAACATTAAAATAGCCATATTCCTTGTTTATTTTTTTGCATTCATCTATAACCTTTTCAGTATGCTCCAGAAGGTCTATATTATTGCTCCTTACATTATCTGCAAAATCCTTGGTGTTCATCTTGGCATTCATTCAGGTCATTAAAAATATTTTGGCAGTATTGGTTTGCCTGTCAATTGGGCTTTATACACAATATCAGCTTACAGTGACTTTATTCATCTTATCGCCAACTGCTAGGTTCTCAACGGCATCCATCCCTTCAATTACCCTGCCGAAAACAGCATAGTTCCCGTCAAGGAAGGGGGTGTCATCAAGAGTTATGTAAAACTGCGATGTTGCGCTGTCAGGGTCCGGTTTGCGGGCCATGGCCACAGCTCCCTTGACATGCTTCAACTCGGGGTGTATTTCCAGAGGTATTGTTTTTCCGCTGCCTCCTGTGCCGTCTCCATTCGGGTCTCCCCCCTGTACCACAAAGCCAGGCTCAACCCTATGGAAGGTCAATCCATTGTAAAACCCGGATTCCGCAAGTTCGATAAAGTTCTTTGTGGTTATAGGCGCCTTATCTTCAAACAATTCGATTTTTACTGTGCCTTTGTCTGTCTCTATTACAGCTATCCTGTTTCCGGTCTTGTCCCTGCTATTGATGCATCCGGCAGTAACAAGCAAAAACAAAATAATCATCAGTTTATGCGCTCTCATTTTCCTTCTTCCCGGCTTAAATGGCCTTAGGCCCCCTGAAGTAGCCGTCTTTTTTCTGCTCTGTCAGGCTTAAGGCTTCGTTCTGGCTGAAAGACTCTTTCCGTTTGTCCTCCCTGAGAATATTTTTTATCTCAACCGGCTGAAGGCTTGCCTCTATATTTTTTGTGTCAATCTTGTCAAGCGACGAGAAAGCCTCGATAACATCCTTAAGCTCTTTTGAAAACTTATCAATTTCTTTCTCTGTGAGCTTTAGCCTCGCAACCTCTGCAACATGCTCTATCAGCCTTTTGTTGATTTCAACTTTCATAGTCTGATGTTTTGGAATAATGTTTAAAAAGTTTGTGCTAATTAATTTTTTGGAAATCATAATAATGCAAACATAATTGAAGCGTAAATGCTATAACCCTTAGTTGTTTTATAAATACAACAATCTAGAATGGAGGGTTAGTTCGACTATTTTGCTAAATTTGCAATCTTTCTGTATATTTCCAATTGTCGATCTGGAGGTAGTTGAGGTACCGCTTCTGTGACAATTCCTAATACAGGCATGTTAAGACGGTCTGGAGGTATATAAATAGTTCCTTTCGAATACTCAAATTTATTTTTAGTTGCTACAACTGGAATATCTAGAATATCTTCTATCGTTTTAAGAGTAACCGCATTAGCCTCTACTGGAGGTACATCAGTTCCAGATTTGGATAGTCCACTTATTAACTTTGATACCACCATATATGTTCCTGCTACAAAAAGAGGTGTAGCAGCTGAGAATGCAAGCGCTAAGCCAATTTCTTTTAGAATTGGTTCTGTATAACAAACTGGATTTTGTATCGTTACATTTAGACTTGGTTCTGTATAAAAAACTGGATTTTGTATCGTTACATCAACCCTACCAGGGAATGAATAGAATCTATTACCAGAAACATTTACTGCATGTGTTGGAATTCCCCCATACTCATTTATTAAATTCTGGAAGGTCTCGGACATTATTTCCGGAGTAAAATCGGCTATTTCCCATTGACCATCATTTTCAATTTCAAGCCATCCATGATCTATACCTGAACGGGGACCTACTGCATAACGTAAATTATAAACTTCTAACTCGTGTAATAGTAAGGCTGCATAAGTATTTCCACTAGAACAATCAGCTTTTCTTTCTGATATCATCGCTGTAAGAATATCAGGATATTTCGCTCTAACTTCAGGCTCTATAGCATCATATTCAAAATTTTTATTTATATGCTCCCAGACTGCCTTCATTTTTTCTGGTGTAGAAGCTTCTTTTAAATTAGTAAGTTCTTCTGGAAGTTCAACATGAACAGAGCTAATTAAAGTGTCATATGGCTCTCTATCACCCCAAAGAATAGTTCCATCAGGTTGCTGGAAAACATAGTTGCTTGTATCCAATCTTATATAGCCAGAACCATCACGAGGTGCAACTATTTCGCGGGCAATATGCTCTTGATGCTCCCAATTTATACCGCCGTAAAAACCACCAACTGGGTTTAGGCTTAAACCCGTTGTAATACAACTAGCAGCTAAAACGGAACCCACTACGAAAGCTCTACGCGTTAAATATGGTACCCCTCTACGCGTTAAATATGGTACCCCTTCTGGCGTATCTTCTTTCACTAGAAAAGTTTTTCCAGTAAGTTCTTTGTAAAGTTCTGGTTCTGAAATCTCTAAGCCCAGGTTTTTTCCAAGATTTTCAATAGAATATTCAATATTTATTTTTCCAGTAGTGTCCGCAAAACAAATATTTTCTCTTACAATGTCGCAAATTTCTCTATTATCCTTAAATCTATTAAATACTGTTCTAAGTAGTGTTTGGTATGATCTTTCAGATTTTTCTCTAAGAGAACTTACATAATCAGATTTCAAAAATTCAGTCATGATCAATGGTAATGCCTGTTGAAATCTATCATACTGCTCTTTTCCCTTACCACTTGTTATTACTCTGGATTTGGTTAATGTCGTAGGTATATTATGATCATGAAGGGCCATGTCCACTCCAGGTAAGAAAGGAATATTAGAGATATATCTCCCTCTTTCGAAAAAATGTATTCTGCCTTCTGTTGTAGATTTATAAACTACTCTTCCACAGAAAGCATCTTTTTGGAATTCAAAAGCATTGTCATATACAGTTAAAGGCTTACCATTAACTTTAACTTCAAGGTCAGAACCTCGATACAAATGGCATAATCTATCTATTTCACCCTTTGGGGGATTATTTCTTTTAATTAGCAACCTAGTTCCATTATCTGGATTATGGGTTTTTTCTACCCCCATATTTCTCTCTCCATCAATTTTCAAAACCCAATTTCCCGACTTTAGAGTTAATTCTTCGTAATCTTTAACTGGAGGAATAACTGTTGTTAATTCTCTGAAGTTCCCATGCTTAACATTCTCAAAAAGTTTATCCTCAATTGTACCTGAACCCTCCAACTCAATTGCATCATCACAAATATGAATATCAACTGTTGCTCCATGTTCATAAAATAAACTAACAAAATTACTAAGGAAATCTACTGGATCTTCATAATTAGAGTTTAGCTTTCTAATCCAATCCAAAAGAGATAGCTTAAATGCAAATCTTTTGCTCATAGTTTATCCCCCTTATGGTTGCTAGTTATTGTCCAAGCTTTTTTTGAATCCTTAAGCACATTCGTAGCGTATAATAAAACTGGAACCCAAGCAGGATATTCTTCATACCGGTTTAATGCAATCTCATTTTTCCTTACCACACAACGGCCTTGATCAGGTTTGAGATTCCAGCTGTAAACTACTTCAACTTCTTTAGGTAAACCATACCCCATTAACTCACTTTTTACTTCATCTAAAAATCTTTCTTGCTCTTCATTCAATGGTTCATTATAGGGCATAAACAAATTCCCCTTCTTGCGATGATTAATCCACAAACCTAATCCACCTGCTGCTAATCCTGCACCAATACCCAAACAAAGTGATGAAGAGGGATCAGTATATTGCATTGTTTGTGCTATCTGAGAAGCAATATAATGTTTAGAGGCAATGTCTGTAGCTTCTGATAATGAGGATATAGTTATAATTGTGTTATATAAACCCACACCTGCCAGTACCATTGTTGCAGTAGGGAGTAATGTTTTTACAGTACCTATTGCCGCTTTTTCAAATAGACTCCTAGTTTCTATTACAGCATTACATTTCATAAAGTATTTTTTGCTATGGTGTCTTACTATTTGTTCATTTATTTTATCTTCAAGGGCTTTAGCCCCCAAAACACCCAAAGTAAGTCCTTCTAGTCCAAAACAAGATGCTAATACTGCATCGGGGAATCCAGCAGCAAAACCTAAAATCCCTAGGCTCACACCACTTAATAAAGTTGCTTTATCCAAAATCCTAATATCAGGTTCAAAATCTAAGTCTCGTTCAAAGTCTTTCAAATTCAGTAATAACCATTTTTCATTCGGCGTACCATCCTGATTAAATAGAGTATTGTATACAAAACCCCTATAATCTGCAAGCCTTGCTTCTATTGAAAGCTTTTTGATATCAATTTCTCCATTGTGCCTTAGTTCCGTAACTTTATGTCTTATATATCCCAAAACATATTTTAGAACCGGATCGTTAACCACCGTATCTCTCGAAAAAATTGTGTTAAAGCCATCACAATTAGCTGCACCTTCATAACCTATACTCTTAATTTCAGATAGTTTAATTCTATGGGATAGAAGCTCTACAACTCCCTCATCTGTTTTTGTTAGATGCCCCTGAACTAGATCCTCATCAAAGATAATTGTATTAGGTGTATCTGGAAAGAGGGGTTTGTTTATTTTTTCAGATTTACCATTCATATGCAAATATACTGGTGTCTCAACATAACAACAGTCTTCTTTAAGAATCTGTACTATCCTATCCCAATCGATAGTGGATTTTGCTGATAGCTTTATTTCAACTGTAGTGCCATTCTCACCCCTTGTTGTTGGCATGAAATCATCTCTTTGTAGATTAGAATCAACAATCGCTAATCCTCCTAAGCCTTCTCTTGGTTTACTATCAACCGCAACATAATCATGATTTAAACCATAACAGCTTACTGCTCCTATACCAAATTTCCCTGCAGCATGTTTAAGAGCTTCATTAAGAGATTTACCTAAGTTAAAATAAACACCCTCCATTACCTCTTGTGTCATTCCAATGCCATTATCTTCGACTCTTACAATACCTTTTTCTCGATCAACATAAACATCTATACTAAGCCCTTCAAAATCTAAATCAGTTGCATTAAGGCTTTTTTCACTTTTCTCTAGAGCTATGGTCTTTGTTGCTGCTGCTGAATTTTGAATAAGTTCTCGAATAAAATGCTCTGGATATTGAAACTGGATTTTAATAAGATTATAAATAAAATCGCGTATTTGATTTGGATCTTGGGCTTCATCTTTCCCAAACAGTTCAGCTGCCTGACTCAAGTAAGCTTGATTTGCTTCGATCCTTTTTGTCTCCTTAGTAACAGCTTCTTCCAATAGTATTAAGCAGTAGAGCTCACTAAAACCAGTTTTCCACCGATCAGTTTCATAAAATTCTCAAAAAATATCAAATGCCTTGGCCGGTTTTCAGCCAACATGCTAACTTAATCTTTAAGTTAGCAAGAATTTC
>JAHWGX010000064.1 GCA_019323655.1 Candidatus Woesearchaeota archaeon | reverse complement strand
CTTTTTTCGTATGTGGTTGGTACTCCATCCGTTGTTTCGTAATCGGATAATCTCAATTATCTTTCCATTTCTGAGTTTCATATACTCAGCAATCTTATCGTCAGGAAATAGTTTTCGGATAGAACAGTTTTTGAAATTATGTATGATGCCAATGGCAACTTAGTTAGTGGAGATGGTTTTGTAAGAGAATATAATGGCTTTAATCGGTTAGCCAATCCGCAGCCATTCACATCCTTTTTTTGGCTATATCCCGCCAATTAGCTTTAAGAATCTTAATCTTGTAACCATAAAATAACCATTAGCAAGCTGCTTAATGCCTAATTTTGACTTTCCTTTTGTTCTGTTGACAAAGGTTATTGGGATTTCCTTGATTTTAAAACCTTTTAAGTGCGCTTTGAATAAAACTTCCTGCACTATAGCAGGCCCTTTTGACTCGATTTTGCTTAAATTTATTTTTTCCAAGACTTTTCTTTTGAAACACCTGTAGCCGGAGTTGCAGTCTTTGACTTTTATCCCTAACATGACAGTAATGTAAAGGTTTGCTCCCCATGTCACTAGCCTTCTAAACCAGCTCCTTCCTATTTCTTTTCCGCCTCTAACCCTTCTCGAGCCAAGGATTAAATCAGCATTTTTTAATTCTTTAAGCATTAATGGTATGTACTTTGGGTCATGAGACATGTCAGCATCCATTTCTACAACAATATCAGCACCCTGCTTTAAGCAGTAAACAAAACCATCCCTTCCTCCTGAGCCCCTGCCGCGATTTATTTTTCTCAATAACAAATGAATATTTTTTTTCTTTTTTGAGATTTCCCGCACAATTTTCCAAGTGCCATCAGGGCTGTTGTCATCAGCAACAACAATATGGAGGTTTTTTATTTTTAATTTCAGAATTGCACTTATCAAATTCGAAATATTTTCTTTTTCATTGTAGGTTGGTATCATGACAAACGTTTTCATTTTTCAAATAAGCTTTTTGACAGCATTAATAAACCCATTAATATCCCATTCTGGCGGATAATCACATTTTGTCTTGTATGAACAATAATCTTTTCCCTTTCCTGTTACCTTTATTCCTCTGCCATATAGCTCAATTTCCTGGGCTGAAGTTGGGTAATAGAAAGATACAATCTTCTTTTTTAGTGCTGTACCAATATGCAGTGCCAAGCTGTCAGATGTAATCAGAATACTGCATAAATTAACCAATGAAGCGAATTCCATTAATGAGTTATTGCAGCCAGCGCCGATTATACCGGTTTTTACCAATTCCATTATTTTTTCATTTCTTTCTTTTTCTTCAGGGCCTCCGAATAACAACAATTTTACATTGCCTACCTCATTGTTTAATCTATCAATTAATTCAACGGTTTTATCTATTGGCAGTTTTTTGTCCTGCCATCTTCCTCCGGCTCCGGTATTTATCCCGATGACAAAATCTTTTTCATTAATATCCTTTTTTTCGGCAAATTTTCCGCCAAAATTTAGCTCGTCTTCGTTTAAGATTAATATCGGCTCTTGTTTTTTATATTCCAGGCCAAGAATACTGTACATTATTTCCTGGTAAGTTTTTCTGTTTTCAGATTTTAATTCATCTGCCTTCTGCTTCCCAAATTTCGAGATTAAGCCCATGTCAAACCATAAAGAAGAATCTTTTGTATATGCTTTTTTTCCATTATTGAGGTAAGCTCCAGTGATATTTTTAGTATGGATTTCTGTTGCCAGACTGCATGCATCAAAGCCATCATCCAGGCTTATTAATAAATCATAACTTTTGTTTTTTAACTTGCTTGTTACATTATCCTCAATTAATAATACCTTATCAATAAAATTGTTATTTTTTAAAATGTCAAACGACTCTTTTTTTGTAACCCAGTCTATTAAGCAGTTTTTGTATTTTTCCTTTAGTCCGGGGAGAACAGAGGTAGTTCTAATTACATCTCCAATTGCCCCGAGCTTTATTATCAGTATTTCCATTTTCTTATAAGATCTTTCGATAATTTTAAGGCTTTTTCTTTGTTTTTCTTGGCAAATAAGGCTTCCAGATCAGCGATATAACCAAGACTAAAATAATCAATCCTGCAATGTTTAAAATCAATGAATTCCAACCTAAAACTCCAGATAAGGTATGCAGAAATGAAGAAGATGGGCCGTTTCCTAAGAGCTGGGGTATGACGGTTAGCTGCCTAGTGTCCACATCAAACTGAGTCAATGCCCAATGCCCGCCGAATTGGGCTGCTGTCCAATTAAAAAATATTGAGATAAAACCAACAATAAGAATTGCAGTATTAATTCTGCTTTTTTTATCCTTTGTTGCATGATTAGCCAGGGCATAAGATAGGAATACCATTAAATAAGGAACCGCAGGAAGCATGTATCTCTTGTGTGATGCCGGCAGGAATCCCGGGTAGTAAACCACAACTATAGCAAGCAGTGAAGCGTATACAAAGGTCGCTATAAAAAATATCAGTGTTCCTAATGCCTCCGGATAATAATCATCTTTTTTTGAAACAGCCTTGTAAAGGCCATAAAGCGCAAAGATTATTATCGGGGAATATAAAAAAAATTCGAACAGCCTGAAAGTAATGTTTCTGCTTGGGAATTTTATTCCTTCGTCTATCTGAGGCTTGTACTTATAGGGCGTGGTAAGCGGGTTATCAAAAACAACATAGTGGTAGAAAAGCAATAACATAAGGGGGATTGCTGCTCCAATAGCATATTTTGCCAATCCGGATAAATTAAACCTGTTTTTTCGGGCTTTAAAAGTCAATATGTAAAAAAACAATAATCCAGCCGGGATAAGGTGGTAATAATCAAACCAAACAGAAAGGCCTGCGAGCAAACCTGCAACTAAAAAGGCAATTCGGCATTTTTTAATTTCATGATGCTTTACCTTGAATAAGATTGTGAATGCGGCAAACATAAGAGTAATTGCTATCGGCCTCTGAAAAAATTCTGTAGCCAATGGAAAAAGCAATGTCCCCAAGGCATAAAACAATGCTATTAATATCCTTAATTTTTCATTTTTGGTAAAACTTCTAAGAATTATGTACAGCAAAACAGCAGATATTGCACCGAATAATGCTGTTGTAAACACTGGCAAAATAAATGTGGAAATAAAAAGGTACTCCAATATCTGTCTTTTATTAAGATCAGGAAAATAATTTGAGATAATCTTTTGCTCTCCTTTGTAGTCAGCTTCCAATGCAGTACCGTAGTTTTCAAGCTTGCCATAGAGAGAATCTATGCTACTGTCAGGGACAAGGCCAAAAATGCCTTTACCAACAGCATAAAGCGGTGCAGAAATGAATGAAATTCCAGGGGCCATACCTGAATAGTAATGCCCTTTGTAAAGGGCTATTTCGCAAGTTGCTTTATAGTAAGTGTCAATTTCAAACCTGCCTTCATTAACAATGGCAGCAGTAAGGGCAGAGTTGCTATTGGACATACAGCTGGAGCCGTACATTTGGATGTAGAAAGCGTAAATTATCCATACGGTAAGAAATAGCTTAAATTCTTTTGTTTTTAAAAAGTTAATTATACTTTTTTTCGATGGCATTTTCAATTATTTACTCAAAATTACTTGTTTTGTAATAATAGGCGCTTTATAAATATATTGGCATCAGCCCAGCTCTGTAGAAAATCTCACTTCGTTCGGGTTAGCAGCTTCGAACTTATAGCTGGAACAAGCAAAGGAGCGGTCTGCCCGTAGGGCGCAACCCCGCCACGCTCTTACATGTTAGCATGATTAAGTTCGACCTCAATGCTGCTAACCTGTATTTTCTACATCCATGAGAATTCTTTAGGTTGAACAAGAAAGAAAAATCTTTCTTATCCAATCTTATTATTTTTCCCCGCTACATTAATAAATGCCTCCTAATATATAAGGCTTTTG
>JAHWGX010000063.1 GCA_019323655.1 Candidatus Woesearchaeota archaeon | reverse complement strand
TTCATCCTTACTGTGCTGTCACCTCCCCAAAAAATCACTCCGAAAACACTTGCGATCATGACAAAGCCGATAAAGTAAACTAAAAACTTTTTCCATTTTCCCCCGTCATCTTTTCTTCTCATAAAAACAGGGCAATCTTGTCTGTATTTAAAGGTTTTTGTAGAATTCTGGTTGGTGCGAAAGCCGGTGCTTGTGCGTAATTTGCCAAATCATAAAGCTCCGCAGGATTGTGATGCGCGACCTGAGCAATATGAAATGTTGCGAAGCTGAGAGGCATGCTAAGGCTCCGCACAAGCGCGGATTAGGCTTTCGCACCGACACCTTTTAGAATCCAATATGTAAATGGGCCCACCCAGATTTGAACTGGGGACCTTTTCCCTGTGAAGGAAACGTCATAGCCGCTAGACCATGGGCCCTCAAAAGCACAGAAGCAACAGGGTTTTAAAAATATTTTCTAACCATCGGCAATTTCTTTTTTTACCTTATTTGTGTTTTTATGCGCCAGATGTAGGGGCATTGGCAGCTTATGCGGATACCTTAAGCACTTTTTCACCACTTCAAGGCTTGTTTTCAGTGAAATTTTATTGCCCGGGCTTATATAAATGGGATTTGCATATTCCCTTGTAATTAGCTCGTACCCTCTTGCCTCTTTTTCAACATAAACTGTTTTTTCCCTTACTTGACCAAGCATAAGGTTCTTTGCAACTCCTATAGTGGCTGTATCCAGCAAAACACCAAGCTGGCTTGCCATGCCTATCCTTCTTGGGTGCAATATGCCGTTTCCCTTTACAATAAGCACATCCGGCTTGTTCTCCAGCAAATTAAAAGCTTCTATTATTGCAGGCCCTTCTTTATAAAACAAAAATCCGCTTATATAAGGGATTGCTGCATCGGCTATTGCATGTTTTTCCTCGATAGCCTCCAGATTTTTATAATCGCAAACAGCGATTGAAGAAATTATTTTACTGCCCACACTAGCCTGGTCAGCGCCGCCAATTGTTTTTATTCTCTTAAAGCCGTCACTTAAGGTTACTTTTTCTGCCAGCTTCAGCTGCTCTTTTTTCAGCTTGCCTATATCAATCATAAACTCGCTGTATAATTAGTTGTTTTTAAATTTTATTTTTTTGCAAAGTAAACTTGTTAAGAATAAGAGGCTGTGCCTGATTTAGGGGAGGCGGGTGGGCAGAATAAAAAAATGATATTAACCAAAATGGTGCGTGTTGTTAGCAAACAGATTAACAAAGCACTATCCTGATAGCCCATTTTTACTTCAGTTCTGCTCCGGCACAGCCATCATGTCAAATAGTTAGAAATAATACTACCCCCATTTAATCCACCCGCATCACCTCTTTTTCCCTGAATTCCGTGTTTATCTTGCTAAACACGGCTTTCGATAAAATAAGCGGCCCCCGGGTTTGATTTATTGGGGTGGTTTCGAAAAGAATTCGAGCGTGGGGGCCTAAAAAATCATGATGTTTTTGCAGGCTTTCTCATTTCTTTCAGCCATAACAGGCCTATTTTTATCATCTCCTTGTTGAAATTGTCGCTTATCCTGTAAGTTTTTTTATATAGGTCGTAATCTATCAAGCCCATGCTTTTCATAGGCGTCAAAATGCGGTCATAAAACTGCCGCTTGTTGTAGCTTATCTTTACCTTTTTGCCCTTGTACGGAGGCTCGTCAATCAGCGTCGTTACCAAATTTCCTTCATGCAGCTTTGTAGCAAACAAAGACATCTCTGTTTTATTTATCTCTCCGTTGTTTTCCTTTATCATCTCTATCAGCAGCTTGGCTACAATAATCTGCTGTTTTGTCGCGAAAATAACTTCGTAAATATCTTCAGGCAGGTTAAACCTGTCAAATAAAACAACCATTCTGCCTGTAAATCATTACTCCTATATAAATATTACGTTTTTGTATACTAGTTTAGTAATTAGTAATAAGAATTAGGGGTTCTTAACTAATATAACTACAGATAAGCACTAAGCCTCTTTCCTCTTGCAAAATAAGTGCCCTCATTTTCTCCATTTAGGATATTGAGAATTACATTCGGCTTTTTTCCATCTGCAATTACTGCTTGACCATTTTTTTCTTCTAATATTGCCTTAATCCTTTTTAATTTTGATCTCATTCCACCAGTGCCCCCTGCTGAATTAAACTCTCCAACAAGATCATAAGTACGATGAGATATACCTAATGCCAAATCAATTTTTCTCTCGTTTTCTCCTCTAAAATTATACATAAGTCCTTCTACAGAAGTCAAATAAATCGCTAAATCTGCATTTAATAAGTCATATACCCACCGCGCAATCTGGTCATTATCAGAACGTTTTGGGATATTAGGCAATTCCTTAGGCCATATAGGATCATTCGCGTTTACAATTGCTAAGACGCCTCTTTCATAAGATTCATCAAAAAACTGTTTTGTTTCTTTTCTTCTTATGCCTGAGAAATGTTCTTTTTCTACTAGCACCTGCTCTGCATATTGCCTGAGATAATTTATCATTAAAGCATTATAAACCTCCATTAATCTTGCTTGCCCAATAGCAGACAAAATCCTTGGGTCTGTTCCTTCTGCTTTTTCTCCAAGGCACCCCTTTCCAGCTGCAACAGCTCCTGATGTAATATATGTAACTCTGTATCCCTTTTTCATTAAGTATGCTATTTGCTCTATAAGGCTGGACATTGTCACCATATCTAAAGTGCCTTCTTTAGTCAATAAAACATCAGTGCCTGCCTTTATAACAACATTCCTAGCTTGAGTAAGAGGTTCCCTATAGTTGGCTCTTATTATTTCTTCAATTGTAGGGTTTCCATTCCAAGGTCTGTGTACTAAAGCTTCCATTTTTTACATTATAAATTCTAATTAACTTTTGCAGCATAATCCAAACTAGTATTTAAGCCTTTCTATTTGTAACTACTATTAAGTAAATAAGAATAATAGAACTATCCTCCAAAAAACCTCTCAATCCTCTCCTCATACATCTTGCTTATCTTGAAATTCATATCCTCAGGAATGCATCTTAGGTAATTATTCCATGCAAACCTCTCATCTAAAAATATTATAACGCCCTTGTCTGTCTCGCTTCTTATGCACCTGCCAGCATTCTGCAGGCATTTTGTCATGGCAGGAAAAATATAGCCGTAGTCAAATCCTTTCCCGAATTTTTCCTCATAATAGTCAATCAGCTCCTTTGTTTCCAAATCCGGCTTTTCCAATGGCAGCCCGACAATAATGACACCTTTCAAGAAATCCCCGGGCAGGTCTATGCCCTCTCCAAAATTTCCTGTGGATACGCCAAGCAAAACAGCGCCTTTGTCTTTATGCTTCTTAAACTCATCCAGTATTTTTTCCTTTTCCTTTTTGCCTAAATTTTGCTTTTCTATGAGCATCTTCCTTTTGCATAAACCATAAAAGTTCTTGTACACCTTATCTCTTAAATCATAGCTTGGAAAGAACAAAGCAGCATTCCCCGGGATTTTATTTACAATTTTGTTGCATACTTCTGCAATTTTATTGTACTCCTCATTGCCCCTTCTTGTAAACTTTGTTGTAGTTTCTGGAATTATCAGGCACAGCCTGTTGCCCTTGGGAAAGGGGTTTTCATAAGCTCTCTCAACAGCCTCTTCAAAACCCAGAATATCCTTGTACATTGCAGTAGGCGTCAAAGTGCCTGACATAATTATTGTTGAATAGCTCCTTGTTATAACCTCTCTTGTAATTAATGAAGGATCCAAACATCTGTAGCTCAAAGTTAAATTTCCATTGCTAAAATTTTTTGTAAGTATCCTTGCAAAGCCATTGTCCTGGTTGAGCCACGCCTCAAGAAATTTTCCAACGCTTCCAACATAGCTTTGCTTCTGCTTTTCCCTCACCAGGTCTCCTGCAAAACTAAGCTCTGCAATAGTGTTGTCATAACTTTGCCTTTCATTTACCTTATCCACAAACTCGTGCTTCCTTACAAGCTTTTCCTCTCTGTTAAAATCCAGGCCAAAGCCCATCTCGTCAAAAACTTCCTTAATTTTTTTTAAGGCAACAAGAGCATTAAAAAGCTCAAGCTTGTTTGCTTCCTTAATTGCCATGTCCAGAATAAAAGAAGATAATTTTGCAGTAAGCAGTTCGCGGGCCCTTGCAGGCAGGTTATGCCCTTCGTCAATTATGATTATGGAATTCTCCAGTTTTTTGTTTGCTTTGGAAAAAAAGCTGTCTCTTATGTCACTATTAAAAATATAATTGTAGTCTGCAATAACCGCCTTTGATTCTTTAGCCAGCATCGAAGCCATTTCATAAGGGCACAGCTTTGCTTTCCTGCATATTTCCACTAGCTCCTCAACATGCATTGGCCCTGAAACCTTAAGCTCATTCAGGCTGTTTTCCGCCAGAACTGTAGGCATTCTTGATTTTTTGATTGTATTCAGGCAAAACTCGCATTTGTTTTCATCCCTTAGCTTTTTGCAGTAATCAGCAAAATCACCGGAATTCAGAGCCTCAACACCCTGCAGGCACATCCATTTCTTGCCTATGATGTCTGCAGCATTAAACTCGTTATTGCCAACGAGGTTGGTGCCGGAAACCGAGTCAAGTTTGTCTGTTGGTTTCCGAGCATATTTTTTCTTTATCTGCTTTAGGGTTTCTATCGCTATCTTATGCTGGGTATGTTTTGATGTCAAAAAGAAAATTGAAACGTCTTTGCCTATGGCATAACTTAACGCAGGAGCCAGCACAGAAACAGTCTTCCCAATTCCGGTAGGAGCGTGAACTATGATGTTTTTTTTGTTTTTTATCGCGTCATGCACATCAGAAATCATAGCATCCTGAGTCTTGCGTATTTTTTCATGGGGAAACAGAATCTCTTTGAGCTCTTTTGCCATTTTTCCGGAAAATGCTATTTTGTTTATAATTATTTTGTAATCTAATAGAATATATTAGCTTTAGGACAAAATTCAATCTGCCGCTTCGCGGCAAAATTTAGTTTCGGCAAAAATTTTTCCTGCCAAGAAATTTTTGCCTCAGATCTGTAAACAATAAATAGGCGGGGCGGAGCGATATGCACGAAGAGCGACGCCCCGCACTAGACTTGCAGAGCAGATTAAAAAATAGGGCATAATACAACTTAATTGACCAATTACTTATGTCGCTAATTAATTTATGGATGACATTGTTTCAACAATTATATTTTATTGTACTTTGACGATTAATTAATAATGTTTTTAAACTAGCATAAATCCCTAAGTTGCATGGGCCGGTGGCGAAATCTGGTATCGTGTTCCCTTGGCTAGGGAAAGACTCCGGGATGCTGAAAGTCAGGAGAGATTTTTTGCACGGAAATTCAAATCCCGGCCGGTCCATTTCAAAATAAAAACCCTTAAAAATAGGATTATTTTCCCAAAAATGAAAAAAAAGAGGAAAAAAATGGAAGACTGCATTTTCTGTAAAATAGTTAATGGGGAAATACCTTCAGCAAAAGTTTATGAAGATGATGCTGTAATAAGCTTTCTTGATATTCTGCCGGCCAACAAAGGGCACTGCCTTGTTGCTCCAAAAAAGCATTACGAAACCTTGCTTGAGATTCCGGATGACCTTCTTGCAGGCATGATTCAAGTAGCAAAAAGAATAACAAGAGCATTGTCATTGTCAATAGGCAATGGCAGCTACAATATTATTATGAACAACGGCAAAGCGGCAGGCCAGCTTGTAAGCCATGCCCACTTCCATGTAATACCCAGGTTTGAGGGGGACAGGCTGAGAATAGCATGGTCCCATAAGAAATACACAGACAAGGAAATGAAATCCGTTCAGGAAAAGATTAAGAAGTTTGTTTGATTTCTATAAGAAGATTTTATGCCAATTTGGTAATATTTCTTTAGATTTTAATAAACTCGTTTATTTGTTTTAGAATCCAGCAAGGCACTAAATAACTACTAAAAAGTAGTCAAAAATAGAAAGATTTTTAAAGCTGTTTCCTATTCAAAATTCCATGGAACAAAATTATTATCTTGTTCTTATTGGCAACATAACAGCAGACTTTATAGTAAACCAAGAAGGAACTAAAGGCCCATTTCCTGGCGCAATAGGTAATGTAAGTGGATACTTGGCAAAGTTCTTGGACGATCCCAATAGGATAACCCCTGTTTCTAAAATGGGCAATGATATGTATGCTGGCAAGCTTAAAGAAAAGCTGGATGAACTAGGTATAAATAAATCGCATATAGTAGCGGTAGAGGGTGAATCCAGAACCTATGGAATTGATGTCACTAAACCACAAGCGCCAGTAATAACCCGATTAAAAAACGCAGACGCTGTAATGAAAGCTCCTTATGGGGACATATCTGGCTTATTGCAAGAAAATAAAACTGTTCTTTACATACACTCCCGCGCGATATTAGAACAGAATCCCCCTTGGATTCTGGAAAAAATAAAAGAAGCCAAGAAAAGCGGGGGCATTGTTATTTATGATGACAACATTAGGCCAGTAACAATAAAAGAGATGAAGGGGTTGGAAGAAGAAGCCCTAGAAGAGGTGGTTAATAACACAATAGAAGTCTACAAGCAGTTAGATGTTTTAAAAATAAATGAAGGAGAGGCTGTTTTCCTCACCGAGCTGTACAAAAAAAGAATAGAGATTGACGACCCCAGTACTAAAACCCTAGAGGATGGTGACTTATACCATGTTGCTAAAGAAATTGCAGAGAACTATGGTGCAAAAAGAATCGTAATAACAAGAGGAGAGAAAGGCAGTTATATTCTGGATACAAAAGAAAATGTGGGGTTAATGGTCCCTGCAGTAAAACCAGAAAATTATGTCAATTCCCTTGGGGCAGGCGATGCTTTTGATGCAGGCCTTGTAGCAGGATATGCAAATGGTCTGACAATATATGAAACAGCCTTTTTAGCCAGCGTGCTTGGAAGCTTTGCAGTTAAAGAAGTTTCAGGTTTCCCCGAGCATTTAACTAAAGAGCTAATTCGGGACAGAATAATGGAGTATTCTAAATCCTATAAGATTACCCGCGAGGGAATTGATAATGGAGAAAAAATTGAACGCGGGATTGATGGAATACGGCTCTTGAAAGAACTGGGAATACGCCCTACGTTGAGGCAAAGGGTGGCGGCATCTTTTGATAGATATTTCTTAAAATATTTCAAAAACCATTAAATATATAGCCTCATTCTAGTGCAATATGGTCACAAAGATACATGAAAAGATAGTTGTCGAGGGGGATGAGAACCGGGAGCATCTTGGGATGGTTCATGTTATAACAGGCAACGGCAGGGGAAAAACCACCTCTTCATTAGGCCTTTCTGTAAGGGCTCTTGGAAGCAACCTCAGGACATGCTTGATACAGTTCCTTAAATCAGCAAAAACAGGCGAGCTTAATACAATAAGGAAATACCTCCCCGGCATTGAAATAATGCAGTTTGGCGTTGATGCTGTAAGGGAAAGGCAGCAAAAGCTCAGTGCTTTCCAGGATAAGGGAAGCAAATTTGTCTTTAACCCTGATACCGAGGAAAAGGATGCGGCTATGCAGGGCTTGCAGCAAGCAAAAAAAATAATAAGCTCCAGGGAATACGACCTGGTGATTTTGGATGAAATAAATGTCCTATTGAACAAAGGCTTAATATCCCTGAAGGATGTTACGGATTTAATAGAAAGCCACGGCAATGTTGAGCTTGTCTTTACAGGCAGGGACGCTCCGGAGGAGATAATCCAGAAAGCAGACTATGTTTCATTCGTAAAAAATATAAAGCACCCCTGGCAGAAAGGTATAAAAGCAAGGAAAGGTATTGAATATTAAAATGCCAAAGCCAAAAAAATCCAGAGCCGGAGGCTCTGTGAGCAGTAAAGGAAAATCCCTGAAACTAAGCAAAAATGCATTAAAGCTTCTTGAAAAGAGGTACCTGATAAAGGATTCTGAGGGAAATGTGGCTGAAAAGCCGGAAGACTTGTTCAGGCGCGTAGCAGGCAATATAGCGCTGGCAGATGCAAAATATTTGCTTAAGGAAGAGATGGATTTAGGCGGAAAAGAATACTTTGAGTTTGCAAAAACAAAAGAATTCCAGAATCTGCTCAATAAGAGCCAAAAAGCCAAAAGCAGGGTAAAAAAAACAGAAGAGGACTTTTACAGGCTGATGGCAGGCCTTGATTTTCTGCCAAACTCCCCAGCCTTGTTCAATGCAGGAAGGTCCTTACAGCAGCTTGCAGCATGCTTTGTCCTGCCTGTTGAAGACAATTTGGATTCTATATTTAAGGCATTGCATTACGCAGCCAAGATATCAAAATCAGGCTCAGGAACCGGCTTTAACTTCTCAAGGCTAAGGCCGAAAAACGATGTGATAAGCTCAGTAACTGGCTTCTCCTCCGGCCCTTTGTCTTTTATGAAGATTTTCGACGCTGTTACAGAGCAGATAAAGCTGGGAGGGTTGAGAAGAGGAGCTAACATGGGGATTTTAAGGGTGGACCATCCTGACATAGAGGAGTTCATCACAATAAAAGCCAGGGAAAAAGTCCTGGAAAATTTTAACATTTCTGTAGCTGTCACAGACAGGTTTATGGCAGCAGTAAAAAGCAGGAGAGACTATGATCTTATTAATCCCAGAACTCAGGAAAAGGAAAGGGCTGAAAATGCAGAGAAAATTTTTGGGCTGATATGTGAAACTGCCCATAAAACCGGAGATCCGGGATTAATATTTCTGGATAAAATGAACAGGGACAATCCCACTCCTAAGCTTGGCATGCTGGAAGCCACTGACAGCTGCGGCGAACAGCCTCTGTTGCCTTACGAGTCAGCCAATTTGGGCTCAATCAACCTGTCTCATATGGTAATCAATGAAAAAATTAATTTTGATAAATTAAAACGCACTATAAGCGCATCAGTGCATTTTCTGGACAATGTTATAGATATGTGCCACTATCCCAATTTTGAAACAAAAGAGATTGTCCATGCAAACAGGAAAATTGGATTAGGGGTAATGGGCTTTGCTGATATGCTGGTAAAGTTAAAAATTCCCTACAATTCAGAAAAGGCCGTAAAAACAGCCGAAAGAATAATGGCTTTTATAAGGAAGGAAGCTGACAGCGCATCTGTAGGCTTAGCCAAAGACCGGGGGGTGTTCCCCAGCTGGGATGAAAGCATTTACAATAAAAAAAGCAAATACTTTAAGGGAAAGCATCTTGAGCTGAGGAATGCAACAAGGCTTACGTTAGCGCCTACAGGAAGCATAAGCATTATCGCAAACACCTCTTTTGGGATAGAGCCGTTGTTTGCTTTGAGCTTTGTCCGTCTTTTAAGCGACGGCACAGAGCTTTTGACAGTTGATAAAAACTTTAAGGAAGCATTGGAGAAGAAAAAGCTTTACAATAAGGATTTCATGAAATACATAGCAAGAAAAGGCACCATACAGCATATGCTTTCAATACCCAAGGAAATAAGAAAAATATTTGTTGTTTCCTATGACATTAGCCCGGAATACCATGTAAAAATACAGGCTGCCTTCCAGAAGCACGTGGATAACGCTGTATCAAAGACAGTAACACTGCCGAAAACAGCAACAGTAGAGGATATTAAAAAAACATACATGCTTGCATACAATCTTGGCTGCAAGGGAATCTCCATTTACCGCTTCGGCAGCAGGCCAGATCAGGTTTTATTCTTAAGGGGTGTTAGGGAAGAGCAGATTAACCTGACCAACTGGTTAAAGGGTCTCAGATAGGGCCAATAAATAATGCTGGCGTCTAGAATGGGTAAAACAATCAAGTCAAAAAACTTTATATTAAGGCCTTACAAAAAAGGCGATGAATATTCTCTCATAAAAAACATAAATGATAAGGACGTCTCTAAGTATACGCACAGGATACCTTACCCTTACAAGCTAAAAGATGCAAAACAGTGGATTGCACGTTGCAAAAATCTGGCTAAAAAGAAAAATAAAACTGAGATAAATTTTGCAATTGACATTGAGGGGGTTATTGGAGGCATAAGCCTAATGGGCATACAGCCCCACAAAGCAGAAATAGGTTGTTGGCTTGGCAAAAAATATTGGAGAAAAGGCATCGCGACAGAGGCTGTAGAGATTATTACCCATTTCGGGTTTAAACAATTAAAATTAAAAAGAATTTATGCCTATGTATACCCAAAAAATAAGTCTTCTGTTCGTGTTTTAGAAAAAAACAAGTATAAGCGTGAGGGATTAATGAGAAAATACCAATTAAAAGATGGAAAGTTATTGGATACAATACTGTATGCCAAAATAAAATAAAAATGCAAACTATAAAACTCTCAGACAGCTCTGGCATAAGAAGCCTGAAAAAAGAATACAGCCTCAAAAAATACAAAATCATCCAAAGGCTGAAGGAATTTGACAAGTTTTATACTGAGCCTTATTCATGGTTTTATGAAAACGGAAATTTGATTTTAAAAAAAACAGCCAAAAATGATGATGAAAGGCTTTTTGAAGAGATTTGTTTTTGCATTCTTACTGCCAATACAAGCGCAGAGATGGGGCTAAAGGCAATTGGTGCTATAAGGGACTTGCTGGTTAGCGGAACTGCAGATGAAATGAAAAAAAAGCTTGAGGGAATCTACCGCTTCAGCACATTAAGGCCCTCTTACATTGTCCATACAAGGGATTACCTGAAAAATGAGTTAGACTTTAAATTAAAGGAAAAGATAGAATCCTTAAAGCAAAACCCGGAGGAATTGAGGAGTTTCTTTGCCTTCAACAAAGGCATAAAAGGCTTGGGATACAAAGAGGCATCCCACTTTTTAAGGAACATAGGCTTTAAGGGCTATGCAATCCTTGACAAGCACATACTCAGCTCTTTGCTCGAATTTAAGGTTATAGATGAAATTAAAACCCCCCTGACAGGCAGAGTTTACTCTGAAACAGAGCAGAAAATGAAACTATTCAGCAATGATATAGGCATTCCAATGGACGAGCTTGACTTATTGCTCTGGAGCAGAAGAACAGGGAGGATTTTAAAATAATCACAAAAACCTGACAAACTTATTCTCCTTATCCACAAGAATCTTTTTTGCCTTTATCGGCTTATCAGTTAATTCAAAGCCCATTACAATTATCTCTTCCCCAGCCTTAATCAGATGCGCAGCAGCACCGTTAATGCAGATGACACCAGATTCTCCGGGAATAGCATAAGTCTCAACCCTTGCACCTGAAGTCAGGCTTGTAACAAGCACTTTTTCATTTTCCCACAAGCCAGCTTTTTCCATTAAATCTTTGTCAATTGTAATGCTGCCTGTATAATCAACATTCGACTCAGTTACAACAGCCTTGTGTATCTTTGACCTTAAGAGCCATCTCATAACCAGCTGTTAAATATGTCCTTTTATTAAATTTTCTAGCATTTAATAGTTGACACTAATTTTAGGACCAAATTCAATTACCTATCCATAATAAATAAGCGGTGCGGAGCGCTATGGCAGGGAAGCTACGCCCCGCAGTAAACTCGCAGAGCAGATTGGAAAATAAAACATAATTAAAGTTTTTTGTCCAATGCTTATTCTCTAATTAATTTTCAACAATATTTTTAAACTTTTAAAACAACTAAGGCAATATGCACGAAGCAATTCTATACAAAAAGCTTGAAAACAAAAAAGTTGCCTGCACAGCATGCAGCCAGAAATGCATTATAGCTCCAGATAACACAGGCATCTGCGGGGTAAGGCAGAACAAAAATGGAAAGCTATACCTGCTGGTTTACGGAAAAGCAATTTCCTTTAACATAGACCCGATTGAAAAAAAGCCCCTGTTCCATTTCATGCCCGGAACAGAAATATTTTCCTTAGGCACTGTTGGCTGCAATTTCTCATGTGATTTCTGCCAGAACTGGGATATTTCCCAGATTACAAAAGAGCTGCGCAAAAAGCTGCTGAAAGAGAAAAAAATAGAGCGAATGGATGCTGAAGTAAGCAGCATGGGCTATGAGCTGCTGCCGGAAAAAATTGTGGAAATATGCGCAGAAAAAAATATATCTAGCATTGCTTATACCTATAACGAGCCAACCATATTTTTTGAGTATGCCTACGACACTGCAAAGCTTGCCCATAAAAAAGGAATAAAAAATGTTTTTGTCACTAATGGCTACGAAACAGAAGAAGCCTTAAGGCTAATTAAACCCTGCCTTAATGCAGTGAACATTGACTTAAAGTCCTTTAGCGATGAATTCTACAAAAAAATATGCAAAGCAAGCCTGCAGCCGGTCTTGGAAACAATAAAATTAGCCTATGAGCTTGGAATCTGGGTTGAGATTACCACTTTGGTAATCCCGACAAAAAACGACTCTGATTCAGAGCTGAAAAAAATAGCGGAGTTTATAGCAGGCATTGACGAAAATATTCCGTGGCATGTAACAGCATTCTCCCCCACTTATAAAATGTCAGACGTTCCCCCCACATCTTACAAAACCTTGATTAAAGCCTACAATATTGGAAAGAAAGCAGGTTTAAAATATGCCTATGTTGGAAATATTCTTGATGAGGAGCATTCAAACACTTACTGCCCTAAATGCAATGCTCTGCTTATAAAAAGAAGCGGCTATTATACAACCATAAAAAACCTTGAAAAAGGAAAATGCAGGAAATGCAGTGAGAAAATAGCTGGTGTTTGGGAATGAGGTTGAATTCTACTTTCATGGGTGTATACACCCCTCCATAAGTTTATGATTTCAGTTTAATATTCAAAATTGTAAATCAACAAAACAGTAAAAATTAAAAAGAGGTAGCCCTTTCCAGAAATGCAGAAAATGGCTGTCAATCAGTTGAAATATTGATTTCTATGCCGCTTCTAGCTTAAAAGGTGTTTTTCATGAGTCTTGGTACCTTAATTATTGTAGAACATGGTCCAGAATTAACACTAAAGGTAGATCTTAATTTAGCAGACACTCTTGTTGGGAGCTATTTCTTTAGGTTAGGAGTTCCTATCCTGGAAGTTGAAGGTTATGGTCCTTCAAGCGATGGTTATAGGAGTTTAAGGCATTGGTATAGAAATTTGATTAAGGAACATGGTTTGTTTGCTATCCATACTTCTTATTTAGAAAAGCTTTTGAGAAAGATAAAAGATCTTTCAGAGGATGCTATTTTAGAAGGTATAAACAGCTCTTCAGAAGCTCTTAGTTACCTTACTGCTCCAAACGAAGAAAGAAAATCTGATTGGAATGCATTAAATGAAGCTGTCTGTATTAAAGACTGGATTTTTCCTGCACACGCTGTTAATGGAGCAAGGGTAAAAACTGGCAATGGGCCTGAAGGTTTAACTCTGGATTCCGAAGTTAATAAAATCACTGTCAAAATAGAAAAAGGCAACAGTCCTATGGGGGAAGTCTGCTACGAATTAGTATCCAAGATACCCTATCATAGAACACTTAGCTATATAGGCGGGCATACAACCTAAATTATTGGGGATTTTTGTTTCTTCAACTTTTTCTAATCTAACCACATTTAAAAAATTTGATTATTTTAGTGAAAAGCCTAAAGTAGAGAAAATAAATCGGCCAGATACCAAAAACTTTACAAATATTGGAAATTAATTATGTTGCAAAATGCCAAAACCAATAAAAAACATAGCTAAAATAATCTCTTTGCTAAAAAAAGAAACAAAGCAATTTGAAAACCCCCTTTCAACAGATATAGCAGAAAAAACAAAAGGCCCTTTTCTTGTTCTGGTTTCCTGCTTGTTAAGTTTAAGAACAAAAGATGCTGTAACAGCAGCAGCCTCAAAAAGATTATTTTCACTGGCAAAAACCCCCAAACAAATGTTAAAATTATCAGAAAAGCAAATTGAAAAAGCAATCTATCCAGTAGGCTTTTACCCAAAAAAAGCAAAGTGGATTAAGCAAATATGTAAAATATTGATTAAAAATTACAATGGAAAAGTGCCAAATAATGAAAATGAATTGTTGAAATTGCCCGGCATTGGAAGGAAGTGCATGGGCATTGTAATGTGTTATGGCTTTGGCAAAAACTCAAATATACCTGTTGATACACACGTGTTTAAAGTTGTAAACAGGCTTGGCTGGGTAAAAACAAAAACACCTGAAAAAACAGAATTTGCCCTGATGAAAATAATTCCAAGAAAATATTGGCATGGCTTAAATAATCTGCTTGTAGCCCATGGCCAGAACATCTGTTTTCCAATAAGCCCCTTTTGCTCCAGATGCCCCATAAGGAAGTACTGCAAAAGGGCAGGAGTCAGGAGGATTAGGTGAGGGGTTCTGTTTTGAGAGGGTACAATTTTAATAAACTTAAGGCGTAGCCTAGAATTAAGTACGCTAAATTCGAGGTCTTAAAACATTGAGAGGAGAATTTGGCTTGTATGTTTTTATTTATATTAATGCTTTTGTTAAGGTCTCCCTGGTTCCATACGGATATTTATATGTAAGGTAATCTGCTTTACCCCCCAAATAACTATCCAATAAAATCCTTAATTCATTTTCATTACAATCTTTAATTGGGGGTTTAGATTTAAGATTGTCCGAAATCTCAAGAATGTCTTTTTCTGGCAATTCGCTGTTTGGATCTTTTTGGTTTTCCCATAAGTATTCTGTCCTCTTCAAACCTAACCATGCAAGCTCTTCAAGAGCGAGTCCGCCATCTTTATACCGCTCTGTTAAATACGCAACACTCCAACCCAGACGCCCAAAGTCTTCTCTCAAATCAGAGAAGAATCCATATTCCTCAGAAAGATGGTAGTTAATGAGGCCTTTGCCAATATTTTGATAAATTTCATGTGGACTCAGACTGTGATATAGCCCTTCCTTTACGGCATGTGTATATATCTTTTCCAGATCACTAACAAGACTCTCTAATGGTTTTCTTACCCTCTGAGCAATTAATTGTCTGTTCATTCTGTGTTGAGGCATAGAACGAAGGTAAATTGCTTGTATTCAGAGATTCCGAAATTGACCAAACCCTAACACAAATTTGAGCAGATTTTATCTGCTCACTAAGAATTGAAATCGCATTAGAGAAGAATATACCCCTAACCTCAATCGCGAATTAAATTAAAGCGCATGTAACATGAAAAAATTTATTCTGCCTTCTACTTCATTTCTCCAAAAAATCCCATAAAGGCAAGTTGAGTTTGAACTTATCTCTGTAAGGACTGATTTTCCTTATAAATGCAAACAGAACCTGAAAAATTTTCTTTATAAAGTCAAGCAGAGTTGGTTTCATATTCTTATTTTGCCATGCGTTATAGATCAAAAAAGACAAGCAAACTGCAAACATTCTTGTGATGTGGTTAGATGTTGCAACTTTCAGCTGTATCCCATCTGTAGCTTTGAAAATATTCTCGATATTCCATCGTTTCTTGTATAAGAAACGTATATCTTCTAGATGGTTAAATGAAAGGTTTGTAACAAATCCCCACGGATAACCTCTGAAATCCCTTCCAAGAATAAGTTTTGTTTTAGCCCAGCCTGCAACATCATACTCATAAATTTTCCATTCCCGATAAATGCCGAGGATTATTTTCATGTAATCGCAAATGCATGCGCGGACAACAAAAGGAATACTTTCCTTTTGTAGCTGATCTATAAGCTCTGCAACATAGAATCCCCTATCCATAAGGGCGCATTCAAACTTCAGCTCTGATGATAATTCTTTAAGTGTTCTAACTACAAGCGACCAGTACTCTTCTTTTCTTCTTAAAGCTTTAGCACGGAGAACCATTTTCTTCCTGCCGTACACAAGAGCAAAAACCAAATACTTGAAAGAACCAGTATCTCCTTTCTTTGGCTGGTATTCATGAATATACTGCCTTATTGTTTTTTGCTCTCTTGTTAATTCTCTAACTGGCTTTTTATGGAGGTTTCCAGTGTATGAATCATAAGTTTCGTCTACTGTTATGTAGCATTTCACTTTAGCTAGCTTCTTCTTTTTCCGACGTAGAAGTTTTAAAGTCTGGCCCCAAAACTGGTCTTGCATTTTTCGAATTGACGTGTCAATTCTGTAAAAGACACTGTCAGCATCAGGTGCTGATGCTGTTGCATTGACACTATGCCCCTCTTGGGCTGCACACACTAAAACAAGCAAAATCATAGGAATGCTAAATACTACGTTAGGGGCAATAGAAATATTTTTATGGGCAAACTCTTGAGTACTTTTGTCGATTTGTTTGTTTGTGGTGGTAATCCCCTCCTTAATTTTTTAAGGAGTTGCCACCACAAGCAATAAATGAGAAATTAAGAGATTTCAAATTGATATAATGCCAAAATCAACTCCTTATTACTGTCTCTGGATTTGAGAATTAATAAAATTAGCTACTTTCGGGATGTCTGTCCTAAGCCAATACTCAGTCACTTCCCTCAACATTAATAGTCAATGCGGGAGTGTTACTAAGGGGATAGTATTCACCATTTTTTTTAACTGCAAATACCTGGGCAACGAATTCATACTTGCCCCCTACAGCATCTTTTGGAATCTGCCAGTAATAATAAACATCCTTAATGCTTGCCTGTCCAGTGTACATAAGACCGCTGACAGATTTGCTTGAAACAGCTTCATAATCTGTGCTGCCCGGCTTCTTAACAAAGAACCATACTTTTGTAGTTTCATCAAATGCAGCATTTCCGGTATTTCGCACATTAACGCTCAATTCTGCTGTTTCCCCGGCGCTCCTGTAGGATTTAGGCGTAGAAAATGATCCTAAAGTTGCGCTTAGACCTACACCCTCATCACCCGTGTCCCCGCCAGTGCTGCCCCTTCCTTCTGCACATTTGGCATTTGCACATTCTGCCGATTCGCACTTAAGACAGTTAGTATAGGTGCAACCCTCAAAGGGGACTGAACAATCGTTGCCAGAGGGCAGTTTATTCATGGACACTACAAAGTTATTGCCCCACCTATCTGGACCATAGCATCTATCTGGGCAGGTTGTGCTTCCCCCGTTGCTGTCATCCTCTTCCACACATTTCCCGGTAGTTCTATCACATGTTTCCTCCTCGTATCCGCAAAGTTTCCAGTAGTTGTATTGTGCTCTAATACAAGTGCCTGCCCTCACTGGGTCAGTAAAATTGTGGGGGTAAGAACTGTCATACTTGGAATACGAGAAAACACCACTTTTCTGAAATTGACAATCGTAATCAGGACACAGAGCACTAACAAAACCTGCAGCCAAAACAAACATCATTACTACAGCCAACCAACCAAAAGCCTGTTTTTTTCCCATTTTTGCCACCTTTTATTTGTTTTTTATATAAAAATTATTCTTAATCAACCTCAACCATCTTTAATATTTTTATATTTTTCGAAATTGTGGTGCTGTAGCCGTATTCCAGAACAATTTTGAGCGGCGTTGTATATTCATATTTAACATCTGAGTCAGACATGTCAAAGGAGCATATTATTACACCTTCCCCTTCATAGAGCCTTATTAAGTTATTACTCCCGTCGGCAAAAGGCTTGCAGTCAAGCTTTACAGGCTTATCGTAGCCAATTTCCACGCTTGCCAGGTTTATCCTGTCAAAATCATCTTTTTCCAGCCTCGCTTCCTGAGAGCTGCATTTCCATAAAGATCCAAATTTTATCACTTCCCCGTTTCCTATGTTCTTTATGTGAATCTTAAACTGCATTTTGTCTGAAGAGGCTTCCTGCTCAATCTTTGTTATTGCAACAGGAGCACCCTGGCTTGTTAATGTTTTAGTTCCAATACTGCAGACTTTATGCTCATCCTCTTCGGATGGCCGCGGGTCAATACAAGCCTCCGGCTCTGCCTTTGTCGCATAAGGATAGCAGATAGTAGCCATTATATTCGGCTCATAGCTGTCTGTTATCTTTTTACTTTGAATCCACGCGGAAAATAAAATCGTGTCAAGGCTTCCCTCAGGGTTTGAATAGTCCACTCCTAAAAGAGAATCCCAGACTAACCTGTCTTTGGTTTTCACATCGGTAATTATATTCTTGTCAAATCCGCTAAGCTTAATCTGAGGCATCATTAAGTTGCTCCACCTGCTGCCGCTGCGCAAGTCCTCTTTTTTTGGGAACCCACCTTTATTCTCCACTTCCAGCTCTACAATCATGGGGTAAATATCTCTTTCGCCTATTACATACCGGTCTTTCAGTGTTCTTTCAAGAAATTTTATTTTCAGGCCATCTGTTTCAGCCTTGTAGTCAACACTGCCGCCAGTTTTTTTTATGCACCCAGCAGCAGAAAAAATCAGCAAAAAGGCAAGTAAAATCGCGAAACTCACTTTAATTTTTTTCATTTTCTTAATCCGGTTAGTAAGTTAAAAGCCTCTCTATGATTATATTTTTGGATATGGTGGTAGTATAGCCGTAAGATAGCTCTATATCCAACGGTGCTGTGTAAGCATCAAGGTTCATGTCAACGCCGTCATCTAAAGTGCACATAACCCTGTCCTTTTTACCTCTGAGCTTTATTGTCGTTTGCTGGGCTCCGTCAACGATATTGCATTTCAGCTTGTTTCCGGCTAATGATGCTTTTATTATCAATGTGTTAAAGTCCTCATAGCTCAAAGGTTCTTGCGAACAAGCATCATCTATCTTATTAAGGCTTATAACCTCCCCGTTTCCCCTATTCTCAATATAAATCACGAAGTTGGGCTTTATTACATTTTTATCTGCTTCCATAAGCATTCTGGATTCTATTCTTGTTATTGCAACAGGAGCTCCCTGCCCCTTGTCAAATCCCAAATCCGCAATGCTGCACGCTTTTGCCCCTCTCCTCATGCCGTAAACATCAGGGTCAATGCATACAGAGCTCCCGAAAAAAGTCTTATAGGGATAGCAGGCAGTCGCGAGGATATTCACAGAACGGGTTTCGCTTTGCGCCCCGATGCTTTTTGCTTTTGCGTTTATAGTTATTAGCTCTTCATCCCCATTTAGGTTATAAATGGACTTGCCATTAATCTCGAAATCTTGTTTTCCCTCTCCTAATTCCGCAACATCCATATAATTTTTTTCAAGCCCTAGAACAAGCTTCCCTTTTTTACTAGTGCCTTCAATTTCATCGCCTATATCAAACGCCCCTGCATTCTTTAAGTTCAGCGCTATAGGAAAAACAGTATATTCAAAAACACTTATTGGCGGAGCATTTTTCACAAACTCCATTGTAAGCCCTCCTGTCCCTTTCTTTACATCAGCATCTGTTTTAGGGTTGTTGCCGCCACCAACATTGACATTGCACCCCGCAATAAAAAACAATCCTATTGCAATAAAGCCAAAAATTATTTTCTTGTTCATTTTTTATTCTCTATCTTTCGGAATGCAACAAGTTTTTCCAGACTCCTCACAGTTAGTGTTGAGTCTTGCCACTTCACAGACACTAGGCCCACAATAACATCCCTCTTTACATTCTCCCATACAGATTCTTTCTTGGGATATGCAATTGCCTTCTCCATCACAAGCCCGACCATCTTTGCATTCATCATTAGTGCTCCCAGCTGGCAATGGGGTTTCTTGGCAGCCATAATAACATTTTGGCGAGGTACATGAAGTATGAGAACACTTTTCGATATCAATTAAACCACAAGTTTCTCCAGAACCACAAACTCCATCTCCACAAACCTCCCCACTTTCCTCTTCTATACATTTACCAGATTTTCCACAATTTTTTGATTCACAATATTCATTTTTACTATAATAACATTCATTGACTTTCCATTTATCTCCCTCATAAGAACTGTCAACATTGCCTGTCACCGACCACCAATCACCTTCGTATTCAAGGCACGCGTAGCTTGGGCATTCACCTTCCATGCCCTCTCCGGCTTCCACAATATCCTCTTCCGGAATCTTTTGTACACTTGCAACAACGGATTTCTCCAAGGTGTAGTTATATTCTGCAGCCACTGCAAAGATTTTTGTTGTTATTGGAGTGCCCTCTAAAGCATCCTTATTGGGCTTGAGCCTGCACCTGAAAAAGCTGAATTTTTCAAAATCATCTAATTTTTTCTGGACTTCCTTATTCTCTACATCCAAATAATACCCCTGGATAGTGTCGCATACTTCTGAACATTCTCCTTCCTGCAGCTTTCCGCAAAATTTTTCTTTGCAAGCTTTGGAATATTTAGAATCTTCAACATTTTTAAATACCCAGCCATAGCAGTCTTCTTCAGGATTCTCCAGCTCAATGCCTTTCGGAAAAAACAGCAAGAATGAGCTTATATTTTTTATCTTGCCCTCCCAGCCTTCTCTGTTCCTTAAAGAAATGCTTAAAGTAGGATAGCCGGCATATACATCTTCTGCACCTTCTGCTATGCTGACGCCAACCAAGGACGCTCCAGTTAAAGAAGTTGTTACTGACATCCCTATCTCAACAGGGCCGTTGGTATAAACAGCAATAGGATTTTTATCTGTAATTCCAAACTCATTAAATGGGTCTATATTTTCCCTGACCATTGCCCTTATTCTTTCCCGGCTCATAAAATAAGTCTTTAGATACGATAAAGTTTCAAAATTAAAGTCCGCATAAGCTATTATTGTGTTAGTTCCCTCCTTTAACACGCAGTTAGAAAGTACTTCTTTAGTACATTCGTTAGGCTTGCAACACCTGTCGAATTTGCATGCAAAAGGCTGTTGCTCAGAAGTGTACACGGAAAATTTCTCAGTATCCACTTCGTCAGCCTCTTTATCTCCCTCCTTTTTCTTTCCCTTGATTCTGCACCCCATCTCTATCTTGATAGGGTCATTTAATGTTCTTGCCTCTACTGTTCCTAATATAATCACATTCTCATCCTGGAAATATACAGGCTGCGACGGCTGTAGCTCTACCAGATAAACGCCCAGAGGCTCATATTTGTTTTCCTCAACCTTCCCGGTAATTGCATATTGCATCTGCCTTTCCAGAGTCCCAAGCCACGCATCAATAAAGCTTCCTATTCCTTGGCGCAAATCACCCATAGTTTCTTCCAATGTCAGGCCATCAGTGCTTTTTACCCAGAAATACCCCCCGCTAATCTCATTAGCGTCTTTGTAAACAAATAGGAACAATATAAATAAAATAGAGACTATTGCAATAAGTGAAAGAAGATTTTGCGTTTTTCTGTAGATATACAATGCAATCCATAAGTAAGCAAAGGGCACATACTTAAAGGCGACAATCTGCTGAAAGTAAGCATACCCAAAAAAATCTAAGAATAAGAAGGTAGATATATAAAGGTAAGAGCTGAAAGGCCCGTCGCAGCTTCTTACAAAAGTGAATCCAAAAACCACAATAAATATGAAATGAAAGATTGCTTTAGGGCTTGCAAACCACTGGTTAAAAATTAGGAGGAAACTCATAATAAAAGCAAACAAAAAAAAACTAAAAGTCTCACGGCTTACCCAGTCCCACTCATTTCTTACTATCTTGTCTAAAAAATATATGAGCACAAAAAATCCGAAAATCACAGAAGTAAGGACATTCCATGCATAGGTCGATGAAAACGCAGGCAACTGAAAAACAAAACCAGTATACCTGCCCCCTCCAAAATCGGCTAGGTCTACTATGTACATAATAAAAAGGATAATCACAAATAAGCTGCCAGTGTCGCCGCTTACATTGGCTGCAGTTTCTTTGGCTCTGTCTTTGGCGCTTGCCAGCCCAACCATCAGGCCCCCGCCTGCTGCAGCAGCCATGCCGTACGCTTTTTTTGGGATCCTTTCTGTTTTTTCCCTTAGAATTTTGTAGCCATCTGTCGCTTTATCTCTAACTTTCTCATAACCCTGCCCTAACGTCTCTCTAATCGCCATTTTCTTGCCTAACTAAAACTTTAGAATTCTTTCCAAAACCACCTCTTTATCTACCGATCTTCTATTGCTACTTTCAGCTCAACAATATCAAGCCTAGTTCTAGGCCTTATTTCAATAAAATTATTACCTTCTTCTATATAATCAGGATCGTCATCATCATTAAGGGTTTTTGTGAAAATTCTTTTTTCCTGGTCTATTGAAGACAGCCGGTCATTGATGTTTAAGTCAGCCCTTTTGTTGCTTTCGCCATCAACAAATTCTATTGTCAAAACAATATCTATTTCCTCGTCCTCTATGCCCTCTATTACGCTTTCATTCACCTCAAAAAAATAAACATCAGCCTTTGTTTCTTTCTCATTAAACTCCACTTTAATCTGCTCCACACTGTAGCTGCCTTTGTTGGTTTTGAAAATCACCCTGTTTTCCCCCTCATCCAAGATTCCTAAGGGTATTGGAACTTTAGTCGGGTCCTCGCAAACAGGGACAGCCGAATATACATCCCTATTATTAATAGAAACATCCAGGACTCCAACACTGGCCACATTCCCGCAGTAAGGGACAAATTTCAGGTCGGCTTCCTCAATATTAAACAGCTCTGTTGCAGTCAAAGTAAAGACGTTCCTGCTTTCCTGCTTGCTCCTGTCAGTTATATCGCCTATTACCCTTATATCCTCAAGGCTGTACTCATTTGTTTTCCAAAATCTAATCCCGACAGAAGAAACGCTGAAATCAAAAGTGTTGTAATCTTTAAGCAGATTTCTGCCCAATCTTATCGGCTCAGCATTTTCTGACGCAATCTCATTTTCAAACACAATCGCGCCATTCAGCTTTATTGTCAAAATGCCCTCATGGCTTTTAGCTTTAAAAGACAGAATAACATTATCAGTATTCTCCAAATCATCTATGCTGAAGTCAACAGTCCTGCTCTTTTCATCAAACCATCCGTTCCTTACTATAAAAGGGTTTATTTTTTCAAGAACTTCAGCGTCAGTTTTCTCGAACAGGAATATATTGGGGATTGTTTTGTCTATCATTCCCTCAACTGTGTCAAGCCTTCCTGGGAATACCCTTAGCAATATATCCTCCTCTTCACCATCAGCACCGCCATTCTTATCTTCAACGCTTTCGTTTTCAAGCAGCGCCTTTCTTTCAGCTTCCGGAAGAAACAGTATGTATAAAATAATCAAGCCAGCTATAACAGCAACTAAAATTGCTGCATTAACGCCTCCTTGCGATTTTCTCAAGATTTATCACCTTTTGGATTTTTATTTACTTTGCTGTAAAAAATGAATAGTTTAATATATAAATGTTTTGATTAATCTCTTTAAGCCGGCTAAAATCCAAGGAAGAAGACAATGCATTTACCGGAAATACAGCAATAAAGCAGTAAAATGAAGATTATCCACTCTGATTTCAAAAAAGGAGAAGCAAAGGTAAAGGTTGAAAATCTGGACGATTTATGGTATCTGAGCCAAATAATAGAAAAAAATGATTTTGTAAAGGCAAAAACTTTCAGGAAAATAAAGCTGGGGGAAGAAAACCAAAGAAAGCAGAAAATAGTCAAAAAAGCCGTTTTCCTGGTTATACAAGTAGAGAAAATTGAGTTTAGCAAAACCTCTAATAGCATAATGAGGGTTTCCGGTTTGGTAAAGGAAGGCCCGGAGGATGTGCCTTTAGGCTCCCACCATACACTCAACATTGAAGAAAATTCTGTCATTAAAATAATAAAGCAAAATTGGCTCAAATTCCAGATTGACAGGCTGAAGGAGGCAAGCAAAGAAACCACAGCAAAAATACTGATTTGCGTGCATGACAGGGAAGAGGCATATTTTGCATTAATGAAAAAATATGGTTACCAGCTGCTTGCAAACGTTAAAGGGACAGTCCAAAAAAAAGCAGACCTTAAAAAAATAGAAAGCAGCTTCTATAGGGAAACAATTAAACAGCTGGAAGAGTATGACAGCAGATACACTTTGAATAAGATTATTATTGCAAGCCCTGCATTCTGGAAAGAGGAATTAATGAAAGAGATTAAAGACAAAAATATCAAAGACAAAATAATCTTGGCAACCTGCTCTTCTGTTGGAGAAAATGCAATCAGCGAAGTCTTGAAAAGGCCAGAAACTGCTAATGCGCTGAAGCAGGAAAGGATTGCCAGAGAGTACAAATGCGTTGAAGAGCTTTTTGCAGAAATAGCCAAAAATAATTTAGCATCCTATGGTTTAAGGGAAACAAAAAATGCAGCTGTTGCAGGCGCTGTAAGGATATTGTTAATAACAGATAGCTTCATACAGCAGAGAAGAATGGAAAACACATATGGGGAAATAGAAGAAACTATGAGGGCTGTGGATAAAACAAAAGGGGACATCTTAATAGTGAGTTCAGAGCACGAAGCAGGGAAAAAATTAGATGGTTTAGGGGGAATAGCAGCAATTTTAAGGTTCAAACTTGCATATTAAAATTACCCCCCAAAAAATTTAAATAGGATTTTGCAAAACAAGGGCGAAATGGAAGACGATTACATTACTTCAATTATGGAAGAAAAAAGAGTTTTTTATCCCCCAAAAGGGTTTTCTAAAAAAGCCTGCATAAAAAGCATGCAGGATTACGAAAAGCTGTATAAAAAATCAATTGAAGACCCAGAGGCATTTTGGGCTGAGAAAGCCTCTCACTTAGACTGGATAAGGAAGTGGGACAGAGCATTAAAACAGGAAGGATATTTTTTCAAATGGTTTGAAGGCGGCAAGCTTAATGTGTGCTACAACTGCATTGACAGAAACATTGAAGCAAGAAAAGATAAAATAGCGCTTATTTGGGAACCAGAGTCCGGAAAAGCCAAGACATATACTTACGGGCAATTGCTAAAGGAAGTATGCAGGTTTGCGAATCTTCTTAAAAAATTAGGAGCCAAAAAAGGATCTATTGTTCAGATATACCTTCCAATGATTCCTGAGCTTTTGATTGCAATGCTTTCATGTGTGCGTATAGGCGCGATTCATTCTGTTGTTTTCGGAGGTTTTAGCTCTGGTTCGCTGAAAGATCGCATTCAGGATTCAAAAGCAGAACTGCTGATAACAGCAGATGCTGGATTTAGGAACGGAAAGATATACTCTTTAAAAGAAAATGCGGATGAAGCAATTATTGACTGCCCTACTATAAAAAAAGTGGTTGTTGTAAAAAGAGCCAACAAAAAAATAAAAATGGAAACTGGGAGGGATTACTGGTATCACGACTTAATCAACGAAAAAGAAATAGCGGATTTTTGTGAAGCAGAGAGTATGGATTCAGAAGACCCCTTATTTATCCTTTACACAAGCGGCACAACAGGGAAGCCAAAAGGAATCCTGCATACCCAGGCAGGGTATTTGCTTTACACTTACCTGACTTTTAAATGGATTTTTGATATAAGGGAAGATGATATTTATTTCTGTACTGCGGACATTGGGTGGATAACAGGACATTCTTATATTGTCTACGGGCCTCTGTCCAACGGCGCCACGACAATTATGTATGAAGGCGCGCCTAAGTACCCGGCTCCAGACAGGTTTTGGAAAATAGTTGATAAGCACAAAGCCACTATTTTTTATACTGCGCCAACAGCAATAAGGGCTCTGGCAAAAGAAGGGGATGATTGGCCAAACAAATGCAGCTTAAGCAGCTTAAGATTGCTGGGAACAGTTGGAGAGCCCATAAACCCGGAAGCTTGGTTGTGGTATTATCAGGTTATTGGAAAGAAAAAATGCCCAATAGTAGATACTTGGTGGCAGACTGAAACTGGAGGAATTCTGATAACACCCTTGCCGGGAGCAACTCCTTTGAAGCCAGGCTCTGCTACAAAGCCTTTTTTTGGGATAGAGGCAGATATTTTAAAAGAAGACGGAAACAAAGCCAAATTTAATGAAGGGGGTTACTTAGTTATCAAAAAACCTTGGCCAGGAATGCTGAGAACGATTTGGAATGACCCCAAAAGGTATGAAGACACTTACTTCAAAAAATTTGGGAGGTATTTGACAGGGGATAATGCAAAAATAGATGAGGACGGATACTTTTGGATTATGGGCAGAACTGACGACATAATCAAAGTGGCAGGCCATAGAATCGGAAGTGCAGAAGTTGAAAGTTCTTTAGTAAGCCATAAGGCAGTTGCAGAAGCGGCTGTAGTGCCCTATCCGCATGAAATAAAAGGCCAGGCAATTTACGCCTTCGTTGTTTTAAAGAAAGGCTATAAAAAGGGCGATGGCTTAAAAGAAGAGCTACTAAAGCATGTTTCACATGAGGTAGGGCCCATAGCAAAGCCGGAAAAGATACAGTTTGCAGAAGATTTGCCAAAAACACGAAGCGGCAAGATAATGAGGAGAATTCTTAAGGCGATTGCTGAAGGCACCAAAGAGTACGGCAATATAGCCACTTTAGCAAATCCGGATATTGTCCAAGAATTGCAAAAAGGTGAAATAAAGTAAAAATCTTTCAAAAACTTTATATATAAGTTATGTTTAATATGTTTTAACTACCGAGTTAAAATAGGATTTAACTAAACCTCAATGAAAGTACTGCAATGGGGTAAAAAAACGTAACATATTAATAGTAGTATCAATTTATTCATCCCCTTTTAATAAAAAAAAGGGGGGTAGGTTTTAATGATAGTAAAAGAAGAATTTTTAAGCAAGCTAAGAAGATATTTTTCTTTAAATCTGTATGAAGTAAAAATCTGGACAGCTTTACTGAGCCGCGGTGTTTCAACAGCAGGAGAGCTTTCTGACATAGCAAATGTCCCAAGAAGCAGAAGCTATGATGTTCTTGAAAGTTTGGAAAAAAAGGGCTTTGTTGTTATGAAGCTTGGCAAGCCGATAAAATACCTTGCAGTTCCGCCAAAGGAGGTTCTTGAAAGGGTAAAGAAAAATGTGCACGAAGATGCAAAAAATCAGATAGCAAAGCTTGAGGAACTTAAAAAAACAGAAATTGTAAATGAGTTAAATACCCTGCATACCCAAGGCATCGAGCTAGTGGAGCCTGCAGATTTATCCGGCTCTTTGAGAGGAAGGCATAACCTATATAACCATCTCGAGCTTACAATAAGAAATGCAGAAGAGTCTGTTTCTGTGATGACCACAAGCCAGGGGCTGATGAGGAAGATAGAGGGTTTCAAGCCGACATTTGAAAAGCTGAAAAAGAGAGGCGTAAAAATAAGGATTGCAGCGCCCTTAACAAAAGAGACAATAAGTGCAGTAAAAGACATTGGCAGCGTTGCCGAAATAAAAAATGTAGACACAAAAGCAAGGTTTGTGATTGTCGATTCCAAAGAGGTTATCTTTATGATAATGGACGACGCTACTGTTCATCCAACATATGATGTCGGAGTCTGGATTAACTCGCCGTTTTTTGCGAGCGCATTGGAGAATTTATTTGAGATAGCATGGAAGACTATGAAGCCGGCAAAGGAAGTTCTTAAGAAAATCTGATTCTTTTTTCATTTTTAAGCAAAAGGCTTATAAAATAGGCATTTATCCTGGTTTTAGTATTCCGAAAAATGGACAAAGAACAAATCAGGGATTTGAAAAAAACAGCAAATGAAATAAGGAAAGAATCATTAATAATGATTCACCGCGCTCAATCAGGCCATCCAGGCGGTTCCTTGTCAGAAGCGGAAATTTTAGCTGCCCTGTATTTCTATAAATTAAGGCTGGATCCAAAAAAGCCAGATTGGCAAGACAGAGACCGGTTTGTCTTAAGCAAAGGACACGCATCTCCAGCTTATTACGCAGCTCTTGCGATGAAAGGTTTTTTTGATAAAAAACAGCTGGAGAGCTACAGGAAACTAAACGGCTTGCTGCAGGGGCATCCCGAGCTTAAAACTCCCGGAGTAGACTATGCAGGAGGCTCTTTAGGTCAGGGCGTTCCTGTTGCAAATGGAATGGCGCTTGCAGGAAAGCTGGACAAAAAAGATTACAGAGTCTATGTTTTAATAGGAGACGGGGAAAGCCAGGAAGGCGTGGTTTGGGAAGCCTCAATGGCAGCAGCTTTTTATAATTTAGATAACTTAGTTTACATACTGGACAAAAACCAATTGCAGCAAACAGGAAATGTAAAAGAGGTTATGGACTTAGGCGATGTGGCAGAAAAATGGAAAGCTTTTGGTTTTAATGTGATTGAGATTAATGGTCATGATATGGAGCAGATTGTCAATGCCCTGGACAAAGCAGGGCAGCTAAAAGGAAAACCAACGATGATCATAGCTAATACGCTAAAAGGCAAAGGAGTTTCATTTATGGAGCTGAACCACAAGTTCCACGGAAAAGCTCCAACCGATGAAGAATTTCAGCGTGCTATGGAAGAATTAAAAAAATTTGACTAAAATGGCGGTTATTGCAGAAGAAAAGAAGGAGAAAGCTGCGACAAGAGACGGCTATGGGGCAGGGCTTGTAGCTGCAGGCAGGAAAAATAGGAATGTTGTAGCTTTGGATGCAGACCTTAGCGACAGTACAAGAAGCGAGCTGTTCAAAAAAGAGTTTCCGGAAAGATTTTTCAGCATGGGCATTGCAGAGCAGGATATGATCGCCACAGCTGCCGGCCTTGCGTTGTGCGGGAAAATACCTTATGCAAGCAGCTTTGCAATTTTTACCGAAAGGGCTTTTGAATTAACAAGAAATATTATTTCCAGAAACAGGATAAATGTAAAAATAGCCGGAAGCCACGCCGGCATATTTACCGGAGAGGACGGAAAGAGCGCGCAGGCAATAGAAGACATCTCTATTTACAGAACCTTGCCCAATTTTGTTGTCATACAGCCAGCGGATTCAGTAGAGGCAGAAAAAGCAACAATAGCTTTGATGGATTACAACGGGCCGGCTTACATTAGGCTGCTAAGGAACCCTATACCGATAATCCATGATAAAAATTATAGGTTTGAAATTGGCAAAGGGGAAATTCTGAAAAAAGGAAAAGATGCGGTTATTTTTGCCACAGGCAGCATGGTTCACGAGGCATTAAAAGCATCAGAATTGCTGAATAAAGAAAAAATAGATGTTTGTGTTGTTAATACCCCTACAATAAAGCCGATTGACAAGGAGCTTGTAATAGATTTGGCAAAGAAAACAAATTGCGTCATAACAGCAGAAGACCATAATATAATCGGAGGGCTTGGAAGCGCTGTCGCAGAAGTTCTTTCGGAAAATTATCCCTGCATTCTCAAAAGAATTGGTCTCGAAGATAAATATGCTGAATCAGGAAAGCCTGCTGAGCTGTACGACAAGTATGGTTTAAGTGCAGAGCATGTTGCAGAGAAAGTGAGGGAATTTGTTAAGAAAAAAGAAATATCTTTAAAGTAACATGGTACTTCAAATTGAAGGAAATAACATGTTTGAGAACCGCATCAGAGGAGTTTCTTATACTGCGGATGGCGTTCCTCTGTAATTAAGGGCATATAAATAGTGTATATGGATATTCTTTATTTAGAGTCGCGAGCCAAATAATAGACAAAATATTAATAATCAATCTACTTCCTTTCACTGTGAGAACAATCAAATCAAGTGAGATAGCAAATTATCTTTTCTGTCCTGTTAGCTGGTGGATTGGAAAAACAAAAGGTGTTAAAATAACACAAGTAATTAATGAAGGAAAAAGACACCATACTCTTGTTTCAGAAAACCAGCCGAAAGCTAGATTTGTTTATGTTTGTATTATAATTAGTATTGCCCTTCTTACAACTCTTGTTGTATGCAGGTTTTTATTATGAACATCATAGATGCAATGATATTAGTTACAAGTATCATTTTACTATTTTTATTTGTTTTATTAAAATCAACAAAAGTCCCAAAACCAATATACAAAAGCAAAACAATCTATTCAGACCATAAAGAAAAACCTGAAAAGGCGTTATTTTCGTACAAATATGGATTAGTAGGGAAACCAGATTTTATTCTTCACACAAAAGATGGGCTATTACCTCTAGAAATCAAACATTCAAAAAGACCCCGCCAACCCTATTTTTCCCATGTCATGCAACTAATATCTTATTGCTTATTGATTGAGGAAGTAAAGGGCATAAAGCCAAAATATGGTTTTATACAATACATGGGAGGACAACCTTTCTCCATTCCTTATACTAAGAGTATGAAATTATTTTTAATAAAAACAATGCATGAAATGAGGCATTACACTAATTTAGGAGACTGCCCAAAACCTATTAAGAAACATAAATGTGAAAGGTGTGGATATAAAGAAGATTGTTTTAGTAGAAGAAACTAATAGGCCCCTATAAATAAAAAGTAAATCTCAATTCTAAAAACAACAATATTTTTAAATCAACACAATACCTTCTGATTAAAAATGGAAATAGAAAAAATAATCTCAACTCTGCACGCATTCGAAAGAAAAGTCCTCCCTGTCCTGAAAAACACAACTTCTTTTGAAAAAATAGCTGAAAAAACTAAGCTGCAGAAAGTTGAGGTAATGAGGGCATTGCAGTGGCTGCAAAACAAAAAACTTGTTAGGATAAGCCAAAAACTGCAGGAGCAGGCTGATCTGGATGAGAACGGAATAAAGTATAGGAACAACGGCCTTCCGGAAAAAACCTTTCTTGGGGAGGTAGCTAAGGGCCCATGCTCATTGGGCATAATTGAAAAAAGATATAATTTAAGCAAGCACGAATTGAGCATCAGCCTGGGAATTCTAAAGTCAAAAGCTGCAATAGAAATAAAAAGGGAAAAGGAGATAGTTGTTTCCATTACCGATAATGGGAAAAAAATTCTTGAAAAGGGGTTTCCGGAAGAGGAATTCCTGAAAAAGAAGTTTCCGCTAAACACTTCTGACTTAAAGGATTTGGAAAAACTGGCATTTGAAAATCTGAGAAAAAGAAACAGGATAATAAAGGTCAATATAGCGAAGATAATTGATGCAGAGCTTACAGGTTTAGGCAAAAGCTTAATCACCAAGAAAATTGATGACGAAAATGTCATAGACAGGCTGACGCCCTCCTTGATTAAATCAGGCGGATGGAAAAACAAAAAGATTAGGAGCTATGACGTGGAAATAAACGTGCCTAATATCTCCGGCGGAAAGATTCATTTTGTCAATCAGGCAATCCAGTACATCAAGAGAATATGGCTTGATATGGGATTTAAGGAAATGACCGGGAGCATGGTTCAGACTTCCTTTTGGGATCTGGATGCCTTGTTTGTGCCGCAGGATCACCCGGCAAGGGACATGCAGGATACATTTTATGTCAAAGAGCCGGCATGCGGGAGGCTGCCCAAGGAAATTCCGGAAAAAGTAAGAGCGACTCATGAAAATGGATGGAACACAGGCAGCAAGGGGTGGCAATACAAGTGGTCAGAATCAGTTGCAAAAGAAAATTTGTTAAGGACTCATACAACAGTTCTGTCTGCACAAACAATAGCAAAACTCAAAAAAGAAGATCTTCCCGCAAAGTTTTTTTCAGTGGGAAAAGTTTTCCGCAATGAAACCTTATCGTGGAAATCCTTGTTCGAGTTTGTACAGGTCGAAGGCATTGTAGTTGATCCAAATGCCAATTTTGTGCATCTCAAGGGCTATTTGAAAGAGTTCTTTGCAAAAATGGGCTTTCCTAATGTGAGGATAAGGCCGGGCCATTTTCCCTACACCGAGCCGTCTGCAGAAGTTGATGTGATGCACCCACTGAAAAAGCAGTGGGTTGAGCTTGGAGGCTCTGGAATTTTCCGTCCTGAAGTCGTTAAGCCCCTGCTCGGAGAGGCAGTTCCTGTGCTCGCATGGGGCCTGGGCATGGAAAGGACAATAATGGAATATTACAAAATAACAGATATACGCGATGTTTACAAAAATGATTTAAAACAGCTCAAGGAAGCAAAAATCTGGATAAGATAAAATGCCCACAATAACCGTTAACAGAAAAGTTTTTGAAAAGCTTGTTGGAAAAACAATGCCTGTGGAAAAACTAAGAGGCAGGATTAGCTATCTTGGAACAGACTTGGAAAGCGTAAATGAAAATGAAATCACTGCGGAGATTTTCCCTAACAGGCCGGATATGCTCTCTGTCCAGGGGTTTGCCCGTGCGTTTTCATCTTTTGTGGGCATAAAGAAAGGGCTGAGGCAGTACAAGGTAGAGCCTTCAAGGGAAAAAGTAATAATTGACAAATCAGTTGCCGATGTAAGGCCTTATACGGCATGCGCCATAATAAAAAATTTGCATTTTGACGACGAAAAAATAAAAGAGGTAATAGATATACAGGAAAAGCTCCACATAACCTACGGCAGAAACAGAAAAAAAGCAGCAATAGGGATTTACCCTTTCGAAAAAATAAGGCCCCCTATAAGGTTTACTGCAAAAAATCCTGAGGAAATTAAATTCCAGCCGCTGGAATTCCCCAGAGAGCTTAATGGAAGGCAGATTCTCAGCAGCCACCCGGCCGGAAGGGATTATGGCCCTTTGTTGGAAGGCATGAGTAAGTTTCCTGTTTTTTTAGATGCCAACAATGAGGTATTATCCATGCCTCCTATAATCAATTCCCATAAAACCGGCAAAATCTCAGAAAAAACAAAAGAGGTCTTTATAGAATGCTCTGGTTTTGATTTCAGAGTCCTGAAAAAATGCCTTAACATTATTGCAGCAGCGTTATCCGAGATGGGCGGCAGGATTTACTCTATGGAATTGGTATATGGGAGTAAAAGATTTACCACTCCTGACATGAACCCTGAGATAATGAATGTAGACATTGGTTACATAAATAAGCTGTTAGGCTTAAACTTAAAGGAAAAAGAAATCAAAAACTTATTTGAAAGGATGGGCTGCGCATACAAAAATAAAAAAGTCTTGATTCCGCCATACCGGACAGACATATTGCATCAGGCGGATTTGGCTGAAGATATTGCAATAGCCTACGGATACGAAAACTTCCAGGAATCAATCCCGAATGTGGCAACAATTGCAGAAGAGGATAAATTTGAAAATTTTAAAAGCAAGGTATCACTTTTGTTGGCAGGTTTGGGGATAATGGAAACTACCACTTATAACCTCACCAGTATGGAGTCCCAATGCAGAAAGATGAATATAAGCATCCCTCTGATAAGCCTGGCTAACTCAATCTCCTCTGATTACAGTGTCCTGAGAGCATGGGTATTGCCTTCTTTGGTTGAAATCTTAGGCAGAAACAAGCACTATGAATACCCTCAGAAAATATTTGCAATAGGTACGATCTTCAAAGAAAACAATAAATTTGAGACAAATATAGAAGAAAATGACAGGCTTGCAGTAGCTATTGCATCTGAAAAAACAGACTACACAGAAATAAGGCAGGCCATAGACTACCTGTTTAGAAGTTTAGGCCTGAAATACGAAATAATTGAAGCAGAGCACAATTCTTTTATCAAAGGCCGTGTAGGAAGAGTTATCGTAAATGGAAAGAAGATTGCTTACCTGGGGGAAATAAGCCCCTTAGTCATACAAAACTGGGAACTGGAAATGCCTGTAACAGCTTTTGAGCTGAATTTGAGCGAGTTGTATGCGCTTCTTTGCAGGTAAAATTATTTCTTCGGAGCTTTGCGGGTCCTTTTTGTTTCTTTGCCGCCTTTTTTCTTGGCATCCTTCGCTAAGCCAGCCTTCTCTTCCAGGCTTTCTCCACCCTCTTCCGCTTTCTCTTTCCCTGCCTCTCCTTTTCGTTTTGGCTTAAGCGCTTTCCCAAGCTTCTTTTTCTCTTTCTTCTTCCCTTCCTTTTTGCCTTTTGGCTCCTCAGAAGTATTTTCCTTTTTTCTTGGCTTCTCAGTTTTTTGCTTGGGTTTAGTCTCGCGGGCAATTATGCCAATAGCCTTTAATGCCTTGGAAACCTCCTCATGGCTGCACTTCTTTTTTATCTTGACAGTCTGCTCTAAAGGCTCCAAATGCAGGATATTGCATTTCCTTCTTCTTGTTTCACCGTCTATTAAAACAAATCTGTTATCGAGAATATCAACAACAACGCATTTTAAGCCAGCGTCCCTGCCAGCAGTCTTTATGCATAATCTTCCTATTTCAATCATTTTTCCCTCCAATCTCTTTGTTAGGGCACGTCACCATTAACCCAAGAGATTTCATTGATTTTAATTCATACCTTTATTGAACAATTAATTGTGCTCTTTTATTGTGACCTTGCTTTTTCTACAATTAATGCTCTCATGCATTTGCTGCACAAATTGCCTCCATAAGGTCTCTCCGGCCTTTTCTTTGTTTTTGGCAGTTTCTGCATTTTAAGAGGCCTTTCCCGAGGAACGCCTTTAAGCAAAGAGCCGCATTTGCCGCATATCGCTTTTTTGGGCTTTCTTTCTTTATAGTGCAAAGCTGTCCTTCCTCCAGGAACTTTCAACTGGAGTCTTCTCAGGCTTCTTGATCTTTTGTATGGTTCTGGCATTTTGCATGGAAAACGAAAAATGTTTATAAAGCTTTTCTTATTTGAGCACAGAACATTCTCCGGTCGCTTATCACTTATTAGAAATCTTTATATACATCAACCTTAGTGTTTAAATAAGATGGTACTGAAATCAGACGCACACTTTAACAAAAGAGGTGTGAGCCCTTTAATAGCAACAGTTTTGCTAATTTCTTTTGCCGTGGCTCTTGGGGCAGTTGTGATGAACTGGGGCAGCAATTTTGATCTCTTAAAAGAGGAGGATGTGTGTTATGACATTAATCTAAAGCTGAGGAACCTAAATGGCGCAGAGGTATGTTATTCCGGCTCCGGAAAAAGCCGCTATATACATTTCATTCTGGACAATAAAGGAAACGCTGATGTTAACGGGCTGGGGCTGTGGATTACAGGGGAGAAGGGAACAAAGTTGCTGGACTTTAATGATTTTTCCATAGAGAGAGGCACTCTTTTGGAAATCAGGGACAATACTGTCGAATATGACTTCAATGCCTACGGGGCTATAAAGCACATTCAGTTTATTCCAAAAGTAAAAACAGAAGACTCAATAGAAATATGTGTAAGAAATTCAGTAAAGGCCGAAAAAGTAGAGGTTTGTGAGAGCTAATGATTCCTCAGTAAACCTTAATTATCTTTCTTATAACCATGCTGAAAATTATTGAAAAGATTATATAAGTCCCCAGCCATCCCGGTTTCCACCAAACCAAGTTAAGAAGTTTTTTAGGGTTATGCGCAATTTCTATTGATTTTATACTGCTCCCTTTTATTTTTTTTACAGGCTCCTTGTACATATTTTTTTCAGTAATCAAAACTTCCTTGCTGTACTTTGCCCCGTCAAAGAGATACTCAAGAAGATACTCCCCTTCCTCTCCTCTCAAAATCCACTTGACCATGCTGTCATCTATATCTTTTTTTGCATCTCCATTGATTGTGATCCCCTCAGGAACGCTTAGCTCTATTGTGCCCTGGGTATTTTCCTCAAAAAGGGCTGTTGTTGTGAAATCCTGTCCCGGCAGTATAGGCTCGTAAGCAAGATGTGCGTTCATCCAGCTGAAAATAATAATTATCGGAATAAAAGTGTACAAAGTGCTTCTCATGGAATGAGTCATGTACTTCATATTTGTCTGCATAGCTTTTTTTTGCACCTGCATAGCCTTTTCAGGATCTTTCCTTAACTCCTTGATTTCCTTCTGGAATTCTTTCATCTCCCCCTTTAGCTGTTTCATTAGGTTTTGGTCAGTAGTGTACTTATAAAGCAAAGTTACGATTAAGGATATCAAAAAAGAAAGAAGGACTATAGCCCAGAGAGTGGGCAGATTAAGCAAAGGCAAAAAAATAGGGTTTAGCAAATTTTCAAAAACCATTTAGCTGCCTCCCATGAATCTCCTCATCATAGGGTTCATGTCCATCATATGCTGTCTTGAAATCTCTTCATAAAGCCTGTACACAATCATAACTGCCAGTAAAATTCCAGTGCCGCTGCTTAATGTCCCGGTTATATCGGCAAAACCAGCAAGGAAACCTATTGCCAGGCCGCCCATTATGGTAAGTGGCCATATGTATCTGTTAAGTAGCCTTTCAAGAACCCTCTCATCCCTCCTGAAACCAGGGATTTGCAATCCAGATGACATTATCTGTTTTGCTTGGCTCCTGGCATCCATTCCGGATGTTTGCACCCAAAAAATGCTGAATATCATTGCTCCTACCATAAGGAATAATATGTAAAAAAGGGCTTGCAAATAAGGAGTGGCGCCCACAAGCAAGCTTTTTTGTTCAATAATCATTTCTACAATGTTTACGGGCCTTACCCAAAAAATAAACCCGCTGATAGGCTGGCCTGTGCTGCTGAATGACCCCAACAAAGGAATGCCCCTATTATCAAGAAAGCTTCCCAGAAGCTGGAAATTTGCAATAAGAGCAGAAACCAATATCACAGGTATATTGCTTGTATAAAAAAAGGATAGGGGCCATCTTACACCATGGCCTCGTACCATTCCGAATGATAAAGGTATCTCTACTTTCATTGCCTGAGTGTAAACCACCATGACAAAAACTATAACTGTAAAAAGCAAAGCGGCAAACTTAATCCCCGCAGTAAGAGGGTCTCCCGCAGTCAGACTTTGGAATAATGCCGGAATTGCACCAGAGGAGTAGGTTACACCAGCAATACCTGAAGGGCCTGGAAGCCAGTTTAAGGCTTGCACAAAAATGCCTTTGCTGACACCAGCAGCTATGAACAACCCTACACCAGAGCCGAAACCCCACTTGCTTACAACCTCATCCATGAACAAAATCATGATGCCCCCTAAAAAAAGCTGGAATATAAGTATTAGCTGCAATTGTGAATAAAGCGCAGTACCTACAAGTTCGGTTGGAGGAGCCAAACCACCCATCAAAACATAGATTGCTGCCTCAAATATTATAAAAAATATTGCCAGTAATTTCTGTATTCCCTGGAAAGTTTTTTTCCCCTCAGGGCTTGTAAGGTCCATTTTTAAAATCCCAGAGCCGTTAAGCAGCTGCAGGACAATAGAAGCAGTTACTATAGGCCCTATGCCTAAGCTTATCAGGCTTCCGAATTCTGCACCTAAAATAACAGAAAAAAATTCAAACCTTTCAAGCTGATTCTGCCCCAGGCCAAATAAGGGCATCACACCAAGGATATAGAAAATAACCAAAACAACCAATGTCCACTTTAATTTTTCCTTAAATGCTAAAAATTTCTGGGACGGGCCTTCAACTTCCGGCAGGTTATTCAAAATTGTTTTCCAGATTGACATTTTATTAGGCTGAAATTGTATCTTTATAACTTTTTTATAAAAATCTATCTAGCTTTATCCCTTATTTTAAAATAACATCTCCCCCCTTGCTTTTTATTTTTTCAATCGCTTTTTTGGAAGCATAGGGAACTTCTACCCTGTATTTATTTACAGCTTTCCCATCGCTTAAAAGTTTGTTAAAACCTAGCTTTTTTAAGTCAACAGAAAAAATTTCTCCATCTTTATCCATCAGCTTTTGGGAAATCAACTCCATAGTGTTCTCGTCTAGATATTTTATGCTTACTGCTTTAACACTCCCTTTGTCTCTGCTTGTGAACCCGTGCTTACCGAAGTATCTTTTTCTCCATAAAGAAGGCTTTTTGCTGTCTGCCCTTTTGCCGCTGCCTCCCCTTCCCTTGCCTCCCCTGTTGCCGCTGCCTCTGCGCTTTTTCTTGGAGCCCTTGCCGTGGGTTTTGCTTCCCCTGTACCTTGCGGACTTTTTCCTTTTGTTTACAGTCATTTAAATCATCCTTGACAAAATATCATTTATCTTTTCTCCTCTGTACCCCAAGGCTCCGCCCTCAGTAAACGAAGCCTTTACGCCCTTCCTTCCATAGCCTTTTTTCGGGCTGTTTAACCTAAAAAAGTTCTTTATTTTTTTCCCGCCAATATCTATAAACTTGCCGTAATTTATTTTTCCTTTTTTGTCAGATACTTTTGCAGTGTACTCTTCCCCTCTTTTTCCTGTTAAGGCATTGTAAGTCTTTTCGTCTATTTCCCCCCATGTGACATAGTCTTTGGCTTTTCTTATCATTCCTAAATAGCTTTGGTTCTTTGGAACAACAACACAATAATTTTTTTTATACAGTTTCAGCTTCTTAAGAGTCTGGTCAATACCAATCTTTACCCCGGTGAGCCCTCTGACCCTTATGATAGCCAGTTTTTGATTTTTTTCCTTTTCCATTTTATTGCTTGTCTGCCTGTCCCTCCAAAACACCAAGCCTCCCAGCAGCTTCTTTTTGCAGCCTTATCTCCATAAGCTTTTTCAAAGCATCAAAGCAGGCATAAACCAAATTGACCTTTGTTTTAGTTTGCCCGAATGTTTTGCTCCACACGTCTTTTATCCCTGCAATCTTTAGGATCTTGCCGCATTCTTCCCCTATGCATAAGCCTGTCCCCCTTGGCGCAGGTATCAATCTGATCTTCACTGAACCACATTTTCCTTCAACAGCAAAAGGAACACTATGTGGGTTGTTGCACCCGCATTTCCAGCTTCCGCACCCTCTTAATATCCTTATAATGTTCTGTTTGGCATTCCTATTGGCTTTTTCCCTTGCCGGAACAGTCTCTTTGCTTTTTCCATAGCCAATGCCCACATAACCTTCTTCATTTCCAACTATTGCAAAAGTCCCGAATTTAGGCTTGTTTCCTTCCTGGGTTTTTTTTTGTGTTTGCCTGAAAACTCTCCTTTGGCCACCGCCAAACTTTCCTTTTGACTGCCCTACAAGCAGCAGGTCTGTAGTCAAATTAGGCATTAATATATCTACAATTTCAGGCTCTAAAATTTTTAGCCTGTTGTTCAGTATATAGTCTATGTTGTCAATTTCCCCGGATTTTACTTTAATGCCCAAAGATGTCTTGGGCTTCCAGGTTTCTTTTTCAAAACTGGCACTCTTTGTACTAGTACGTTCATCATCATCCTTTTTACCTTTAGTCTCTAAAATTTCCTCTTCTTCCATCTTTTTCTTTTCCATTTTACTTTGTAGTCTTAGCTATATTGCCTTTTGCTTCTTCAAATTTTTTTAGTATGTCAGAGAGATTGCTTTTATTCTTTAAGCAGGCGCCAAATTGCCTTTTAAACAAATCTGAATTTTTTTCTAATACCTTTGCATAATCCATTATGTGCTTTCCAGTAAGCCTTTCTTTGTTGGGCAAAATCTCATCGCTGTGGGGAACGTTTAAGCCAGCGTCCAAAGCTCCGGCTAAAACAGCATAGATTCTTGAGCCTTTTATTGATTTATTCAGGCCTATATCCAGTACAGCGTCATCCAATTTTGCATTTTTTGCCTTTTTTCCAAGTAAAAATCCTACTAAATAAGCAGCCGGCAGATTTCCTGTGCCATAAGTCCAGCCAAACTTTTTTAAGTTAGAAGAATGTGATGCTGCCTTGACAATATCCCCCTTTTTATCATATATCACTATTGCAGCTTGTATGTTTTTTAATGATTTTCTTACAACAAGCCTGGGCTTATTTGACGATAAAGTCTTCAGCCTTTTTCTGTAATTTGTCAGGCTTTCCCTTTTCCTCCTAAACTGCACTGTATAAATGCTGCTTTTTTTCATTTTCCAATTCCATGCTCTTTCATATAAATTTTAATGTGCCTTACGCTTCTGAAAATTCCTCCCTTGCTCTTCCTATAGAGCATTCTGTAGGAGGACTTATTTATAATGCCTTTATCCCTTAAATTTTGGAGGAATGCTCTTTGTAGCCTGCTGCGGTTAATCCACCGTGTTTTTTCCCTTAGCCTTGCCTGCTTGCCTCCTTTGACAGACCCCCGGCCTCTTCTCCTGCCCTTCCCCTTTTGTTTTTTTCTTTTTCTTGCTCTGTACCGCGAAATTCCTCTTTTTCTTCTGGCTTTAATGGCATCGTCTTTTATCAGGGATTTTATATCAGCTTTCGTTATTGCTTCTTTTATCTCCTCAAGCCTATTTGGGTCTAACCAGATAGCATTCTCTGAAGATTTCAAAATCTGTGCAGCAAGCCTTTTTTGTATTGTGAGTTTCATTTTATCTGGACCTTTTAGTCAAAATTTTGTCTTTTTCCTTCTTTTCAGTCTCCTTCTTTGATTCTTCTTCTACTTTTTTTGTTAATTCTTCTTCTACTTCTTTTTTCTCTACCGCTTTGGTTTCCTTTGCCTTTCCTTTTTCTTCTTCCTTTGATTTTTTCCTTAGTTGGATTTTCTCTTCTGCCTTTTTTATATAATCATCAACATTTTTGATATTTACCACATTAAAGCCTTCTTCTTTCGCTTTCTTTAGTATTATAATCCTCTTCCTGTCTCCAACAGAAGATGAAATAACCACGCAATTCTTTTTTGCATCCAGCTGCTCCAAGCCTCCTGCTGAATTAACGATGCATTGCTGCAGCCCGCTTTTATGCAGATTCCTTGCTTTTTTCGGGCTTCTGTAGCCCTTAGACACATGTTTAGGCCTCCCCTTTAGCTTTGCCCCGAGCTTTGAATGCAACCCCTTTGGCTTTCTCCATTTTTTTTTTAGCCTTTTCTTTTTATTGGTATCCTGCCTGATAAAATTAGGTTTTTTAGCTTTAATTTGCTTTCTTAATTCCAAAAGTTCTTTTATTGAGCCCATTTTACTGCTTGTATTCTTCCCCGTTTTTTGAAGATATCCAAATACCGTCCTGAAAGACCCTTCCGTCGTATCCCGTCCTTATTGTAAGCTTCTCAATGTCAGCGCTTACCTGCCCTGCAATCTCTTTGCTGGGGCTCTCCACAAAAATGGTGTCCCCTTCAACTTTGACTTCTGCACCAGGCTTTAATTTGAGTGTTCTTGGGACTTTTTCCCCAAGAAAATTTTTTACAATTAACTGCCCGTTGCTTACAGAAACATTCATTGGAAAATGGCCTGAGCATATCTTTAAAGTGTACCTATGCCCCTTTGAGGCGCCTTCCACCATATTCTTTATATGGGCAGCATAAGACTTTATGAATTTCTTATTCATTTTGTTTAGCTTGGATGCTTTAAGGGTTACAGCCCCCTCTTTAATCGTCATAGCTATATTTTTATTCAGAAATTCTTTTTTTATTTCCCCTTTAGGCCCTCTTAGGCTTAATATGCTGCCGGCTAACTCTGCATTTAAATTAGGTTCAAGTTTAATTTCTATGCTTAACCCCCCGCTTTTAATTTTTTTGTCTTTCATTTTCAATAGCAATAGGCCAGAAGTTTTCCCCCTATATTCTTCTTCTTTGCTTCATTATGGGCCATGATGCCCGAGGGTGTTGATACGATTAGTATCCCCATTCCTCTTGCTAAAAGGTACCTCTCTTCAAACCTTTCAAATTCATCTTTTTTTACACTGTATCGGGGCTTTATTACGCCGCACTTGTTTATATTTCCCACAAGTTTTAGCTTGATTATGTTGCCTTTTCTGTCTTTAATTTCCTCAAATTCCCCGACATAATCATTTCTTTTCATGACATCAAGCACTTTTTTTATGACTTCTGAAGATGGGCTGATTCTGCTTTCGCTTTTACCTACTTTCTCATCCGTCAAAATTACTGATAATGCATTAGCCAATGAATCGTTTAGTGACATTTTAACCTCAACTGTATTTTTTAAATCCAAGATCTGTTGCGACCTCTCTGAAGCACTGCCTGCATAATCCAAGCCCATAACTGCTTATATGCCCCCTTATCCTGCCGCATCTCTTGCACTTCCTAAGGCTTCTCCCGCAGCTTCTTTTTTTAGGAACGTTATGCTTAAGGAATTTTTTCATCTTGGTAGGTTTAGCTTTGAGCTGTTTGAATTCCTTTTTGTGATTGCTGTACGTCATTTTAACCGCCTATTTTCAGATTAAACTGGTTTTTTAAAAAATTAATAGCCTCTTCTTTTTTTATTCTGTGTTTCTTTGGGATCAAACGTCTTTTTATGGACCTGTGCTTTATTCTGAATCCATTCCTTTTGAGTGTAATGCAAACCTGAAGGCCCATAATCCCTATGTCCGGGTCATATTTCACCCCGGGGATATCAATATATTCGCCTATGCCAAAAGAGACATTACCTTCATTGTCAATGTTGGATTCTTGCAGCAGGTTATCCTTTGCTTCAAATAACTTTTTCAGTAAATCCAGGGCTTTTCTTTTCCTTAAAGTCAGCTTGCACCCTATTGGCAATCCTGGTCTTAGCCCCCATTCCTGTATCCTTTTTTTTGTAAATGTTTTTACAGGAGCATAGCTCGTTATGTTTTTTATCAGCTTTATTCCCTTGTCTAATTTAGCCTGATCTTTTCCGGCACCGATGTTTAAGGTGACTTTTTCTACACTTATCTCTCTCATTAGGTTCATCTTATTTTGTTAAGGTTATTAATGGCTTGTCTTTGCCTACTGGAAACGCATACGCCTTTAAAGTTTCAACAATATCCCCTTTTTCTGTTTTGTATAGGATTCTGTTGCCTATTATATCCTGGACTTTTCCGATGTGGCCTGTATGTTTTCCACCTATAAGGTATATCAAAACGCCTTTCCCAAGGTTTATACTTTCCTTCAGCTCATTTTTGCCTAGGGCAAGCAAAACAGAATCTCCTACTTTATAATTTCCCTCCCCTGCAATAATATTTTTTCCATCATACAAATTCAATTGGGTCTTCCCCTTAACGATGGTTTTTCCTGCTATCCTGCACAGCTTTAGATTGCTTTCACCTTTCCCTATTTTAATAAGGTCTAATTTTCCTTTTTTGTCTAAAATTACTCTAAAATGCTCATCCACTTCATCTAATGATAAGACATCAAATAAACCCACAGGAAACCTATAGTCTTTTATCCTGGAGCCATCAACCCTGACATCTTTATTTTGCAGTATAAACCTTACCTCTCGGTTTGTATTTGCATAATCTAAAATGTCCCTCATAATGACATTTAGTGGTAAAGACATGCTCATTTTATGTGGGCCGGGACTGGGTTTAGCAATAAACTTTATCCCTTTCTTATTAATTTTCCAGTTTCTTGGTGCGAAATTTCTTTTAAGGTGTTTTGACATTTTATTTCCTTTTGAATATATTACCCCTCATTTTATCTTCCATGTTAAGTTCTGTAATCATTAAATTTGACGGGTGGAGCGGGTATCTGGATTTGGTGCCGTCTTTCTTTAAAACTTCAATGCCGCTGACATAGACCAAGGTCATCTTTAAACTGACTTCCTCGACCTTCCCTTTTTTGTTCCTAAATTGCCCCCTCATTACCTTAACGCTGTCACCTTTTCTTATGCCAATGCTTCTCTTGTTGTATTTTTTGCGCAGCTCCTTTGAGAGGTGCGAACCAACAAATTTTTGTTTTGTGTGCAGCGGGGCATTATGCCTGTACTTCCTTTGTTTCCTTGGTTGCTTGCTTCCTGCCCATGAACTTGAAAATTTTGTTTTCATATGAAACACCTTAAACAGCCT
>JAHWGX010000062.1 GCA_019323655.1 Candidatus Woesearchaeota archaeon | reverse complement strand
TGGAATAAAAGCGCCTAATGTAAAAATAAGGGACATGGAAAAGAAAATTTCGGATAATGCTGAAAATTCTCCGTAAATTCCGGAAAAAACATTGTGCAGTAAAATGCTTGCAGGTATTAAAATAAGCCATGCTACTGAAAATGAAATTAATTTCCTGCAGGTTAATCTTTTCATTCTTTATTTAAGCATCTTGTACAGCAGTTTTGCAACCAATAAAACAATAACTGCTATAAAAAACCAGACATAAGCTTTGACAAAACCGGCTATATACGCTCCAACTACAATGCCCACAAGCAAACAGTAAACCTTAATACAGGCTATATCCCATGCATTGAATTTTGTTATATTTTTGTTTGACCATTCAAGAAGCCCCATTTTATCACCATCTTCAGACATTGGGATTAGAAGATTTATAAGGTTTGTGTTAGTGTGAAGTAGAGTTTAGAAGGGTTATCTTTATTTTTAGTGTACGATGCCACTGGACATCTGCGCGTGAGGTTTATAAACTGCATATTGTTGTTGTTCCTTATGAGAACAGGCGTCTGCAATCTGCCTTTGCATACAGGAAGCTGCCCAAAATGGCTTTTTCCAAGGATGGTTGGGCTGAGCAAAGCCATCTCTGCGGTTTTAATTGGAGAATTTGGGCCTGATGAGTTTTTATCCCGATTAGCAAACCCTTACTGGTTTCAGGCATTGGGATGCGTTATAGGTTTTGACTGGCACAGCTCGGGCTTAACCACCACAACGCTGGGGGCATTAAAAGAAGCCTTAAACAAAGAAAACTTGGGAATTTATTTTGCAGGCGGAAAAGGAAAGGCTTCAAGAAAAACTTTAGATGAAATAGAAAACGCAAGTTTCGGTTTATCATCAGCAAAAATTGAAAGATTAAAGTATTCTTCAAGAATGTCGGCAAAAGTGGATACCTGCCTGCTGCAGGACAGCTATCAGCTATACCACCACAGCTTTGTCTTTGATGAAAAAGGCTCATGGGCAGTAATCCAGCAGGGGATGAATGCGGAAAATCATTACGCAAGAAGGTACCATTGGCTGAGCGGAAACATAGCAAGTTTTGTAAGCGAGCCCCATAATGCAATCTGTGGCAACAAGAAAGAGAATACTGTTTTGGACATGACTGCAAAGGAAAGCGAAGAGTCCCAGAAAATAAGCCTGGATCTTGTCAATGACAATCCAAAACATCTGGAAAAGTACACCAAAGGGCCAATACAAAAAACATTGGGCGATTTTAACAGCAAGGAAATAATAAAATTTTCAATGCTTCCAAGGCACACAATAATTGATATGGATAAAAGGAATTTTGAAAGTTTAAGAAAAGCCTATGAAATCCAGCCCGGGAATTATGAAGAATTGGTTTCTGTTAAAGGCATCGGCCCCAAAACAATAAGAAGCCTGGCTCTGGTTTCTGATTTAATTTACGGCGCTAAAGCTTCCTGGAAAGACCCTGTAAAGTATAGTTTTGCATTAGGAGGCAAAGACAAAGTGCCTTATGAAATTGATAGAAATCATTACGACAAAATAATTGGTATATTACAATCTGCAATTAATAATGCCAAATTAGGGGATAATGATAAACTCCATGCTATAAAAAGGCTTAATCATTTTCTTGAGTATTAAGTAATTTGCCTTTTTTGATTTAACATTTTAAATCGCCTAAAAGATGTTCAACTATCAAATTGTAATTTTCTTATTATCCACTGGACATTTGTACATAGGGTATTTAAATAAGAGAAATCACTTACATAGTTTCACAACAATATGTATTGGTGATTTAAAATGAATTTAAATAACCAAAAAAGAGATTTAAGATGTAAATTTACAATAAAAGAAGAACTTGAGTTTAAAAATCTGTATGAACATGGTTGGCAAATTAGTAAAATTGCTAAAAAGTTTGGCATGAGTCTTCATGGCGTTCATCAAATATTAAAAGCCCAGAATACAAAAATAAGATCTCATGGTGATGGTACTAGAAGGTTACACAAACATTTAACTATTAAACATCCTAAGGATTTTCCTTATAATCTAAAGGATAAATTCCATAAACTAATAGCTGTATTTATGTTAACAGATGGTTACTTTAAGAATGGCGGAGCAAATATGTTAATATGCACAGATGATGTTCTTCAAAGTTACTTTACCAGTCTCTTTAAAGAAAGATACAGTCTCGCCCCTACCAAGGGATCTTATATGCTAAGGGGAAAAGAGACTACAATCAATAGTAAAGATGTACAAGAGGAATTGTTGAAATTATCTCCGAAGTATAATAGTTGCCCAAGGAATAAAAGTATAAAACAATATCTTAACGAACCACAGCCAACTTTATCTTTCTTGAATAATGAGAGTAAAGAAATATTAGAAGAGTCTATTAGAATAGCTATGAGTTGTGAAGGGAGTGTTTTTCCTGAATTCGCTCGAGATACCTTATATATCAACTTACAATTTGCCTGCGCTCATCCCCGGTTATTAAAAGATTGGCAAGAAATATTTCAAAAAATTGGAATTAAATCATTTATCCTAAAATCCAAAGTGACTTGGTCTGGGGTCAAAGGTCTCGGAATTAAAGAGTTAAAAAGTATAAAAAAATTTATTGAAATTGGTGGATTTATTAATGGAGTTAAGATTACTGGTAAGAGTAAATACTTTAAGGGGATTGAGAAGAATAAATTATTGAATACTCTTTTTGGAATGAAAGTCAATAATTTTAGGTTGGATAAAGATTTACTTAATAAAGATAAGAATAATATAATTTTAAATAAAACAAAAAAGATTATGTTCTATCCGAAAACTATTTCCTGACGATAAGATTGCTGAGTATATGAAACTCAGAAATGGAAAGATAATTGAGATTATCCGATTACGAAACAACGGATGGAGTACCAACCACATACGAAAAAAGT
>JAHWGX010000061.1 GCA_019323655.1 Candidatus Woesearchaeota archaeon | reverse complement strand
CAGTAAATCAAGGCATGGCCAGACGGAGCTGACTGCGTTCCTAAACAAAGTTTTGGGTTGGTTTGCCGAAGCAAAGCTGAGCGCAACTAGGAAAATCTTTAATTTTCTGTGCAGTCAGCGGAGTAGGGCTTTTTACACAAAGCCCCATAATTTTTTTCGAATTCCATAAGGTTTATATAAAATCCATATTGAAGGCACTAAAAACAATAAAAAAGGTGAGCAAGTAGTAATGGAGATTTCTGTAATAGCCTCCGGAAGCAATGGAAACTGCTGCCTGATAGAAAACAATGGCAGCGCAATACTGGTGGACGCCGGAAAGAGCGGCAGGGAAATTGCGCATCGCATGGAAAGGCTGGGAAAAAGCTTAGAGAAGGTGGATGCTGTTATTCTGACGCATTCCCACCATGACCATATTGCCGGAGCAGGGGTTGTATCAAGAAGGTACAATATTCCGCTCTATATCTCTAAAGATTCCTACTCAGAAGCTAAGTTCAGTCTTGGAGGCGTAAAAAGAAAAGATTTTTCTTTGAATAATCCATTTAGAATAGGCTCCCTTAGGATAAAGGCAATACCTACTTCCCATAATGTCAGCTCCTGCGGTTTTGTTATCAATAAGCTTGGCATTTTCACAGATACAGGCATTGTCACAAAGCAGATGGAATCCGAGATTCCAAAGCTTAACAGCGTGCTTCTTGAAAGCAACCATGATGTGGATATGCTTATCAACGGGCATTATCCTGATTTCCTAAAGCAATGGATACTGTCCAAGCAGGGCCATTTAAGCAATGCAGATGCAAGTTCTGTTATACAGCGCAGGGGAAAAGGCCTTTCCCTGGCCCTTCTAGGCCACCTGTCCGGAAACAACAACACTCCGGAAATTGCAGCCGGCACCTTTGAGAGCTTAGTCAAAAGAAAGATGGAATATGCTGTTTGCTCCAGGGATATGGAGTCAGGCAGCTGGAGACTATAAAAATGGAATGGTTCAACCCGGACGGAAGCATCAGGCTTCCTGAGAGGATATTAAAGCAGCAAAAAGAGAGCGAATTCCGGATGAGAGAGGGATTATGCGCTGCAGTAGAGAAAGAAGTTGTCAGTGACAAGAGCCCTAAGAAATGCATTTTGCATATAACCCTCTCTGAAAAGATTAAAGACACCAGTTTTGTTGAGGGGATTTACAGCCGTTTTATGGGCAGTTCAGATGTTCCTTCCAGATTATCCAGGAAAAGCAATAATGAATTTGAAGTAGAGATAGGAACATGCTTCAGCAGGTGTAAAGACTGCGCCAGCCTGCTGAATCGCTTCCGGGAGTTTCTCGACGGAAATGTAATCTTAAAAAAGGGCAGCTGCAGTTATGAGGAAAGAAACCAGCCATTCTGCTATGAAGACTATTTTGGATAATTATAAACTGCCCTCAATTTTGTTCTTTATTGTGACTCGCACTTGGCAGAAACGCCCCTGAAACTGCTTTTTGGAACAAAATTTTTCTGAACTTGCGTAACCGAAAGAGCGTAAAGGGAATCCCGGTTTTATGGCTCCGCGCTATTCAATGAGGCTGTGCTCCCCGCCCTCATGCTTTTGTAACTTGAAAGCACCCTCTCTTCCTCGTTCAAGACCCCCCTGACAACCTCCAGATAATCTTTTGCCCCTCTGGAGTTTTTTGCATAAGAAAAAATAGATTTTCCATGCTCCGGAGCCTCTTTCAGTTTTGAATTCGCCCGTATAGGGGCTGTAGCAACCTCATAAAACTGGTTATTTATTTTATCCAGGTAAGCCCTGCAGGTTTTGTTTCTCTTATCAAACAAAGTGGGGATTACTTTGGTTATTTTTATATTATGCTTAAAGTGCCTGTTTAGAGTCTCAATTACCTCCGCCATTTTCATCAAAGCGCTGAAACCCAGGTAATCTGTAGATGCCGGAATGAAGGCCTCCTGCGCATATAACAATGCATTTTGGTTCAACACGCTCAGGGATGGAGGGCAGTCAATAAAGACATAGTCATAGCCTCCCAGATTTTCAAGCTTCTTTCTCAGGATATGCTCCTTATCAGGCATCTTTGCAAGAAGCACTTCTGTTTTTGCCAAAGTTTCCCTGCTGGGTATTATGTCCAGATTTGTTCCAAGGCTCTTTATGCACTGCCTTGGGTCTACATTTTCAGACATGATATGGTAGATGTCCTTTTCATTTTCAATATTCAGGGATGAAGCAATATTTCCCTGAGCATCAAAATCAACAATCAAAACTTTTTTCTCCTGCCTGGAAAGCCCTGCTGCTATATTTATAGCAGTGGTGGTCTTGCCTACTCCGCCTTTCTGGTTTATCACGCAAATTTTTCTCACTGCAGTTCACCTCGCCACTTTCTCTTATTAAAGAAATTACCAGCAGGGGTTTTCTGCACTAGCATATAAAGGTTATTATTATGGGGAATATAAGAAAAGGCTTAAGCCTATTCCATCAGCCCAAGAATCTTTTTTCAACAGAAATCCGAAACCACCAGCCACAGACGGGGATTGCCCGCTCTAATGCCCGAGGCAGGATTTCTGAGAATAGGGATATTCGCTATAAGATTTTTGCATCTCAACCGCCAATCACAGATTGGATGAAATATTTGCATTTAATCTTAAAGCCTTTAAGATTATCAGCAGGCGCTGTTTAACCCTTCCGCCTTTTTCTTTGCCATAGGCTTGTTTTATTTCCCCTTGGGAAATTCCGGCTGCGGGTTTCATCACAATCAGCTCCTGTTGAAATAACAAGAAGTGCCGTATTTGTAGTTTATGAGCTTGAGCGGGACTAATGTTCTATATTGTTATTTTGGTTTTACATATCAAAGTGACAACTAAAGTTTAAATATGCAGAATAAAAACATAGGCGATATGGGGTCTGTTAAGAGCACCAGAATAACAGCAAACAATAAAGTGGAATATACGGTTTCAATAGATTACGAGGAGGCTTTGCTGTTAAGGGGCCACATTACAAATATGCACCTGTTCTCGGAAGATTCCGCAGACATAGGGACCAACATAGTATCCAGAGGGAAGGGGAACACAAAATATTTAAGGGTGCCGCGCAATATCGCCAAGGGGATAGGGTCACGGAGCATTGTGAAGTGTTTAAGGATAGACTCAAAAGGCAAGATTATTATGTTTTATGTTATAGATAAATGACTATTGGGTTATAGGGAAGATTACAGATAGAAGATTAAAATGATAAAGAGAGTCAAAACAGGCATCAGGGGATTTGACAGATTAGTTGAAGAAGGCATACCCCGGGGTTATAATGTTCTTTTAAGCGGCTCTCCGGGGACAGGCAAGACAATCTTTGGGATAGAGTTTCTAAAAAACGGCGCTTCGAGATTTAATGAGCCGGGGCTTATCATAACATTTGAAGAAACTCCCTCAAACCTGATAATGCAGGCAAACCAGTTGGGGATGAGCCTTAAGAACCTAAGGGAAAACAACAAGGTAATCATTAAAACCCTGCCCGAGCAGGAAAAACTGAATGAAAGCATTCTCATCAAAATGATTGATGATGCAATAAAAGATTACAAGATAAAAAGGCTTGTTATAGATTCTTTAGACACCTACGCAAATAACATTATCAGCTTTGAAGAGGGCGAAAAGCCCCTCTCAGACAAGCTCTGGATAAAGAGCGTTATTTACAGGCTGATTAAAAGGCTCCAGAAATACACCGCAATCACAAAAATATTAATTTCTGAGACAGGAGAGGGCAGTGAAAGGCTTTCAAAAGACGGCGTTTCAGAATTTCTCTGCGATGGAGTCATAAAGATAGACTACATGACTATGGGGGGGGATTATTCAAGGCAGCTTAAAGTCAGGAAAATGCGCTCCACAAAAAATAATCCTGATTCATTTCCTCTCGAAATAAGCGGGGGAGGGATAATCATCCATAGCAAAAAAAATGGATAGGTTTGTTTATAGTCTGATCAAGGATGGCAAAATCAAATATCAGGGGGGGAACTTTTTTACTTTTGGTTTTCCTAATAACATAATCAGTTTGCCAAATGCGGCGGTTTTCTTTCATATACTGAAACTCAAGTATGGCGGCTCTGCTTTTAACTTATCAAAAGAGCTTGGAAAAAGGCAGATTAAGGCAATGGTAAATTTGTGGTTTCCCTCCGGAACATTAAATCAGCAGGAGCTGGAGCTGATATTGAAATACCTTGGCATTTACTGTTACGGAGACATAAAAATAGCAAGCATCAACAGGTCTTTTAAAGAAATAATATTCCAGCTGAAGAATTCCCCTTTGTGCAGGATGCATGCAAAATTGTTCGGATTTGGCAACGAAAACTCAAACCCCTTCATCGAGGGAATCTGCTGCGGCCTGGCTGAGATTATTTTTAACTGCAAAATGGCTTCAGAAGAAACCAGCTGCATCATAAAGCACAGCAACAGCTGTTACATTAAGTCAAAAAAAGATGATATGGCTGGAGAAGAGCCTGCTTTCTCAGGCTGCACTGAGGATATCTTCTCTAAACCCTTCAAAAACAGAAAATTGCCTGAATTCTCCGGGGAATTAATTAAAAAAGTGGAGGGGCATGACATGATGGGCTGGGATAGGGGTATGTTCACAATCTGGAATACCGGGGCTTTTACTTTTCCGTCAATAAGCATGGCATTCCTTATTAGGGAGTTCCAAGAAAAATTTGATAATGGAGTGAACAGCATTTTGTACCATCTTGGCAGAGTGCAATCGAGAGAAGCAGTTTTGTTTCAGGTGGAAAAATACGGATTTAAAAAAGACAATAGCTTGTTCCAATCTGTCCTTGAGCAGATGGGGCTTACAGGTTTTGGTATCGGTGCCTTGGAAAAGGTGGAATTCAAAAATAAAACAGCATGCTTCAAGTCCTTGTACAACCCTACACCATTCTACTACAGGGAACTATTCGGAAAAACCGATTATCCCCTGGACAATTATGTTTCAGGCTTGATAAGCGGGATGTGCGAAGCATTTTTTGAAGAGCCTATGGAATCTGAAGAAACAAAATGTATTGCCAGGGGGGATGAATATTGTTTGTACGAGGTAAAAAGACAAAAATCTGATATTTGCCGCGGGCTGGAGAAAAGGTACCTAAGCCTTATTGAGGAAAAGGTAACTGCGAATAATTTTGTTATCTAGGTTTGTTATTCAGGTTTTTACTGCATGAATAAGAACGTTAGACCCGTAGTATATTTTTTCTGCGGACACTATCTTAAACCCTTCCTTTTTAATTAAATCAGTGATTTCCTGTTCAGTCGGCTTAAACTTAATCCCGCCATTTTTAAACAGGAGCCTGTTAAATCTTAGGAGTTCTGTTATTTTTTCCCTGTTTTCGTTCAGTTTATAGGTATCGCTATATGCTTTATCCGCAAGCTCTTTTGAGAGCTTTACGCCAGAGACAGGGCATGACACTATTAATGCCCCTTTCTCCTTCAGGACCCTGTAAGATTCCCGAATTGATTTTTCAGGGTTGTCCAGATTAAGCAATACGTTCACAGATACAACAACATTAAAAGCGCTGCCTTCAGATTCCAATGATGTGACATCGCCTTCCATTACCTCGACTTGGGGGAGCTTTCTTGTTTTTTCTTTTGCTACCCTCAGCATTTCCCGGCTGAAATCCACGGCAGTTACTTTGTTATTTTTTGCAAGCCTGGCAGCAAGGTTTCCTGTTCCGCAGCCTGCGTCTAACACGCGCTTGCCGCTGCCTACCATAAGGCTTATTTTATCGAGCAGCTTATTGTATTCTTTAAGCAGGCAGATATTATCATAGGAGCTTATCGCAAACTCATTCCAAAATTGCTTCCATTCCTCCTTTGCGTTCCATGTTTTTTCTTTGCGTTCCATTTTTTCCAATCTTTATAATATCAAACTTCTGCCTGTAGAAATCAACTAATATGCAATGAGGCGCAGTTGCCGGTTTTTTCCTGTTTAGCAAAAATAAGATAACATTTGTTGCCAACAATGCCGCAGATATTGCAGTTGAGGCAGAAAAAGACGGTATTGGCCTTTTTTTATTCACTGCGTCTCTATAAAGGCTCTCACTTAGATAGTCCGGGTAGACAGGGCAATACTTTTCAAAACTCAATTTTTTATTTTTGCCATCCAGGTTAAAATATTCTTCAAAAGTCATGCCCTCTGGGTCAAATACCAGCAGTGAAGAGCCAAACCCTACTATAGGGGACGTAAAAACATATTTGCCCTGGTTTCTGGACTCCTTATGCAGCCTTGCTTTTTCCTCTGCAGTGAAGTATTCTATAGCATCGATAACAACATCTGCATTTTTAACAAAGTCTTTTACATTATCTTTATTGACCCCTCCGCTAAAAATATTGACCTCGCAGTATGGGTTTATATCCTCAATTATGCCCTTCATAACTTCCGCCTTGTTCATGCTGACTGTGGACTCATGAGCTCCGTATTGCCTATTCCTGTCGGATAACTGGAATGTATCCGGATCCGCAATATTGATTTTTCCGATGCCTGCTCTTGCCAGCATAACAATCTGGATGCCTCCGACACCTCCAACCCCTGCAATAGCTATGCAGGTTTTTCTCAGCTTATTTTGTTCCTCCCCTGTTAAAATTCCGATGTTTCTCATAAAAAGTTCATTATATCTCTTACCCATTTTTTATCACCACAAACTCCCTCTTTAAATTGTATTTATCCAAATCTAAATTTCGGTTTAAGGTGTAGGGGGTTGCAACTACAGGAGTCCCTTTTCTCGTTATTGTTTTGTCGCCGCTCCTGTCAAGAACGCATTCCAGTTCCTTACTTACAGCCCTGTAGCCCATGAATTCGAAAAAGCCGAGATGATATGAAAATCCTATGCTGACAACAGCTTGGGAGTGGTTCTCCAGCTCATAGTTTGTTGTATTAAACAGCAATTGTTTTGCACAGCCGGGGTATTTCCTGTCCTGCTTGATTAGCAGCCTGTTTGCTTCTGAGACCCGTTCATTTGGGACCCCGAACAGATCTGGGTCACTCCCTTCCTTAAGAAAAGGCAGTTTAAAGCTATCAGAATATTTTGTCATCCTATGCGCGCCAATCACCTGCCCGTTCTCAATCAGGGCATAATGCGTAGAATAAGGAACACCGTCAAACTCATCATTAATCAGCTTGGCGCCGGAATGGAGTATCCATCCAAGCACAGCATATACCTCTGCCCTCAAGCCATAAATCTGCTTCAGGATCCTGCGCCCTTCATAGCTGTTTTTATAAACCTCCCTAAACTCCACTCCATGGTGTCCTTTCCTGCAGAACTGCTCTGGATCCAGATTGTGCTGCAGTTCTTTGTGAACCTGCGGGGGCTCTAACATAAAGGATGCCTGAGGGTTAAACTTAAAAAAAACTACCGGAAGGTTGTCCAAAAAAAGGCTGTTTCTTCAGCTTTCTTTTTGATTAAGTGCAACACATTCAAGTAAAAGTGGAACATTTTAGAATAAACATATTTAATATAAAACATGTCCGCTTATTTAATGGGCAATGATATTCTGAATGAGGTATTTTTTTGGAAGCATCTGGCAGATGCACTGCTTGAGAACAGCAGGATAGACAAAAAGCTGTTTTATAAAAGGGTAGAAACTGTAAAATCTGTTTGGGATATCGGGGATATAGACAAAATATCCAAGGAGATTGCTAAAGCTGCCAAAGACAAACGGGGCTATTTAAAAGAGAACTTTATGAAAATCATTACTGATTTGGAAAAAAATCGATCCCAAGTTCGTAATAACTAATCGCACTGCCTTTAAGTTTTAGAGATCAAAAGAGGTTAACGGCTGTTAGGAAAACAAAAACCTATGCAGTAATTATCAAATTCTGCACGGTTTTTTAAATTTTCTAAGGGACGTCCGGGATGCATAAAATGGAATTGGGGCATAAAATCCAGCTTTCTTTTGGGATATTGCTGATTTCGGCTTTAATTGTATCATTGTTCTATAAGCCGGCAATTACAGGATATGTGCCGACAGATATCAACAGGCAAAAATTAAAGCTCGAACTTAATGAAAGCCAGAACTTTATTTTAGCTTCAAATAACATAACTCCCTTTACTGTAACCTCCTTCAGGATTTCAGGAGAAATAATTGGGGAGGGCCAGGTCAAGATTTACATTGATACCGGAAAAGGGCAAACATTATTGGTATATGAAAATATAGGCAAAAAAGGGGAATATAAAAAAGGGTTAGTCAGTATTACTAGCATGGCGGCGGCAGATAAAAAAAGCGAGGGTGGGAACAAAGAAAATGGACTGCTGGTCATCACGCCTCTGAAGCCCCTTCTCACAAAAGAAGTTTTTGATGAAGTTGGTAATTTTTCGGTTTTAGTAAATGGGGTTTTCACGGATCAGTGCATAGAAACATGTTTTATAAATATGGAGATTTCAAAGGAAATTTCATACAGGCTTGTATTTCTTATAGAAAAGGGCACAATATTGAAGGTAAATGAGATAGTTTATCAGACTTTAGATGAATCGGTGAAGCAGCATTATAACGACTGACAGGTTGGTGCTTATTTGTATTTCTAAGTACTTCTTAAAACTTAATAAGAAATACAAAGATTTATATATAAGTATAACTGTATAGAAACAGGCAAACACTATGCCAAAAAAGAAAGTTACACTGAGCATTGATTCTGAAACTTATGATAGTTTTCAAAGGTTTTGCCAAGACAACGCCATAATGCTTTCTAAAAGGATAGAGCTGTTTATGAAAAAACAAGTCGGGGAGGCTGGAAAGATATAATATGAGAAAGCATAAATCGGCAAAAAAGAAAGTTACACTGAGCATTGATTCTGAAACTTATGATATCTTCCAAAAATATTGCGAGGAAAACGCAATAATGCTCTCAAAAAAAGTGGAGCTGTTTATGAAGATGTGTTTAGAGGGGAACGGTAAATGAACAAACCAGCGGGAAAAAGGCTTAATCGCTTAGGAATTTGTTTAACTGCCGGCCTCTTTTTAGCACTTTTATCAGCAATGTCATATGCCCAGAATACATATCCCCCGGCTATTGATTTAATGGGTGTTACCTATAGTGGAACAGGCACAGTAACTGTCACACTTACAGTAATAACCAATAAACATGCAACATGCAGGTATGACACGCAGGATGTGCCGTTCAGCGGCATGAATCACTCAATGGATGGCAGCAGAATCCAGCATACAGGCTCTTTGTCCTATACCCGGGATACTCCAGGAGAATATTATGTCCTATGCAGGGATGATTCTGGAAATACAATGTATTCCTCAAACTCCATTTCATTTAATGCTGATGTAACAGAAAGCAGTTCAGATTCCGGCGGAAGTGGCGGAGGAAATGGAAGCTGTACAGAAAGCTGGACCTGTACTGACTGGGGTGAGTGCAAAGAGGATTTCCAGACAAGGAAATGCTATGATTCAAACAAGTGCGGGACAGAAATAATCAAGCCCAAAGAGTTTCAAACCTGCAAGAAATCATGTGAAGAGCTTTGGCAATGTGACAGCTGGGGCGTTTGCTCTGAGGGCAGAATGGGCAGAGCGTGTTATGATTTGAATGACTGCGGAACAGAATATTTTAAGCCTGCTGAATATGAAGAATGCGGATTCATCCCGGAATGCTACAATTTGGTGCAGGATAATGGAGAAGAAGGCGTTGACTGCGGAGGCCGCTGCCCAGCTTGTGAAACCTGCTTTGACAGGGTACAAAACCAAAATGAAACAGGAATCGACTGCGGGGGTCACTGCAGGCCCTGCAGGACAGGAGATATCATAGCTACTGGAAAAAACATTTTAGTTTTCCCTGCTTATACGCCTGGCAAACCTGAGCTGTTAATGTTCGCACTGATCCTCAGTTTAACATTCATGGCTGTTAAAAATTTTTATAACTTTAAAAAAATTATTTAAGAAAAAATGCTCCCATCGGGCGTCTATCCTTAGTTGAAATGCTCTACCTCTCCTAGCTTATTTTTCTTTTTAGTTAAATGTCCAAGTATTTAATTTTAACGCATAAAAAACAGAAAAATAATGTAAAAGAGGCATTAAGGATAAAAGGAGTTAAAAACTGGTATTTTGGCCTAGAATCAGCAGTTAAGCTAAACAATTTAACTCATGAATACTTTGCAGTTGAAACTGCGATAAACGACAGCATTTTTAGGCCCAGAGCCATAGGCATATTAGGCACAAAGGTAAAGTTTATCAAAATAAGCAAAGAATTGTTTAAATTTGGGCTTAAAGGAGAGGAATTTAAGTACTCTGATGCTGAGAAAACAGTTTTGGATATGATTTACCTTGGAAAGTATAATAATTATTCAGAAGAGGAAATAAAAAACAATGTTTTGGATTTGATAGGTCATTGCAAAAAGAGCAAATTAAGAAAATATGCAGAACATTACCCAAAAACAGTTCGTAATTTTTTAGGCAAACTAAAATGATTGATGCTAAATTTACCGTTTGGTAAATCATGGCTTTTTGGTAAATCCAAGCAAATATATATTGGTATCATTTTTAAATAGGTTATTTTACCAATATATTAGTAAGATATTTAAATAACCTAATATACCAGTACATTATGCCTCGAAATAATGTAAAAACAAGAAGAATAATACTAGAATTACTACATAACCCAGATGGAAGCCTAACAAAATATAGGATATCTAAAGAAACAAAAACAAACATTTCTTGGGTTATCCATTTTCTAAAAAGATTAAAGCAGAAAAAATTAGTTAAAAAAACAAAGGTAATTAATTTTGATAAACTGATTGATTACTATCTTACTTTGGATAGCAGAAAAAAATTCTTTGAGTTTCATATTCCTCAGCCATTAGAGTATCTTAAAAAAGCAAAAAGAGATTATACCTTAACAACTTATTCAGCTGAAAATTTAATTTCGCATCATTTATTTCCTTCCAGAATAGATGTTTATGTGAGAGAAGAGAATATTAAAATGTGGAAAAAGGAATTGTTTAAAAAAGGGCTGTTAGGCAAGGGAAACTTAAGATTAATTGTCGCTCATGACAACTACCTTTTTAAGTTTGTCCAGAAAATAAATAATTTAAATGTAGTTACCATTCCCTTATTAATGATTGATTTGAAAAGAGAGGGTGGTGTTTGCATGCAGGCTTATGAATATTTGGTGAAAAAATATGTACGAAGTTAAGGAAACAAAGATCTCTTATGGATATTTGAGGGATTTGATAAAAGACTTAGACGAGCCAATATGTTTGTTAGGCGGCTGGGCAGTTTATTTTATTGTCAGTAACTTATTTGAAAAGGAAATAGGTTATCCCTACCTTGGCTCCAGGGACATTGATTTAGGATTTAAAGACATAGAAACAACCAAAAAGGTTATGTCAAAATTAACAGAGCTTGGTTTCAAGAAGGTTTCCTTCAGGTTTTTTAAAGAGCTGCATACAGAAACAATGAAGGAATTAAGCAAGGAAGAGGCAAAGAAAACACCTTTGCACTATATTTTTCCATTGTATGCTGATTTAATTATGGCAAAAACAGATCCTTCAATAAAATCCAAACTGGGTTTTACACCTATTGATGAGCCTTTGTTGAAATATATTTTTGATAATAAGCATAAAAAAGAGATTAAAGAATTTGGGAGAAGCGTTATCATACCTACTCCCTCGCTGCTTTTGGCAATGAAAACTCGCTCTATCAAAGGAAGAAAAGATAATCAAAAAAAGATAAAAGATATTTGCGATCTAACTTCTATATGTTTGTATTCTGGTATTGAGATTGAAACATTAAGGCAAGAATTAAGTTCGTTCATCACTAAAGCAAATATTAAAGCAAGTCTTGATAGCATAAATAAAGAAAATGTTGAAATGGCTGCTCAAACATTAGATATCAAGCTGGATGTTTTATCTGATTTAATTGGTAAATTGAAAAAATAAAAAATAGACTCAATTCTTAACTTCTAATTCCAAAATTCTGTCAACCCTAAACACGCGGTCATCCTGTCTTTTGAAACAGTATCCTTCTACCCCAAGATAGGATTTTTGCATGTATTCCATTGTTCCAACCCTTTTTGGCGCAATCACTCTTTTTGACTTCTGGTCGTTGGATTTTAAATATACAATGTTGAGCTTAGATTTTGATTTTATAGCCGTTTTTATCAATCTTATTTTCTCGTCTAGTGATAAGCCCCTTTCTGAAATATCATACTGGAATTGTGTAAGAAATTTAACTACTTTCCAATCCATCCAAATGTGCTTTTTCTCTATTGGCTTTTTAAGGATTATACCTTGCAAACTTTTGCACCGGCTTAGAGCAACATACGCCTGCCCGTGTGTAAAGGTTCCGCTTCCAATGTCAACAATGATTTTATCAAAAGTTTTTCCCTGCCCTTTATGGATTGTCACTGCCCACGCCAGCCTCAAGGGGTATTGGGTAAAGGAGCCTATAATCTCGGATTCAACCTTTTTTGTTTGAGGATTATAAACAACCCGCGGCAAATCCCATTTATGGCGCTTGACATCTTCGGTTTTGCCATTTTCCAATTTCACTTTAACAACTGCTTTTTTATTATCATCCTCTTTAATCGCAGTTATTTTTCCAACAGTTCCGTTTACCCATCTATGCGCCTTATCGTTGTTTAACAGCATAACCTGGGAATCAACTTTCACATTCAATATCTCATCGGTCGGAAGATACGACCTATCAAAATTGCCTTTTATTTTTCCATCAAAAGTGAACAGTTTGGAATTTAATTTTCCCAGTTCCTTGGTGTTTATCTCGTCAGAAAGCTTGTTTGTTGTGGTAAGGCTAATATAAAAATCATCGGGATTGGGCTCAAAATCAGGATCTAATCTTTTATTTATTTTCTTTAAATCACTGTCAGTTACAGATTTGTTTCTGATAGCGTTCAAAAGATCAATAAATTTTTCGTCCGTTTGCCTGTAAACTTTCTCAAGCTCGATAAATTCCACTTGAAAGTTCTTAAATGCATTAGCATCAAAAAAGTAGGGGCTCTTGTAATGAGTTTTAAACACTTCCTTTTCTTTCCCTTTGACCACAGGAGGCAGCTGGTAAAGGTCTCCAATAAATACCATCTGGGTTCCTCCGAATGATTTGCTTTTCTTTTTCCCGTTTAACTTCAGAAACCTATCAACGCAGTCAAGCAAATCTGCCCTGACCATAGAAACCTCATCAATAATGATTGTATCAATTGCCTTGTAGAGCTCGCTGCTTGGGCCGTAAATCTTTTTTACCTTGTCAATAGAAATCCATGGCTTAAACCCAAAGAAGGAATGGATAGTTTGTCCCCGCACATTCACTGCGGCAACACCTGTTGGAGCTAATACAACGACATCTTTTTTAGTGTGATTGGCAAAGTAATCAAGAAGGGTTGATTTGCCTGTGCCAGCTCTCCCGGTTATTAAAATATTCTTTCGGGTGTTTTCCAGCAAATTAAGGGCTTTTTTAAATTGGTCATTAATTTCAATATTCTGAGAATGGATTGCCATACTATCAGCTAAGAAGATACTTATATAAAAATATGCCTTTTGTGATATGAATTGGCAGTATTGGATGCCGAATTTCGCTAAGAGCGCTTAAGATCCGTAACAAGAGCTTTTCTTGTAGCCAAGCTTCATCCTTGTGTCATCGTAACACCTGTGCCCGCTTAGTATTATCTCAATAAAGTCCTTATTTTTCTCTTTAATCAATGTTACCCTGATGTCAGATGCTATTTTTCTGAAGAATACCAGCAAATGCCTGTATTTCTTTTTTGGAGGTGTAGATCTGTCAGCCAAATCATTCTTGCAGTCAGTGCACCATGCAAAGAAATCTTGCAGCATGCCTTCCTTCAACTGCTCTGCATATTTGTCAAATTCCTTGTTGAATTTCAGCTGCTGGCCAAATATGCTAAGCAATTGCTTCCTTGCCTCTTTGCCTTCCATAGAGCAGTTCCTCGTATGTTTTTTTGTATTGGATGAGGTTCTTATTATGCTTTGTGGATTTAATATCCTCTTCAAGCGTTTGGATGTACCAGTGGATGCCTGCATAAAGATAGCTTTTGGAGAATAGGGCAATGCATAATTCCTTGATATAAGTATTAAGAAGCTCTAATGATGCTGTTTTAACAAGTTCCCTGAGCTTTTTTGGGTTAAGCAACTCGCTCTTGGAGAATAGGTAATAATCAAAAATTAGGTGCCTTATCATTTCCCTCTTTTTGTCCTTGTTACTTAGTTCAATAACAGCCTCATGGTAAGTGCTCATAGCCTCGGACAGCTTTGGCCTCCTCTTTAATAGTTTGCTTGGAATAGGAAATGCTGATATGGAAATTTTTGCAGCTGACTGGAATATCGGATTTTTCAGCCTTTTTTCTGAAATAAAGACAATATGATGTTTTCCCTCCCACTTTTCTTTATACCCTTTTTCCTTTATGATAAAAATATCAATGTCATTATAGTGTTTGGAGAAAAGAAATGAGCCTGCTATGAAAACCCTGTCATGCTTTCTGCTGTATTCCTTAACGAGCTTTTCGGCTTCCAGAAGCCTTTCTTCGATAATATGCTCATGGCCTGTAATGTAGAGCTTTCTTCCTTCCCCTCTCATTATAATGCTTAATGCTTCCATTTTCTTTTTTATAGATGTGTATAATGCCTTTCTCTCTGAATTGCTCAGCCTTATGCCTTCTAATCTCTTTTTCATCACTTTGAGCTGCTTGCCTGTAAAAATAAGCGGCTCAAAGTCTTCCCCGCGCTCTAATATAAATTTTAATAAATTTTCATTCATATTACCTTAGAAAGTAATACTTATATATAAATTTATTGATTTTTATGCAAAAATATTAAGAAATATATAATTTACAGTTGGGTAAATTACTGGTCTTTGGTAAATCCTAAGATTGCTCGCCTGCAGATGCTGCCTATAAACTTCCAAGAAACTGCTTTATCTCGCTTACTTTTCGCGGATTTAGCGAAACATGATCCTCAGAGCCTTTTCTGGCTCTTTTGGCCAGGATTATTATCCACCCATCATTTGCCATTTCCCTTAATGCCTTTTCAGCTGCTTTCTTCCCTGACTGAAGTGCTTAAAGCTGTTGAGTCTAAGATAGGCAGTATGATTTCATTAATTAGGTGTACAGCACATGAATTAATGTCCTAAAACAGTACACCAATTAATGTCCGCTTTCACCAGCGTGTTCTGGTGATGTTTTGTGGTGAAAGCGACAATGGAAATAAGGGCAAAAGCAGTTATATTTT
>JAHWGX010000060.1 GCA_019323655.1 Candidatus Woesearchaeota archaeon | reverse complement strand
TTACAAAAAAATCTATGCAGCATCGTGGATAGCCCAGAAGCTCTCCGGCTGCCCTGTCATCATTTTTTTCCTCAGATAGTTTAAGAAGCTCTGCCCTGCTCTTGTCTTTGGATATGTAAATGTGGTGCAAGCCACAGCCGGGATAGTTTAATGGAACCTTTTTCGCTATGTTTGCGTATCCCCCTTTTCCCTTGTCAGCTGTCTTTACAACTTTGAAATTCGAAACCTCCAAATGCAGGTTTTTTTTGCTGCAAAAATCCTTTATTTTTTCCAGCTCAATGTCATTTGCATCCAGCCTTGCTGCCTTTTTTATTCCGTCCAGCAAATAAAGAATTTCTAATGACCTGGTATAGTTTGCAAATATTTCCAATAAATGCCTTATCATATTCCTGCATTAAAGCAACATAAATAAAATATTTTCTGTTTATCATTCAAAAATAGTCATAAATGTTTATAAACATTTAAGGGAAATTTACTGCTATGAAGTTTGATTTGCCGAAAAGAGAGCATCCCAACTTGGAGAATTACGAGAAGCACGACATAGACGTATCGTACAGGTTTGCAAATGAGATATACAAGGAAATGGGGGGCTTGATAAGGGCTGTTGTAATATTCGGCTCCAGCGCGAGAAAAAAAATAACTGCAAAAAGCGATATAGACATTCTTGTTATCATCGATGACACTACAGTAAGCCTGAGCCCGGAAGTAGTTGAAGCCTACAGGGTCATAGTCAATAAAACCATTGTAAAAGTTTCAACAAGGCTGCACATTACAACATTAAGGTTCACCTCCTTCTGGGACTATATAAGAAACGGTGATCCGATTGGCATCAATATCCTAAGGGATGGAGTAGCATTGATAGACTCCGGATTTTTTGAGCCGCTTCAGGTCTTGCTTAAGAAAGGCAAGATAAGGCCAACCTCAGAGAGCATATGGACTTATTACATACGGGCTCCAAACACGCTGCACAACAGCAAGTGGCATTTGCTGCAGGCAACTCTGGATTTATACTGGGCGGTTATAGATTCCGCGCACGCAGTCCTGATGAAGCACGGCGAAATACCTCCAACTCCGGAGCATGTTGCTGATTTGCTTGAAAGCAAGCTGGTAAAAAAAAGGCTGCTTGAGCGCAAATATGTTGATGTTATGAGGCATTTCTACAAGACTATGAAAATGATTGTCCACCGCGAGATAAAGGAGATAAAGGGGCATGAGTACGACAGGTACTTCAGGGCTGCAGAGGCATTTGTAAAGAGGATGAGGGAGTTTATTGAGGAGTAACTTTTTAAACAAATTCTGTTTCTTTGCTTCCATGACTTTTGAAAAGAAAAAAAAAGATTTCTTAAGGAAAAAGGACAAAAGCAGGAAAGGGAGCATAGACGGCAAAATAAAAAAGCTTGTGAATAGGATAAATTCATTTGGGGATTTTTACACAACAAGCAGCTGCTCCGGGAGGATTTTGCTTTTGGCAATTCCGGAATCAAACAAGAAAAATGAAGTCAAGTACCTGTTCTGCTCGCACAAAAAAATAAAATACAATGAGCTGGAAAAAGCGCTGCCTGAAAAACTGCCTAAGAATATTGTCTGGTTCAGGGTGGAGCCTGCAATACTCCATATAGCATGCAGAAACCTGGATAGCGCATTAAGGCTGCTCAATACCGCAAGGAACATAGGCTTCAGGAGAAGCGGGATAATCTCAGCAGGGAAAAACAGGATTGTCATGGAAATTATAAGCACAGAGAAAATTGACGCAATAGCAGGCAAAAAAAGCAAATTGCTTATCGGCAAAAATTACTTTAAAATTCTTGTTGAAGAAGGCAACAAAAAACTGGAAAGGACATGGAAGAAGATAGGCAAGCTGGATAAAGAGCTGGAGAGGCAAACAGTTCAGTTAGAAGAATAAGTATCAGTGGAAAGAGAGCTATCAAAATATTAAAAAATAGAAAAGTATATATACTCTCTTTACGAGAGTGTAAACTACGGCCATAAAGAGGTGAATTAAGATACTTAAAGGCAATCTTTATATATCCTTATTCATTATCTTAGGTCTAAAGGGGTTTGTTAATTAAAATACTAATTAGTGGACACTATGATATAAAAACTAAAGGGGGTCATAATGAGTGAAACGCAAATTGTTCAAATGCTTATTTCAGGCCAAAATGATTTAAGCTGGTATGACTCAAATTTAGATAGTTTAAGGAATAAATATAATAATAAGTTCATTGCATTTAAAAATAAAAAAGTTTTGGATTCAGACCCAAAACTGAACAATTTAATGGTAAAATTAAAAGAAAAAAATGTAGATACTTCTAACATTTTTATTAAGTTTATAAGTAAAGTAAAGGCGTTATTATAAATTTACTTAGAGGTTTTAACTTTGGCCGATAGAATACCCTTACAAGTTGTTGAAGGCAGGATTACACTGAAAGCCGTAATTGAAAATCCTAAATTAAGAATCTCTCATCATATTGTTGATTTTGTCATAGATACAGGGAGTCAGGATTCATTCTTAAGTCAGAAAGATGTGATAAAGTTGCAAATTCCTGTTTCTGGTAAACCAACAAAAGGGGAGGTTGATTTTGGCGGGTCCAGATTCAAACAAGTTGAACTGCCGCCCTTTAATGTTCACTTGTTGAATGAAAATCAAAAGGCCATTATGTTAAAATTTTCTCTTACCGCATTAAAAACAACAAAATCAAGCGAAAAGAAAATACAAATAGCAGAAACATTGCCTTCAATTTTAGGTACGGATTTTCTTAAGTGTACAGCACATGAATTAATGTCCTAAAACAGTACACCAATTAATGTCCGCTTTCACCAGCGTGTTCTGGTGATGTTTTGTGGTGAAAGCGACAATGGAAATAAGGGCAAAAGCAGTTATATTTTA
>JAHWGX010000002.1 GCA_019323655.1 Candidatus Woesearchaeota archaeon | reverse complement strand
CCGGAGCTTATAGACAAGGATTCTATTAAGGAAAATGTTTATTCCTCTTATTTTCTGCCTCCTGGCCTGATGATAAAGAACGGCACTAAAAAAACCACCTCAGGGTTTATGCTTTGGGACTCTGCAAACACGAAGATTTATTTTACAAACAAGCTATGGCCGGATTTTGACAAAACAGAGTTTATGGATGCGATAAAGGATTACCAGAAAGGAGACTAATAGCGTGTTTCCGGACTAAATTCTTGCTTTGCTTAGCTTTTCAATATATTTGCAGGCATTGCATTTGTCTTTAGAAGAGGGCTCTTTGCACTTTTTGCAGGAATTGGCCTTGCCTTTTCTGAACCTTTGCTTCAAATCCGGAAGAACCTGCAGAAAAGAGTTTGCAATAGCATATTTTGTTCCAGGAAAATTTGCCTCAAATCCATTGAGCATGTCCCTTACCTTGGCCCTGTAGCTTTCTGAAACATAAGGGCACTCAACAAAATTGTCCATTAAATTAGAAATGAATGCATAGGCTGTTGTCTCTTTCTCTGTGCATAAATACAATGGCTTTATTCTCTGGACAAAATTCCTGTTTTCACTTAAGCCGGCTTTAGGGCCTAATCTTGCAGAAGCCTCCAAGTTATTCTTGAACTGGTTCATCAGAATGCTCTGGCACTCATCATCAAGGTTGTGGCCGGTTGCAAGCTTTGTAAAACCAAGCTCTTTTGATTTTTTGTTCAGCAGGTATCTTCTGAAAATGCCGCATACTGTGCATGGCTTTGCCTTAAGCACCTTGAGCATTTTATCAAGGGGCATTTTAAGCTCCTTCCGGAAAGAATAAATATGCAGCTTAATCCTGTTTTTGCCGCAGAATTTTTTTGCCGCAATTATTGTCTTGTTCCTGTAGCCCTTTATTCCCTCATCTATTAAAATTGCACTTATCATTATCTTGGGGTTTTGCTTTGACAGCTTGTTTAAAATGCAAAGCAATGTCAAAGAATCTTTGCCTCCTGAAATTGCAACGCCAAGGTTCTCTTTTTTCTCAAGCAGGTTAAACTGCCTTATAGTCCTGAGCACTTTTTTCTCAAAATAATCAATAAAGTGCTTTTTGCATAATTTTTTATTGTCAGTTAGGATTATAACCGGATTCTTGTTGCAACAGTTCATTTTATTCAGCCACCAGACACAACAGATATCAGCCTTATTTTATCCCTGTCTTTCAATTTTTCTTCCTCGGTGATTATTGTATTATTCCTGCTTATTATAACTGTGACAGGGTTGAGCTTCATTTTTTCAAGCAAATCCTTTACTGACGGATTCCCTGCCAGTTTTATTGCCCTGCTTTTATCCCACCGGTCATAAAAAATGGCGATTTGCATAGCTATTTAGGAAAAACAACCGCTTTTTAAAGATTTATATCAAAAATATGCTCAAACCGCAAACCTTATAAACTAAATATGAACTCGTTTTCATATGAAATGCAAGTCATATAATAAGTTTTTCATGAATTTTGCCAGTAAGACAAAGCTGGATATAATTGTGCTTTTAAGAGACGGGCCGCTGAATGTAAAAACAATTGCCAAAAAGCTTGATGAGGAGCAGAGCGCAGTTTCCCACAGCCTGAAAAAACTAAGCGAGTGCCATATACTCGATGCCAGGAAATCAGGGAAAGAAAGGATATACTCGCTGAATAAAGATACGGTTATGCCTATGCTAAAAATAGTTGAGGACCATGTCAGGAGGAACTGCCCTAAAATATGCAATAAAAAATGCTGAAGATAATCAACCTATGCGCGGATGCAGGCAGGAAAAAAATCCTGCGCAATATCTCTCTGCAAGCCAAAAAAGGAGAGCTTCATGTCCTTATAGGGCCCAATGCCTCAGGAAAAACAACACTGTCCAAGGTAATCATGGGGCTGCACCAGAATCAGATAAAAAAGGGCAAAATTATTTTTAATGGAAAAGACATAACAGGGCTAAAGCCGGAAAAAAGGGCAAAACTCGGAATGGCTCTTGCATTCCAGCATCCTCCGGCAATAAAAGGCGTAAAACTTTCTGAATTTCTGGAGAAAATCAGTAACAGGCAGGATTACAGGCATTATCTTCCGCAGCACCTTCTGGAAAGGGAGGTAAATGTCAAATTTTCCGGCGGCGAGCAGAAGTTTTCAGAGCTTGTCCAGGTTTTTACACTCGGCCCGAAATTAATAATATTTGATGAGATTGACTCCGGTGTGGACATCAAAGGGCTGGAAAAAATAACAGGAATGATAAAAAAGTGGTTTTCTCCGGAAAAATCCGCACTTGTAATAACGCATAGCGGCTCTGTACTGGAGTTTCTTAAGCCGGATATGATTCATATTTTACTGGACGGCAGGATAATCTGCTCTTCCAGCGACTGGAAAAAGGTATGGAAAACTGTCAAGAGGCACGGATATGAAAAATGCAAGGAATGTGAACTATCTGCAGGTTGACCATAAGGTCAGGCAAATTTCCGGTAAAGGCGGAATAGTGATATTAACCAGCCCTGAAGCCTGGAAAAAGTTCAGCTGGAGCAGGAAATTGTTTGGCAGAAAGCCCGGAGAAGGGTATTTTATCTGGGTAAAAAAACAGATAGATTTTCCCCTGGCAGCATGCCTGGCAATAGCATCACCAAACATATCGCAAAACCTGGCAAATCTGCTTGTCATAGAAAAAGGAATAAAAGTTAAGGCAAATGTGCTTTGCAAAGCTGAAAAAAATAACTTATGCGGCTCGCACAGGGCATCCGGCAGGCTTGTTCTCAAAGATAATGCAGTTCTAGAATACAACCATGTGCACAAATGGGGCGAAAAGGATTTTGTTTATCCTGACTATGAGTTTATTCTGGGGAAAAACTCCCATCTGGCATATAATTTCAGGAGTTTGTTTGCTCCAAAAGACCTGAAATTAAAGGCTTCAATATACGCTTCGGAGGGCTCATATGCAAACTTAAACCTTATTATCAATGCTGTAAATTCCGAAGTAGAGCTGAAGGACGATCTTTTCCTGAAAGGGCATAATGCCAACGGTGTAATCAGGTTAAGGCTGGCCGGAAGAAAAAACAGCAGGATAAATGCAGTCAGCAGGATTTTTGCTGAGTCAGCAGGAAAAGGGCACCTGGACTGCCAGGGCCTGCTTATTGATAAAAAATCTTCCATTACACTTACTCCCAGCCTTATAGATAAAAATAAGGATGCATTGCTGACTCATGAAGCATCAATCGGAAAAATAGCTGATGAGCAATTAGACTATCTCAGGGCAAGAGGGTTGAGCGAAAAAGAAGCTGTAGATTTGATTGTCGGTGGATTTTTAGCAGAAAGAAAATAAAAACTAGGAGCGTGTCTAAAAAATCAAATGTCAAGCGGCAACTTCGCGAAGCTCGTTGCAATTCACGGTTAGCATCGGCTCGCTTTGTTTATATTTTTGTGATTTGCGGTTCCCTCCCGTAAGGAACGTCCCCTTCCGCATATTGCTGGAATACTTGATAAAACGCTCACGAAAATGATGCTAACCTTCATTTTTTAGACACGCTCTAAAAGCCTACCTGAAAACAAGCAGTTCCGGCTTTAGCAGGAGTATCAGCCCTAAGCCAAGCATTACAATGCCGCTCAGCAATTTCAGGAACTTCCCCTTTCTTTCAGTCATTTTTTCTGACTTGAATGTGTAGAGAAACGAGCCCAATATGAAAAACAATGGGATGACATAAACCACTGAGTAATATAAAATGTAGGAATAATGCACAAAGTTCAGCTTGGTCCCGTAATTTGTAATTAAAACTTCAATGTACTGAATCGGAAGTATCAGCGTGCATCCCAGCTCGACAAGATTAACAAATACAGCAAGCAGGATTGTGCCAAGAATCGCTATCAGCATTGCCTTTGCCGTGGTTGCTTCTTTGACCTCATTCACAATCTGCCTCATCTTCTGCATAATTTTTCCCATCCTGCTTTTGGGTATCGTCAGTGAAATTCCTTTCTTGAAGAAGAAAAAATCCTTTACGTTAATGGTTCCTGCCAAAAGTGCAATGAGCCCTACTGCTACCCTTATTGCTTCCTTATGGGATGCAAGCAGCTCAGCCCTGAAAACCAGCAGAACAATGATAAAAAGGAAATACATGATGCTTGATGTAAGTATAAATATAATGCCTATCAAAGCCATTTTTCTTTTTGACTGGGCGTAAACCAAAAGAGAGAGCAGTATGGCCAGAACAGCAAATGCGCAGGGGTTAAATCCGTCAAGCAGGGCTATGACAAAAGTAAAAACAGGAAAGCTGAACTGTTTGGCAAAGCTTACAACTTCTGAAGAGGGCATATGCTGGGATATGTAGAAGAATATCACTATAACCGCTCCGGTAATTACCCCGACTAAATAGCGCCTTTCAATCTTCTTCCTGAAAATAAAAAAGAACAGCCCGCACAGCACCAGCAAAATCACAGGAAATTCAAGATACCCATAGCTTCTGGATTCAGGCTCAACAGTCTCCCCTGAGCAGCTCTCATTGCCGGTTGCACCCTGAGAAATATTCAATTGCGCCAGCAGGGCATTTTCTATCTGATTTTGATAGCCTACATAAGCTTCGTAGCCCTTTGAGTACTCCAGTTCCCCATACTCTGGTGCAAAGCCAATAAAAACTGTGCCATTGATGTAAGTTCTTGGCACACCCACCGGGATGGTGTTATATCTCTTTGAAATTTCCTCAAATAACTGGTAGTTTTGGCTTATCTCAAACTTCCGGATATCGATCTCAGGATATTTCTCCTCGAATTCAGCAATAAATTCACGCTCTTTTGCGCAATGAGGGCATGTCTCTGAATAAAAGAGATATATCTCGCATGACTCTGCATAAACAGTGCCTGCAAGCAAAATTACAAATAAAAGAGAAAACAAGGTTTTGTATTTCATTTCTTACTCTTTGCAGTATTCACTCCATCAAATATTTTTTTCATGCCGTCCATTATTACCGCCCCTCGAAAATATTCTGATGGATTATTTAAAATTTTTGTTTTCAGCCTAAGAGGCAATCGCTAAATAATTCTCGTCGGGAAATTAATTTTTTATCGGCGGCAAAATAGAAGATTATATATACTAGCACACCTCATTTATAGACGACAAATTTTATAGATGAGGTGATTAAAATT
>JAHWGX010000059.1 GCA_019323655.1 Candidatus Woesearchaeota archaeon | reverse complement strand
TCTCTAACAGTGTTGGTTGTTAAGTTTGTTCTTATTTATTTCTGGATTACAACGCATTTGGCTAAGGAAGAAAGCTGACAAAAAGTGTTATATTGTCGCCTATACCTAGCTGGGAGTATATCTTTTTGTGAGAAATTCTTGCTAACTTAAAGATTAAGTTAGCAAGTTGGCTGAAAACCGGCCAAGGCATTTGGTATTTTTTTAGAATTTTATGAAACTGATCTGTGGAAAACTGGTTTTAGTGAGCTCTACTGTATTACATCTATCATATAAGACGTTACTTCATAGTAGTATATAAACCTTTTGATTTGGTTAGTTCTCTAACTACTGATAGAAAAACAGGCAAGGAAATAAAAAAATAAGATTAAAGCAATCAAAAACCGGATAAGTATTCCGCGGATTCTACTCCAGCACAGCCTTTATCCTTCTGATGCCTGCTGCAGAGCTTTCCTCTTTCTTTATTCTGAACCTGCCAAGCTCTTTTGTATTCTTTACGTGAGGGCCTCCGCATATTTCCACTGACTTATCGCCTATCGAATAGACAAACACCTTGTCCCCGTATTTATGCCCGAATACGCCATGAGCGCCTTTCTTAGTTGCCTCATCTATTGTAAGCTCTTCTTTTATTACCGGAATCTCTTCCTTTATTCTTTCATTTACCCAGTCTTCCGCTTTTTGAAGCTCTTCCTTTGTCAGTTTTCTGTCAAAATTAAAGTCAAACCTTAATCTTTCCGGAGTTATGTTAGAGCCTTTTTGGGATATATCTTTATTTTTTAAAACAGCTCTCAGCGCCTCATTTAGCAAATGAGTGGCTGTATGCAGTTTTGTTGTCTCTTCTGAACTGTCAGCCAGGCCGCCTTTAAAACGCTTTTCTGCGCCTGTCCTTGAAAGCTCCTGATGCTTCTTAAACTCATCATCAAACTCTTTATTAAATCCATTAATGTCTATTGGAATATTTTTTTCTTTCGCAAGCTCTTTAATCATTTCTATTGGAAAGCCATAGCTTTGGTAAAGTAAGAAAGCGGTTTTACTAGGCAAAAATGTTTTTTTAATTTTTTCGATCATCTCTCTTGTAATATCAATTGAAGCATTCATTCTTTTTGCCAATTCTCTCATAGATTCTGCGGGGGCATTCATTCTTTTTGCCAATTCTCTCATAGATTCTGCGGGGGCATTCATTCTTTTTGCCAATTCTCTCATAGATTCTGCGGGGGCATTAGCTATTTTGACCATTTTTGCTATAACATCTAATGGCTCATTCAGTCTTTTACTCACTGTTGCTATATCATTTATCTGAGCATTAATTACGTCTGCTTGTTTTTCAAATTCCTTCAGGCCTTTTTCCAGAGTTTTTTTGAATTTCTTTTCCTCTTTTGCAAGCTCTTCAAGGATAAAGGCTTTGTTTTCCTTTAATTCAGGGTAATCATGCTCATAAATCCGGATTACAATTTCTGCTGTTTCTTTGGCAAAGTTTTCTTTTTCTATGCCTAAAATCCTGAAATGCCTTATTGATTTCCTTATTAGCCTCCTTAAAATATATCCCTGATCCAAATTGCTTGGCGCAATATTCTCAGCCAGTATAAAAACCGCAGCTTTCAGGTGGTCTGCCACTATCCTGATTGACTTTGTATTGGGCTCTTTTGCATTTTCCCTTATCTCATCTATTATCGGTCTGAAAAGCTCTGTTTCAAAAACTGTCCCTTTGTTCTCAAGCATTGCTATTGTTCTCTCAACGCCCATTCCGGTATCAACGGTCTTTTGCTTTAACGGGATGTATTTTCCCTCTTGGGTCTTATGGTACTGCATAAAGACATTGTTCCACACCTCAAAGTATTTCCCGCAGCTGCAGCCAGGCTTGCAGCCTTTGCTGCATTTTTCTTTTCCCGTATCAATAAACATTTCTGTATCGGGGCCGCATGGCCCTGTTGAGCCGGCAGGGCCCCACCAGTTGTCTTTCTTCGGCAGATAAAAAATTCTTTCTCCGGGAATTCCCAGCCTTCTCCATATTTCTGCTGATTCCTCATCTCTTGGAGCGTCTTTATCCCCCTCAAAAACAGTAACGCACAGCCTTTTTTTATCCAGGCCAAGCCATTTTTCTGATGTCAGGAACTCAAAGCTCCATTCAATTGCATCTTTTTTCCAATAGTCTCCCAAAGACCAGTTCCCGAGCATTTCAAAGAAAGTCAAGTGTGAAGGATCCCCCACCTCATCTATATCCCCTGTCCTGATGCATTTCTGGACATTCACCAGGCGCTTTCCTGCCGGGTGTGGCTCGCTTATAATGTACGGGACAAGAGGGTGCATGCCTGCAGTCGTGAACAGGACAGTAGGGTCATGCTCAGGAATCAGAGAAGCAGAATTAATTAGCTTATGCTTGTTCCCAATAAAAAACTCAAAATATTTCTTCTTAAGATCTTTAGCTTCCATTCCCTGAATGAGGATGGATTTATTTAAAAATTTTTGCCCATAATTTGGCTTTGTGTAAAAAGTGCGTCTGTGCCTTGATTTGCCGCAGATTTACGCAGTAAATCAAGGCATGGCCAGACGGAGCTGACTGCGTTCCTAAACAAAGTTTTGGGTTGGTTTGCCGAAGCAAAGCTGAGCGCAACTAGGAAAATCTTTAATTTTCTGTGCAGTCAGC
>JAHWGX010000058.1 GCA_019323655.1 Candidatus Woesearchaeota archaeon | reverse complement strand
GCCTAATGAGAGTTTTGCTCATAAACACACCAGCTTCAGTTTTGGCAAAATAATGGCTTGTTAAGAGCAAAAAAGAAAATTAGCCAAAAATGGGGCAATCCCAGCTAAGATGAATCTGCATCACGATTATCCAACTGGTTGGGTCTACCCATTACCAACAGAATTTAATACTCAACCTTACTGGGTGGTTGAAGAAAAGAATACAACAATACTCTTGAACGATATAGCTCCTGGAGAAATAATAGATTTATTTGTTAGGTTTAATGGTAAATGTGGAACTTCAAAACAAATAGATTTTTTTGTTAAAGAAGAAGGGTATTCTGTATCTTCTAATGTCAAAAGGGCCAACCTAATTTGGATTGATAGATAATCAAACAATACGCACCACTTACTTCACAACCGCTTACGCACCACTACCTATTTCCGCAACATTTAAATTACTGCCTTTATTCCTTACTCTTTGGGGATATCAATGGTTGAAAGTATTACTGGCACATCTGAGCTTAAAAAGGGCCTTGCAGAGATGTTTAAAGGTGGGGTCATAATGGATGTTGTTAGCGCGGAACATGCCAAAATAGCGGAAAAAGCAGGCGCAGTTGCAGTCATGGCTCTTGAGAAAGTTCCTGCTGACATCAGGAAAGCAGGCCTTGTGGCAAGGATGGCTGACCCAAAAAAGATAAAGGAAATTATGAAAGCTGTTACTATACCTGTAATGGCCAAGGTAAGGATAGGGCATTTTGCAGAAGCGCAAATTCTTCAGGCTTTAGGCGTAGATTATATTGATGAAAGCGAGGTATTAACGCCTGCTGACGAGAAGCACATCAACAAGCACATGTTTAAGGTTCCGTTTGTATGCGGAGCCAGGAATTTAGGAGAGGCTTTGCGAAGAATAAACGAAGGCGCTGCAATGATAAGGACAAAAGGGGAAGCTGGAACAGGGAACATAATTGAGGCTGTTAAGCATATAACCCTTATTAGTGAGCAGATTAAGAAGCTGAAAAATATGCAAAAAAAGGAATTGCAGAGGGAAGCGCTTAAGATGAAAGTTCCTTTTGAACTGGTGGAAAAGACAAAAATTATGCAAAGGCTTCCAGTTGTTAATTTTGCTGCCGGCGGAGTTGCGACTCCTGCAGATGCAGCCTTAATGATGCTATTAGGTGCGGATGGAATTTTTGTCGGTTCCGGAATTTTCAAGTCTAAAAACCCAGGCAAAATGGCTGCTGCAATTGTTGAAGCCACTACGCATTATGACAAGCCGGAAATAGTGGCAAAGGTTTCAGAAGGATTGGGAGAGGCTATGAAAGGCCTTGAAATTGAAAAATTGGAAGTTAAGATGCAGGAAAGGGGCCTTTAGATGAAAATAGGAATTCTGGCTTTGCAGGGCAATGCGAGGGAGCATGCAAACATGCTTGTAAAAATAGGCGCAGAACCGGTAAAGGTAAAATCTGCAGAGGACTTATATGATGTTGATGCCTTAATAATACCCGGAGGGGAAAGCACAGCCATTGGATTACTGATGAAAAGGCATAAGATTGGCAAGGCAATCAAGGAAAAGCACAGGCAGGGAATGCCGATTTACGGCACATGCGCCGGAGCAGTCCTTCTTGCAAAAGATATTATAGGCAGCAAGCAATACAAGCTGGGTTTGGCTGATTTAATCATAAGGAGAAATGATTACGGACGGCAGATAGACAGCTTTGAGGCTGAGCTGAGCATCAAAGACATTGGAAGGTTTAACGGAATTTTCATAAGGGCTCCAAAGATTGCCGGCTTTTATAATGGCGTTGAGATTCTTTCAGAGCATAAAAACAGCCCTGTAATGATAAAGCAGAAAAATTTACTGCTGACAACCTTCCACCCGGAGCTTACTGATGACACAAGGGTGCATAAGTATTTCCTGGATATGGCAAGGGAATACAAGCAAGTCAGGGACATGCAGAGGGATATTGAGAAAAACAGTGTTTAGAAGTCTCAGATCATCAACAGTAAGGGTATTATAGAATCACTTCCAGTTTCTTTAATAATCTCTCTAATTTTCTCAATTTTATCCATATTAAGGTAATATTTCCAGCCGTGTTTTTTCTTCTTTTTAAGGCATATTCTTTGCTTGACTAAGGCTTCCAAAACAATTTCTACTTTATCTTTTGTTATATCTAATTTTGAAAATTCTCTATTACCTAATCCTTTGGTTATATTGTCAAAATATAGGGAACCTTTGCCAAAACAACCATTTTTGAAGAGATTTCTGCAAATAGATCTGCTTGCAATGACATATTCACTCTTCTTTATTCCGGTCATTTTATTTATAAATAAAACCCGAACAAACATAAGTAATATTTAAGTTTTGTGGTATTTTTTTAGCTTTTAAAGGCTATTTTAATATATCTAAAAGGCTAAAAATCAAAACATTTAAATATAGGTCATATAATTATTAGTATAATTATATAAACCAATATAAATAAAAACGAAAATACAAGTAATCGTTAAAAGAGGAGTTCCATAATGGAAAAAGAGGGGAAGGATAATTTATGGTCAATTTTTCTTTTTAAAACTGGTGATAGGTATAATATAAATAAATAGACAAAGGAATGCAAAAATGAAATCAATATTTTTAAAAAAACAGGGAGCAAGCCCAAAAAACAAATTATTGGATTTTTTAATTACCAACTCTGAGTTAGATTACTCTCTAAAAGAAATTGCAAAGTATTCAGGAGCAGGCTACTCAACTGTAAAGATTTTAATTAAAAAATTGGTAAAAGACAAGTGGATAATACCCACAAGAAAAATTTCGAAGATCAAGCTATATAAGCTAAACGCAAATAATCCTGAAGTCAAAAAATTTATCGACTTTTTTTGGGAAGTTATCGAGAATGAATTAGGCCTTAATGAAAAGAACAAAGTAAAAGATGAGCATATCTCATCATATTCTGTTAATTTAGGCTCTGTTTCTACCAGAAATGTGTAATCTAAGTGCTATCAATGCTCTCCGGAGTTTACAGCCCGAAGCTGTCTGAGAATTCCTTTATTCTTCCGAATTCTGACAAAAATTTATGGCCCTGCTCTTTCAAAAAAAACATCTTTTTTCCCTTTATTACCCTTTCCTCAATCATCCCTTTTTTTATCAGGATGTCAAGATACTCTTTTAGTTTTGTATGTGACAGGTTTGACTTGTACAGAAGATGGGTTGGCTTTATCTTTCCCTCTTTGTTCTGGATAGAGCTGAGAATATCAGCTATTATCTCTAATTTTCCCCTTCTTTTTTCAATCATTTTTTTCTGAAAATCAGGATGAATGGTATTAATAGGTAAATGAAGCCAAGCAGCTGGATTAATTCCGCTAGAACATAACTTATTCCGGAGTATATGGCAAAAATAAAGAAAGCCTGGGAAATTAGGAGTATGCTGAATGCGAATAAAACAAACCTTGCCTTTTCGTTTTTGATTTTTGTGTAATTTTGGTAGTATGAATGGGTTATAAGCATTAAAAGGACAAATGATGTAAGGTAAAACAGCTGGTAGTGTATGATGCTGATCCATGCTGCAATAAAGACAAAATAAAGCAGCAAAGCGATAACCTTCTGGTTTGCTTTCCATTTAAGCCTTGAGACTATGAGGAAAAGCATCATGAAACCAAGCAGCATGAAGAACATGTACAATACGAATGCTATTGCGTTTATTCCTACCGGCGTTAATGTCCTGAATGTCTCATGTATGGAGCTTCCGACAGCAGACCTTGTGATTGTGGGCTTGTAGATTGCCAAAGTTCCTGTGATTTTTGCTATGAATGCCAATGTTAAAGATAAGAAAGCAGTGCTGAAGTAAAGGTATTTGTTTTCCCCTGTTAATTTGAAGCACTTGTAGCTGTAGTAAACTAAAAGAATGCATATTATGACTGCTATAAGCTCTATTACAGAATCAAATCCATAGAACCATTCCGGGCTGAATACATAAGAGCGGAGCCCATAAGGCAGGTTTTCCAGCATTTGGCTTAAAAAAGCGTTTTTCCCTTTATAAGCTTTATGAATTACTGTTCTGGATTAGGTGTGCATAATGATTATTAAATACCCATGCTATGCTATATCATAACCAATTAACACCTCCGAAAGTTTTTTGGTTACTCTAATATTCAAAAGCAAGCTTTTGAATCACCTCTTTTTGCTTGCTTTTGATATTATCTAAAACAAGCCAATACTCCTCTTTTGGCTTGTTTTTTTTATGTTTCTTATTCTAATGCCTTTTGCTCATGCAAAAAGTTTTAACAAATTTAGAAAATTATTATTTCTTGGTTATTTGATTTCTTTTCTCTTTTTCTGAAGCCTTAAGATAGTTTTCATTGGTTGCTACAGGCCTCCCTATCTCTTTTTCAGTTTGTTTTCTTGCATTGCCTGCAACTCTTCCTCCGCGTTTTGCTGCATCTTCGCATTCGTCAAACCCCTGCGCATTGTCTTTTCTGGTAATTTCTGTTGAAACTCTTTCTCCAAGCATTGTAAAAATAAGCTCCAAATCGTTCATATGATCCCTAAGGTTTTCTTTTTTAAGCCCTTTTAGCTTTCGGTATTCGCTTGGGGTCATCCCAAATGTTGCTTTTGAGATCTCAGCTGTTAAGATGGCAAATTCATTTTCTTCCTCAACGTCTCTTTTCTTCCATTCATCTGTCAATTCGTCTCTTATTGCTATGCCCCTAACCCGTTTTTCAATCCAGTCATCTGAATAGCCTTTTGCTTTGTAAATCTCTTTCATCCGCTTCTGGGCCAATTCTGGGTTTTCTATTTCTTCAACACGCTCATAACCCACTTTAGCGAGCCAAATCTTGAACGGTTCTGCATTTTTTGACGGAACAGACTGTATAACCCTGAAAAGGGTTTGGGTATTCGCGCAATCAGTTTCGTAAAATTTTCCGTCTGCCGAAGGCAATTTCAGTTGGTTACATTTTGTAACCACCTCACTGCCTTCCTTTTTTAGCCTGTGCTTCAGGACTTTCCAGTAATTTCTGGCATCTTCACTTTCAGTAAGGGCGCTGACAATATCAACAACCGAGAAATACCATTCATCATTATGCCATATTCTCCTTATATTCTTATCCTGAAAGACCACAAGCGCATTATTTTGTGTTTTGTCCATGAATACCACCTATTGGCATATTTACGCTTCTAACTGTTAAATAATGCACAGGTAGGATATTATATTTATAAATCCTGCGGGAGAATGTCCAGTGCTGTTCTGTCCACTGGACATTCTGAAAACGTAAAATTCCGGCGTTTTAGAGTTTTTAACCTGGAAATCTTGCATTTAATGCACTGGACATCTGCACATGAAGCTTATAAAATAAGCTTTACATAAATTTCTTTTGCCTCATTTGAAACAAAAAGGTGATTGGATGCAAATATGCGGTATAGAACCAAAAGATTTAAATACTAATGTAACATTTATGTTACATATGGAACAAATATTATACAATATTGTGTTGAACCTTCTTAAAGGTAATAAGCATTTAAGGCAGATAGCAAAAGAGCTTAATGTTAACCATATGACTGTGAAAAGGGCTTTGGATTTGCTGGTTAGGGAGAATGTGCTTGACGTTTCAGTGCAGGGCAAGAACAATATTTTTTCAATAAAAAAAACCCTTGAAGCAAGGAATTTTATCTTAATGGCTGAAATTTACAATTTAAACATTTTTATTTCTAAGCATCCTCCGCTTAAGCAGGATTTAGCTGAGCTTAAGAAGCTGGATGCCGGAATCATTGCTATTTTTGGCAGCTATGCAAAAGGCATTCAAACCTCTAAAAGCGATATCGATGTTTATATTGACACTCAAAGCAACAAGGTAAAAAAGCAGGCAGAAAAAATAAATGACAAGTTCAGCGTTAAAATAGGCTCTTATAATAAGGATAGCTTGCTGATAAAAGAGATAGAGCAGAATCATGTAATTGTGAAAGGAGTTGAGGAGTTTTATGAGAAAAATAAGTTTTTTGGGTAAAGATTAAAAAAGCCAGGGAATTCAATTCGGTTCTTTATGACTTTATCGACAAACTGACTTCAAAGCAGATTTCTGACTACAGGAAGAAGTTTGAAGAGCTTGTTTAAAATGTTAATGAAAGAAATTGCTTTTGAGCAAAGGCTAAGGGAAAGATTAAAGGAAAAAAGTTTGTATAATGGGTGTTAGTTGCAATTTTCAAGTCACTTTAATGGTCAATAATTTCATGTAATCTTTGAAATCTTGGATTTTTATACCATTTTTCGGATTCATTAATTTTTTCTAATGATTCATTAGATTTTTGATATATCACAAAATTTGCTGGTGATGAAACTAAAAAATAACCCTTCTCTGTCAGAGATAATTTTACACCATTAATTATTGAACCTATTTGGTCATTTGACATTCTATCATCAAATAAACAATAATATAAATTATTCATCATAAAAATGGAATCATACTTTTCTCCATTAGCTAAATTATAAAAATCCCCTATTCTAAATTCTATTTTTCTTTTAGATAGTGATTTTTGATTTTGCAAAATTGCTTCATTAATCACTTCTGGTTGATTATCAATTCCTATAACAATTGAATTAGGAAATAAATCTGAAATTTCACATGTTGTTTTTCCTCTACTACATCCTGCATCAAGAATTTTAGTTCCTAATAACGGTATAGAATTTCCAAAAGTTCTTTTTACTCTTGATTCTTCTGTATGATTATTTCTATGATAAAACTGTCCCATAAAAATCAAAAATAGAATTTGAGGCAATCGCTAAATAATTCTCGTCGGGAAATTAATTTTTTATCGGCGGCAAAATAGAAGATTATATATACTAGCACACCTCATTTATAGACGACAAATTTTATAGATGAGGTGATTAAAATT
>JAHWGX010000057.1 GCA_019323655.1 Candidatus Woesearchaeota archaeon | reverse complement strand
TTTTTATGAGAAGAAAAGATGACGGGGGAAAATGGAAAAAGTTTTTAGTTTACTTTATCGGCTTTGTCATGATCGCAAGTGTTTTCGGAGTGATTTTTTGGGGAGGTGACAGCACAGTAAGGATGAAATACAAAGATTTGAAATTTGTAAACAAAGGCAACTCCTGGTCAACAACCATAAATGGAAAGGAAGCCCTTTTTTCCTATCTCCCGCCTGATGCTGAGGACATAGCTGTTAATGAGGATATTATCAGCAGATTAAAAAACAGCATAGAGATTGATGTAACCTCTGATTTTAATGATACATTTGCCGAATCAATTGCACTGGCCCAATACCAAATGGGAATAACTTTGGATGATTTTAATGTATTCGTAAGGAATGGGTTTTCTGATGAGCAAGCTAATTTTGAGGTTATAACATGCGAGGATTCCACAGATTTTGTGCCTGTAGTTTACTTTCAAAGCTCTAATGAGACTAAGGTTTATTTGGAAGACAAGTGCATAATAGCAGAGGCTGCAAATGATGCTGATGTGTTGAGGATTAAAGACAGGCTGGTTTACGGATTGTTGGGGGTAATAGGGTAATTATTAAGGTTACAGCGAAGATGAAAGAAAAAAAATTAAGGGAACTTGAGGAAAACCTTGAAGAAGGGATTATAAGCAAAGAGGAGTATGAGAAGAAGAGGAAAGAGATAGAAGATATGCCGGAGCAAAAAGCTGAGGAGGCTAATGAGGAGAAAAAAGAGGATATCAAATTAAAGTCCGACAAGGCTTTGATAATTGGTGCAGTTTTGATTATACTGCTTTTCATCAGTGTTTTTGGATTGAGGTATTTTGCCCAGGAAAAGCCTGAGACAATAGATGACCTGCATAAACTGAACCTGAAGGGGAAGCTAAAGCCTGAGCAGGGATACCTTTACGATGGCGTGTATTCGTTTGTCAAGTTTGATGATTTGTGGTACACCCAGCTGATGAGCCCAAAAGGCTCCAGGTTTTATAATATCCAGTTCAGGTACGATCCAAAAGAAGTTGACTCAATAAAAATTGAGGGCTGGCTGGATACCACTCTTTTTAACAATGCGACTGACTATTATGTTACATTTGACCCTACCGGAAATGATTTTTCCAGCGTAGCTGTGGCTGTAGGGGACTTCAACCAGCAAATGACTAGCGTGTTTTTTAAGAATCCCATTGCAGCATGCGACAGAAATGAAACAACTGCCTGCAAAGACAGGCCAATAATAACATGCGACAACACAAATAAGATGGTTCTGTATGTCAAAGAGGCAAATAACACAAGGGTTTACTATGACAACAACTGCATAGTCGTGGAAGGCTCTGGCATGGAGCTGGTAAAAGGAATTGACAGGGTTTTGTATGATTTCTATGAGATAATTAAGAGATAGGTTTTTTCTATTAAAGACAAAGAGTGGTTATTCTAAAAGGTGTAAAGTAAACTCCCCAAGGTTACTTTTCATTATTCTTTAAATTGAATTTTGATATGCTCGCTAACGCTCGCAACATCTAGTGCTCGCCTTCGCTTTTCTGCCATAGCGCTCAGGCTCGCCTACTAATTGCAATTAATCCGAGGCAAAAATTAGTGGCAGACAATTTTTGCCGAGACTGTTTTTTGTTGCCGAAGGCAACGGAATTATTTTTATTTGTCAGGTTTTTTTAAAGCGTATACTTTATGACCTTACTTAACAAAAAGAAAACATATAAAAACAAAGTTACAATTCAAAGTGTCATGGCTCTTATAACATTAATGGAGATAGCAGATGTTATAGTAATGACAGCTGCAATAGGCTATATCTTCTCCAGGTTTTTCAGGAGGGAGCCTACGGAAGGCTATGACCCCTTAACTTATTACAGGAAAAACGCGTTGGTTGAGGACATAAAATACGGGGCGATGATAGCTGCTCCTGCAGTTGTTTTGCATGAGCTGGCCCATAAGTTTGTGGCAATGGGTTTTGGAGCAAGCGCGACATTGCATGCGCCTTACTTCTGGTATTTTGTTGTGATAATGCTGACCTTGCTCAGGTTTCCAATAATATTTTTTGTTGGGGGCTATGTAAGCCACACTGCACTGCCTCCTTTAGAATCCTCAATCGTTGCTTTTGCAGGGCCGCTAACTAACTTATTTTTATGGGTTGCATGCATGGCTCTGATAAAATACAAGCTTGTAAAAAGAAAGCATTATGCGACAGTGGGAATGATGGCAAAACTGAACCTGTTTTTCTTTGCATTTAACATGATACCGCTTGGAGGATTTGACGGCTATCAGGTGGTTTCAGGGCTGAGGGGGGCTTTTTTTTAGGGATAAGATAAACTTATATTTTTGATTAATTCTGTCCAAAAATTATTTTCGGGCTGGGGCAAAGCGGAACTGAAGCAAAAATGGGCTACCATGATAACACTTTGCTAAGATTTTGATTAACAACACGCACCATTTTGGTTAATATCCTTTAGCTATTCTGCCCACCCGCCTCCCCTGAAAATGCCCCAGCCCTTTTTCGGAATGGTGCTTTCTAATTCCAAAACGTTTATAAAAACACCCTGTTTCTTTTCTGTGTATGGAAGACAGTGGAGTTAAGAGTGAAAGCAGGCTTTCGGGAGTTAAAAGAATATACGAGGAGCATTACAAAAAACTTTTGATAATACCTTTTGCCCTTCTTTTTTTGGCTGTCCTGCTTATCGGGTTCAAGGCAGCTGCAACAGGGGATTTTATTAACAGGGATGTGAGCCTAAAAGGCGGTGTTACAGTTACAATTCCCACAGAGCAAAAAGTGGACATTTTGCAGCTGAAGAATACCCTTTCAGCGAAATTCCCGGATAATGACATCTCAACAAAATTCATAAGCCAGCTTGGGACTCAGGTGGGCATTATTATTGAGGCCGATATTGAAGAAAACCAGGTAAAATCCTTAATTGATGAAGCCGGTAAAGTGTTAAGCACCGAGTTGGCAAGAGAGGATTACTCGATTGAGGTTATCGGGCCTTCGCTAGGGGCTTCTTTTTTCAGGGAGGTAATTATAGCGCTGCTGATAGCTTTTTTATTTATGTCAATAGTGGTTTTCCTTTACTTCAGGACTTTCGTGCCGAGCGCTGCCGTTATTCTAGCAGCTTTATCAGACATATTGATTACACTATCGATTGTAAACCTAATGGGCATAAAGCTAAGCACTGCCGGAATCGCGGCTTTCCTGATGCTTATTGGATACAGCGTTGACACTGACATTTTGCTTTCCACAAGGGTCCTGAAAAGAAAAGAGGGCACAGAGATGGGGAGAGTCTACGGAGCTTTAAAGACAGGGGTTATGATGTCCCTGACAACACTCATTGCGGCAATTATAGCCTTGATATTCACCCAATCCGAGGTAATAAAGCAAATTATGCTTATATTGCTGATAGGCCTGCTTGTTGACTTAGTAAACACCTGGATTCAGAATGTAGGGATATTGAGGCTGTACCTGGAGAGCAAGGCAAAAAAAGCAGCGGCACAAAATACACAATGAAATACAAAATAAAAAAAATAGTTACAAATTTAAGAGTAATAATCCTGCTGGTTTTCCTTGTTTTGGCAGTTGCCGCAATCAGCCCGAGACCCGGTGCAGAAGGGGTTGTGATAAGAAGCTTAATAACCAACAGCTCGGCTGCAGAAGCAGGAATCCCTCAGCCATTGCCGCAGACCAGGCCAGTAAGCAAGGAAAGAATTCTTGAAATTGACAATGTGCCCATAAAAAATGTTGAGGAGTATTACAATTACATCAGCAAACTGGTCCCAAACCAGTCAGTGCAGATAAAAACAAACAAAGGCCTCTACAGGCTGTGGACGAGGGAGGCTTTTGAAATAATAGAATTAAATGAAACAGTTGAAAAGATTATTGAGGAAACAGTAAGCGTAAATGAAACTGTGAACGGGACTGTAGTGGAAGTAAACAAAACCATAAGCAGGACAGTTGAAGCCCCAAAAACAGAAAAAATAAGCAAAGGCACAGAGGACATAGGGCTAAGGGTCTTCAATGCCCCAAAAACAAACATAAAGAAAGGGCTTGATTTGCAGGGAGGCACGAGAGTCCTGCTGCAGCCGGAGGAGAAATTATCAAAACAGGATTTGGAATACCTGATTGACACTATGGAAGAAAGGCTGAATGTCTACGGCCTAAGCGACATGATAATAAGGGATGCAAGCGACTTAACAGGAAACCAGTATATTTTAGTGGAGATAGCAGGGGCTAATGAAGAGGAGATACAGGAGCTGTTAGCAAAGCAGGGAAAATTTGAGGCAAAAATAGCAAATGAGACAGTTTTTATTGGAGGCAGAGATATTGTTTTTGTCTGCAGGTCTGCAGACTGCGCGGGAATAGACCCCAATGCAGGCTGCTCTTCATCAAACGGGCAGACAATATGCAGGTTCAGGTTTTCAATTTCAATAACACCGGAAGCTGCGCAGAGGCAAGCCGGATTAACAAAAGACCTCATGGTAATAGAAGACGGCCAATATTTATCAGAGCTTTTAATACTTTACCTTGATGACAATAAAGTTGATGAGCTTAGCATAGGGGCAGACCTGAAAGGAAGCGCAACAACAAACATACAAATATCCGGAAGCGGAGTTGGATCCACACAGCAGGAAGCTTTAATTGATACAATGAATAGTATGAAAAGGCTGCAAACAGTCCTGATTACAGGCTCCCTGCCGATTAAGCTAAATGTAGTGAAAATCGATGCCACAAGCCCCCTGCTGGGAGAAGAATTTTTGAAAAATGCAATTATTCTCGGCGTGCTTGCATTAATTTCTGTGGGAGCTGTAATATTCGCAAGATACAGAAAGCTGCAGATTGCTTTACCTGTTGTTTTAATATCTGTATCGGAAGTAATAATCCTTCTTGGAGTCGCTGCTTTAATAGGATGGAACATTGACCTTGCGGCAATTGCAGGCATAATAATAGCTGTCGGAACCGGAGTTGACCACCAGATTGTTATTTCAGATGAGACCTTAAAAGGAGGGGGGGCGATATACAACTGGAAGGAGAGGATAAAAAATGCTTTTTTTATCATAATGGCATCCTACTTTACGCTTGTTGTGGCTTTAATACCGCTTATATTTGCCGGAGCTGGCCTGTTAAAGGGCTTTGCAATAACGACAATCTTAGGAGCATCGATAGGCGTTTTTATCTCAAGGCCCGCATTTGCCAGGATTATTGAAATCCTGCTAAAGAGCTGAAAATGGCGACAAAGCTTTGGGCAATGGGTGTTGTCTTATTCTGCACACTGCTTACTTCCGCTGCCCAAATATTCTATAAAATCGGAGTGGAGAAACTAAGCTTTAACTTATGGAGCATAATAACCAACATAAACTTACTGACGGGGCTTTCATTATACGCTATAGGGGGGATTCTGCTTGTAATCAGCCTCAGAGGCGGAGAAGTTTCTGTCCTGTATCCTATAATAGCAACAAGCTACATATGGGTAAGCTTTTTGTCCATTTATTTTTTAGGGGAAGAGATGAATTTGTTTAAATGGCTTGGTGTCTGCATAATAGTTTCTGGAATAGCTTTGATAGGCTTTGGCAGCAAAAAAGCAGATGCAGAAAGCGCGGGGGTGCTGTAATGCCTACTGAATTATGGGCAATAGGGCTTGTAATTTTGGCTACTATTGTAGGCTCTTTCGGGCCTATCCTGCTTAAGAAAGCATCTGAAAAAAAGCTGTCTAAGATAAGCTCGCTAATGTCAAATTACCATTTGTTTGGAGGATTTGCCCTGTACGCGCTTGGAACTATCCTTTTCATTCCTGCATTGAAAGGCGGCGAGCTTTCAATCCTCTATCCTTTTGTTGCGCTGATGTATGTCTGGGTAAGCCTGCTTTCCGTAAGGTTTTTAGGGGAGAAAATGAATTTTATGAAGTGGACTGGCGTGGCTCTTATTATTGTCGGAGTCAGTTTTATCGGGATTGGAAGCTGATTGGTTAATGAGGAGATTGAATGTATTTCTTAGCTTCCTCCAAATAAAAAATTACTTCCCCGTCTTCCAGCTGGGCAAAGTTCCGGTAAAAGGACCCTACAGATGAAAAGAATGCAGGAACACCAAGGCATACCACCTCATCGGATATTTCCCTGACTTTTTCAAAGCTCTCCTGAGCAGCAACCGGAACTGCAACAATTACTTTTTTTGGCTTTTTGCTTTTTACATACTTAACTGCTGCCAGCATTGTGTAGCCCGTGGCCAAGCCGTCATCAACAATAACAACAATTTTATTTTTTAATTGGGGAATTTTTCCTTTTGTGTATTTTTTATATCTTCTTCTTATTTCCCTGCTTATTTCTTTGATTGAATGGCTTATGTAATCTTCTCCTGCTTCTCTGCTGTAATTTTCATCAATTATGTAATTATCCAAGCTTGCTGCGCCGATTGCGAACTCCGGCTCATTGGGATGGCCTATTTTTTTAGTTACGACAATGCTTAACGGAACTTTCAACATTTTTGCTATGCTAAAAGCTACTTCAACTCCTCCTCTTGGTATGCCCAAAACAACAACATCTTTTTTGTTCCTGAGCTGTTTCAGCTTTTCCGCCAGCTGCTTTCCTGCATCGTGCCTGTCCTTGAACAACATTTTACCCTGCCTGAGACATTAAATAAAGAACTGCTGCAAGCCCGACAGCTATTGCTATAATTGCTAGTCTCAATTTAAAAGTGTCTGCTTTATTTTCTTCATTCAGCTTTTTTATTGCCGGCAAATCCGGCTCAAATTTATGCAGTGCCACGTTGTATTTCATAGGAGGCTCGTGGTATACTGCTCTTGGCTTCTTTTTTCTGGTTTTATTTTTCATTTTTCGTACCTGCTAACACCCTGAGGCTTTTGAAAATTACGCAAAGCCAAGCCCTACTCGGCATCCCGCAGGGAGCGTCCCCTGCCTCGCCACCGCCTGCACTGGCAATAAAAAAACTATTGCCAATGCAAATGCTGGCGGTGACGGTCTTGGCTTTGCTGTGGAAGCATTAGAAGATACCATTTTCCAAAACATTTATATAAACAGAATTTAAATTATTTTCGCCATGAACAAGCTGGTTGTAATGTCTTTGGGGGGCTCGGTAATATTTCCGGGAAGGATTGATGTTAAATTCTTAAGGGATTTTAAGAAAATTATTGAGAAGCTTGCCAGGAAAGGCTATAAATTTGTTATCTATTGCGGAGGGGGAAAGATAGCGAGAGAATACCAGAAAGCCGCTTCTGAGATTGCCAAGCTCAGCCAGGAGAATCTGGACTGGATTGGGATATACGCGACAGAGCTAAATGCGCAATTTGTAAAAAAATTATTCGGGGGCATTGCGGAAGATATTGTGATTACAAACCCAAAAATAAGAATAAAAATGAACAAGAAAGTGCTAATTGCCGCAGGATGGAAGCCTGGATGGTCAACAGATTATGATGCTGTTTTGCTTGCAAAGAATTTTAAAGTTGATACAGTAATAAACATGAGCAATATTGACTATGTTTATGACAAGGACCCAAAAAAGCATGCTGGCGCAAAGAAAATAAAAAATATCCCGTGGAAGGAGTACAGAAAAATATCCGGAAAGAAATGGAAAGCAGGACTGAATATGCCTTTTGACCCTGTTGCTGCAAAAGAGGCTGAAAAATCAGGGCTGACGGTTTTTATTATCGGAAAAGACCTAAGGAATTTTGAGAATCTGATAAACAAAAAGGGATTTAAGGGAACTGTAATCGGGTAGAATGGAAACTGAATACAACTGGAAAGCTATTTTATTGGGGGCAATTCCTGTTTCCTTGATTATGGCCTTAGTTTTCTTCTCTGATATTTCCAAAGGCCTAAAATGGCTTTGCCTTGTTCTGGGCATTGCAGGCGCAGCAGGAATAACATACTATTTTGACAGGAAAAAACACAATATCTTCACTTCTGCATTTATTGTTGTTATCGCAGCGTTGGCAGTTTACGGGCTGAAAAACCTGGGACTTGTTTAAATAAAATCGCTTATCTTGTGCTTTATTTCCTCGTGCCAGAGCCAGGCGAGGAGTATTATTCCGTCAATCCCTGCCAAGAAGGTAGGTGTCACTTCACTGAACAGATTAAGACCAAAACCCGCTGTAGAGAACGGGTAAAACAGCATTATCCCATAATTATCAACCCTAAACAAATAATCCAGGGATATGTGGGACAGCATACCCAAGCATATGGCAAAAAAGTACATGGCTGCTTTATGCTTCTTTTGGCGCCACAAAATAAATGCCGGGATTAAAAAAATCAACCCTAAGGCAGGTGTATGCGTTATTCCGCCATGCGCTATGCCCAATCCAAAAAAATTAAGAAAAAAGTTCAGAGGTATGTCAATATCAGGCAGGAGCCCCCCTAAACCTGCAATAAAAACTGTATGAAGGGTAAAGTGCTTCCTATGCTTTGCGATATAGTCCCTATAAAGGTCCACCAGGATGATGGCCAGCAAAACATGCGTAACTGCAAAAGGCATCTTATTTTGACATATCCTTGAGCAGCTTATTTAAAGCCTTTTTTCCCTTGCTGCTCAACTCCTTGTTTAAGGCATTGAGCCTTTTCTTCATTTTTCCAATTTGAGCTTTTGGCACTACTCCTAATTTTCCTGCCAGCCTTTTTGCCTCTTTTTCTGCAATCTTTTTTATCCTCCTGCTTTCTTTAACTGACTCATTTCTTATTTTCTTCAGCATGGCGCTGCCTTCTTTTATCGTCACAGCATTCTTTTTTACAAGCTCCCTTACTACTTTTTCCGCCTGGTTCTTTGTCAGAGTGGCTGCCCCTAATCCAAGCAAAAAGCTTTTTTTTATCATCTCCCTCATTTACATCACCTCGGATTTTTTAAAGCAATTTTTCCCTCAAAATTGAAAAGAGCAAAATAAGAGACAAAATAAGAGCAGTAAGGAAGCTTAAAAGCGGGACTAAAGGCACATTCAGAAAAAACGGCTCTCCGAAATTGATTGTCAATGCCCCCACAATGAGCAGAGCGGTTATTAACATGCTGTAAGAAATCCTGTTGCTTGATTTGTCCAGCTCCAAAGACAGCTTTTTTATATCAGTATCCTCTATATCCACCCTGATTGTGCCTTTCTCTATTTTTCTCAGCGCTTCTGATGCCTGTTCCGGGATTTTTTCAGCAAACTTCCTGAATTTAAACGCGCTTTTTATAAGGTTATTAAATGCATATACCGGATTGTATCTTTGCTTAATTAATTTTTCCAAGAATGGCTTTGAGCTTTCCACTATCCTGAATTCAGGGTCGTACTGTATGGCAATGCCCTCCAAAGTTATGATGGTTTTTCCAAATAAAACAAGGGGCATGGGCATCTTCAGGCCGTAACTGAGCGCCAAATCCATTATTTTCTCAAGAGCGCAGCTTAATTTTACCTTTCCTATTTCAGAATCCTGCAAGGTTTCAAGCACATCATCTATTTCATACTTTAGCTCTTCTTTATTTTCCACTTCGCTGTTGCTTAAATCAGCCAGGTTTTCCACTATTTTTTCCGCGTCTTGGTTGATTAAACCATAGAACAGGCCTATGGACTTTGCTTTCAGGTCCTCGCTAAAATGGCCCACTATGCCAAAATCGACGAAAGCTAATTTTTTGTCTTGGGTGATGATAATATTTCCGGGATGGGGGTCTGCATGAAAAAACCCGTCTATGAAAACCTGCTTTAGAATTACTTCAAACCCCTTTTCCAACAAGGGCTTTAGATTTATTTTTCTCTTTTTTATTTGCTCAATATTATTCAGCCCTATGCCCTCTATAAAATCCATAACCAAAATCCTGCCTGTGGTAAACTCATCATAGATTCGGGGTATTCTTACTTGCTTGTCGCTGGAAAAATTTCTTGCAAATCTTTTTGCATTAATTGCTTCTCTCTTAAAGTCAATCTCCTTTTCAGTCCATTTTGCAAATTCTTCTATTATTCCTACAGGGGAAAATTTTCTTGTGTTTGGAACATGCTTTTCCAAAAGGCCGGCAACATAAAACATTATTTCAATGTCTGTCTCCATTATTTCGCTTACGTTGGGCCTCTGTATTTTTACCGCAACCTTGTTTCCGTTTTTTAAAATAGCCCTGTGGACCTGGCTTATTGAAGCTGAAGCAACAGGCTTTTGTTCAAACTTGGAGAAAATATCATCTATGTTTTTTCCGAGCTCTTTTTTTATCTGCTCCTTTGCAAGTGCGTAAGAAAACGGGGGTACGCTATCCTGCAATTTTTCCAGCTCTTTGATATAGCTTGCAGGCATTAAATCCGGCCTTACGCTCAAAACCTGCCCAAATTTTATGAAAGTGGGCCCCAGCCTTTCCAAGGTAAGCCTCAGCCTCTTCTCTATAGAAAGTTCTTTTTTCTTTTCAACTCTTGCCTTGACCCTTTTTGTCAGTGGGATTTTATACTTCAGCTTTATTTTCTCAACCAAGAAGTCAAATCCCTCCTCAAAAAGAACTGTAAGAATCTCTTTAAATCTCCTTATATCCCTTACCTCTTTTACTATTTTAAGCATATGCTGCCTGTTTGCAAGGTTGTTTATAAATTTTATTGATATGCTTTAGCTAATATTTTATTTTTGAATTTGTAGAATGCCTCTATCTTTAATTTTATAAAAACATTTAGGAGTTTACTGAACTTCTTCCCTAACCCACTCGGCATATTCCCTATTTGCCTCTGCGTCTATCTTAATAATGCACGGAATTTCGTAGCTGTGCAGTTTTTTAACCTCTTCTTTTACCTTTTCATAGTTTTTTTCAACTGTCTTTGCTGTTATTGCAAACTCCTTTTCGTCCTCTATTTTTCCATTCCACCAGTACATGCTCCTTACTGGATGTATGTTTGAGCAGGCAATCAGCTTTTTGCTCAGCAAATGCTTTGAGATATTTACTGCTTCTTTTTCATCCTTGCAGGTTATGTGGACTAAAATCATTTTTGCAAGATATTTTTTACTGCATAATTTATTAATTTTTTGATATGTTTTAAAGTGGGCTAATAGAAAAGCTTAAATAAATTTTTTAAAAGAATACATAAAAAGAGGTGTTTTTATTAAAAAGAGGGGAAGCCGCAAATTGCTGCATAATTTAGACTCTCAAGCAGCAATGGAATTCTTGATTACTTACGGATGGGCTACTTTAGTTGTTCTGGCTGCTATTTCCGCATTAGCTTACTTTGGTGTTCTAAGCCCCGAGAAATTCCTGCCTGAAAAATGCGTTTTGTCTCCGGGACTGGCATGCGTGAGCCATAAAGTGGAGCCGTCACAAGTGACCTTGGTAATTTCCAATGGCTTGGGAAAAACCATAACAATAGACAGCATCGATGTTGCAGGATGCGGCAATTCATTTGCTGTCCCGATGATGAGCGGAGAGGAAGAGGCTTTTACTATAAATGGAGGCATACTTTGTGATAATGGCAATGCAAAAGAAGCATTCAAAGGGCAAATAAAAGTAATGTACACTGAAAAACAAACCAATCTTCAAAAAACAGCATATGGGAGCATTTACGCAATAATAAGCGAGGGCTCAACTGCCTCAGCTTCAAGCATATGCCAAAATGCCGAGGATAATGGCTTGTGTGACAGCCTTGACATATTATTTGGCGAAGGCTATAAGGATTTATGCTGCAGTGAATATGGGTTATGCTGCTCATAAAAAATAGAAAAGAATATAAATAATCAAATATGGGTTACTAAAAAAGAGGCTTTAGATGAAAAAAGCGATATTGGCGCTGCTCATTATTGCATTTTTATTGTTAACAGGCTGTAATCAGAATTCTAAAGAAAGTGCGCCTGAAGAAATTTATGAAGGTGATTACGAAGCCCTGTCAGAACTTCAAGTTGCGGCTTGCGATGCGGCTGATGAAGCAGGAACCTGCCAAACCAGGATGGTAGAAGTAGGCATTGTAATGCCTGACAAATGCTGTGAGGTACTGGGGAAGTGCTGTGGAAATGAATAAAAAGTTGATTTTGCCAACATTTGCATTGCTGCTTATTTTGATTTTTGCTGGTTTTGCCTCTGCCATCCAGTGCGAGAGCGAGGATGTTCTGCATGGCCTAAGAAAGGCTTTGTATAGCTACTATACCGATGATTCTTCTGCAATCAATTTTACTGCAGATGAGCTAAAGAGCCTGCTTGTGTTTTATATGGGCATTGAGCCAGATGAGATAACCGTGGATTGTACAGGGCAAAGCGATAAGATTGAAAAGATGAATGCACTGCCTGACAAAATCCCAAGCTGTTCTGACGGAACTAAATACGGAAAATGCTCTTTGAATAAACCTATGTATTGTTTTGCCGGAACTTTAGTTCCAAGATGCAGGCTTTGCGGGTGTCCTGAAGGCGAGTGGTGTGATGTGGATTATGTTTACACAGAAAAAGGCAATCAGGGGAGATGGGGAAAATGCAATCCGGGCTATGAGGTTCAATGTTCTGTAGATTCTGACTGCGGAATTTCAGATTATATTGAGGATTACTTTTGCCAAAGCGGGGATGTTTACAGAAGCTATGTGCAGTATACATGCCTAAACCCCGGAGAAGAGGATTCCAGCTGTTTAGATGAAACATCTGCTGTGTTAACAGACGATTGCGAATCATGGGAAGAATGTGTTGAGGGGCAAAGTGAATGCCAAGCTATTGCATCTAATGTTAAATTTGACTTGGCTCTTAGAATTGCTGACTGCGCAACTATAGGCACTGACTGCGAGGAGCTATATGAAGGAATTGAAACATATGGCTGTGCTTTAGAAGGGGCTACTGTCACATTAGCTGCTGAAAACCAATGGAATGATTATAATGCCCAGTTAATAGTAAACTCTGGCGAACATTCAGATGTTGGTGATGCGCCTTCCGGAAGGCCTGAGTGGATAAAGTTCAAAAACATTCCTGTCTGGACCGGGACACGGGATTACAGCAGCGATAATGGATTTTACAGGGTAACTGTGTCAAAAGAGGATTATACAGCTAAGACAGGACTTGTAGGGATTTTTGGCACAACAGGAAGCGATCTTTACTGGTCCAGAGAATTTATTGGAAATTATATTTGCCTAGATGAAACAGAAGGCCCACTCATTCCAGATCTTATCGTAGAAGACCTTTACTATTCTGGGCCTTACTACATAAAAGTAAAATATTGCAATGTCGGGGATGCCTCAAGCGAGAGTGATTTTCTAATAAAGCTTCGCAACGAAGAAAACGGGAAGGAATTCCCAGGCAACCATTATTACAGATTCAAAGTGCCTGCAGCTGGAGAATGTAAGGAAACTGGCGGGTTTACCTGCGGATTGATTGGTATATCCTGCGGAGACAGGGTAAATGTTTCCGCAATAATAGACTGGGAGCAAAGAGTTGAGGAATCTAATGAAAATAACAACAAAATGACAAAGGTTATTGGGACTGCGACAGAGCAGGATGGCCCACCAACAGTTGATATTGATGTTTTTCCTTTAACTGTTGAGCAAGGCCAAACATTTAATGTTACAGTTTTTGGAACTGACGATGTGGGATTAAATATGATATGGTGGTGGGGTGTTAACACATCAGACAGTGAATTAAACAAAGCGCATGTGTTTGGCTGCAATGGCGCAAAGACTTGCAGTTATAGCTGGCTTGTAAGCACAAATGCCCTGGGAACATTAACTTTAGGCGCGAATTCAAGAGATACTGCTTACCCAGTTCCGGGTGAACCTCACCAAGCATCAGAAGGTGACGGCATTGCTTATGCTACTGTGGCTGTAGGACAAGTTGAAAACTGGTGCGTTGACAGTGACTCTGGAGTATACCCTTATATAAAAGGAAGGGTATATGGAATGCAGAATGGTAACTTAGTCAATCTTTCTGATAGTTGCAATTGGAATTATATTTATGAAAGATACTGCGATGGAACAAATATAGCTTATTCATATACACTATGCAGCTATGGATGCAGTGATGGTGCCTGTATAGAAGGGACTACTATATGCACAGACTCTGATGGAGGAACAAATTATTATGTAAAAGGAACGGCAAGAACCAACAATTTGAATATAGAGGGAGCATATGATTGCTGCAAGATGCAATATTCCACTCAGATGGGGGATCCTGTAGCCCATAGAGGACCTGGAGGAGGACCTTGTGTAGACGAGGGGCCTTATCTTTACGAAGCGATATGCAAGAATAATCTTCCAACCCATACAGTTTACACCTGCCCGAACGGCTGCAAAAACGGGGTTTGTTAACTTAATCTGCAATAAATTTAAAAAACAGCTGAAGTTCTTTAAGGTTTATGCCTACAAAATTCATTTTTTCAAACGTGATAGGGAGCTTTGTTTTTAGTGAAAAGTACAAGTTAATAGATGGATTATTATTTAAGGATATTGAGCAATATAAAAATAAAAAAACATACGAAGAGAAATTAATCAAAAAGCATGGCAAGCCTGAAGTTGCAAAGGACAATGGCCTGTACAATATTTTATTGGTTTTCAAAGATAAAAAATATTTTTCCCAGTTTTATAATAAAAATATAGAGGCTACTAAGAAATCTATAAAAAACTCTGTGAATAATGATGCTTTAATAATGCAGGCAATAAGCAGCATTGAAGAAATTGACAAAACAATAAATCTGCTTGCAAAAAGGCTGAGGGAATGGTATTCCCTGTACAATCCGGAGGTTTCAAACAAGGCGAAGGACAATGAGAAGTTTGTTTCTCTGGTAATAAGAAAGACAAAAACACAATTACTGAAAGAGCTGGGAATTAATGAGAAAGATGCTGTCGGGGCTGAGCTAAAAGACAAAGATGTTTCTGCAATATTGCTGCTAGCAACGCAAATAAATAATTTTTACAGGTTAAGAAACCATTATGAGGATTACCTAAAGGAACTGGAAAAAGAAACGTGCCCGAATTTCGCAGCTGTTGCAGGCTCGACAATTGCTGCAAAACTGATAAGCCACGCAGGAAGCCTGAGAAGGTTAGTGGAAATGCCTGCTTCGACAATACAGATTTTAGGCGCGGAAAAGGCTTTGTTCAGGCATATGAGGAACAAAAAAAGAAATAAACCTCCACGCCACGGGCTAATCGTGCAGCATCCGATAATAAGCGAGGCTCCTGAAAAAGAGCACGGCAAAAGAGCGCGTGTTTTGGCAGCCAAGATTTCCCAGGCTGTAAGAATTGACTATTTCAAGGGAAAATTCATAGGAGACAAACTCAAAAGGGAGTTAGAAGATAAATTTAAGAGATGAATACAAGAAGGGGCATTGGCTCATAAGAGTTTTAGGGTTTAATTTCTTAAAGGGAATGTTTGCCGGATTAATAGCCCCGGGCAGATTCGAACTGCCGTCTCCGGCTCCAAAGGCCGAAATGCTTAGTCTCAAAGATTTGACCGCTACACCACGGGGCTGCAAGCCAGATGGCATTGAAAGGGATTTATAAAATTATCTCAAATATAGTTACGGACATAAATAACGCATAAAATTCTGCATAAAAATATGCCCTTCCCAAAAGGACTCCAGAGCTTCTTGCATATCATCAATGCTCTCAAAATACTGTGATTTTGTT
>JAHWGX010000056.1 GCA_019323655.1 Candidatus Woesearchaeota archaeon | reverse complement strand
TGTCTTTATCTTCTTTTGTCTTGCCAAGGTCCAGGACATCAAGCCCTGTAATCTTTGTCAATCCGCTTTCGTTAATCTTTCCGGAATCAAAAACCAGATATTTTGCATTATTGTCTTCCAGGTAAACTCTTACAGCTCCTTCTTTGGTATAGCTGCCGCTTATCCTTAATGAGCTTAATTCCCCTAAATTCTCCGGAACCCATACATATTCAGAGCTTTCACTAAATTCTAAATCCAGGCTTTCAGAATAATTAAACTGCTTTTCAGCAGCTATAAATCCTGTTATTTCCGGCTTGGCATAAAAGAATAAGCTGCTTAAAGCTGCTAAAAACACGATTACTGTTATTGCTGATTTTAGTTTTTCATCCATTTTTCATTTTGTATCTTCTGTAAACTGTTTTTATTGTGCTGTAATGCTTGTTCAGCACTAGAGATATTTGAGTAAAGGAAAGCTTTTGCTTGCCCTTAAGATAAGCGACAAGAGACTCCAGCACAGAATATTTCCTATTCGCAAAAATCTTATATGGAATCACAACAGAAGCATCAGAAATGTCCAGCTTTCCCTTGAACTTTATTTTTGATTTGCTGTATGTGCTGTATATTGTTGAAGTTTTTCTGTTTAATATTTTTGAAATTTCCCTAAAAGACTTTTTTTCTGCTTCCCTTAAGTATTTTACAATTATTTCCAAACAAGAAATATCTGCCTTGAAAACAGAGATGGGAATGCCCTCTTTTCCCGAGTTTAAGAGTTTTTCAAGGATTTCCTGCTTTTCCCCTTCATTCAGAGTGCTGATTAGATTAGAAATATGCCCAACCCTGTCCTCTCCTCTTTTTATACCCAATTTATGCTTTACCCGGAACTGATAGTATATAAATCTTACTATCATGTAGCTATCAGCTATTACTATGTAGTCTAAAATTATGATTATGTAACTATTAAGTGTTATTATGTAGTCTAATATTAGCATTATGTAACTAATAAAATACTACTATGTAACTCTAACCAAACCCAATTTAGTATTTCAAGAAATTCTTTATAGAAATAACAATCTCAAAACTCAGTCAGCTTCTTTGTTTCAGTTGCGTACTTTATTATGCTTGTGCTTCCGTCTTTTCCTCCGCTTAGCTTTTTTACTGTTATGAACCTGTTCTTTTCCAGCTTGTCTATTTTTCTCTGGAATGACTTGTAAACAAGGTTTCCACCTTGAGATTTATAGATTTCATACAGATCCCCAATCTTTTTCTCTGAATTTTTCCTTATCATTTCAAGTATTGACTGCTCACCTTCATTCAGCTCTGAGCTTTTTTTTGTTGTGAATTCGCTTATTTTTTTTATTGCATCCTGCGCGTTATCCAAAGCTATCTTCCTTGCGGACTTGCTTTCTGCAATATTTCCGGCTTCCCTCATCAAGTGCAGGCCAGCCCTTATGTCCTGCGCTTCAGCAGCTTTTTTTACTATCAGCTCAAAAGCATCATCGTCCCAGACATCAGGGACAAATGCATATTCCATGCGCTGCTTAAGAACATCCCCTGTTTCCTCAAGATTGTAAGGCTTAAACTCAAGCACTTCTGCCATTAATCTTGATTTCAGCCTGTCATCCAGATTTTCAAGCCAGTCATTGTAATTGGTAACTAAAAAAACAGATTTTTTGTAGATTTCCTCCAGAATAGAATACAGGAAATCGAGATCCTCTAATTTATCAACCTCATCAAATGCAAAGACAGCGGCTTTTTTGTTAAGGATGCTTTTTACAATATCAAACAATTCCTCTGTCCTTTTATTATGCGTCAAGCGGTAGCCAACCTGCTCGCATATATCAACCACTATCTTAAACGTAGTGTTTTTCTGCCAGCAGTTTATGTAAATTGGAACAACCTCTTCTGTCTCTTCCTCCAATTCCTTAAGGACAAACCTCATTGCAGCTGTTTTTCCTATTCCTGGATCCCCAAAAATAAAAAGATTTTTCCCGTTTTTTCCCGCTAACAATGGCTTTATGCACGCTGCTATGTGCCTCTGCTGCTGCTCCCTATGAGGCAAAATTTTGGGAAGAAAGCTGTAATCCAGCGCAATCTCATTCCTAAAAAGGGATTCATCTGAACGCAGCATATCCTTAAACAAAGCCATAAAAACACCACCTTAATATGATGTTTAATGCAGAACTCTATAAAAACTTTGCCTTGTTTTTCAGTTTAGGTGGAAAAGGATATTGCTTAATTAAGCTGAATGGGTTAGTTTTTGTGTGGATTGGGTGAGATGGTTGTCTGAGTAATTTATTCAGTAGATGTATTAATTACCTCTTTAAATCTTCACAAATCTTCTTGCTTTGAAGAATTCTTGGTAAGTCCTTTAATTTTTTTGATGCCTCTCTAGCCGCTATGATAGAAGCAGATTTAGCAATTTCAGTATCAACTATTCTATTTAAAATAAACTCCTCAAATCTTACTTCTTGCCTTGTTTCCTTTTGCATAAAAAGATATATATACTATAGTATATTTAAACCTTTCTGTATGACAGGGGAGATTAATCCAAACAACTTTTGTGATAGTATCAAAATAGGAGTTATAGGTATATCTGTCTATTATGAAATTTCAGATTTAGTAGATCAGAAAACACTCATTGAAGAAGGAAAAAGAAACAATCTTAAAATTGAGTTCTTAAAAGGGGCTTTAGAAGGTCTAGTAAAAGTTTCCTTGATTGTAATTCCTTTAGGTATTGATTCACTAAGAGAATTTAATGATGTAGTGGGGAGGTTAATCAAAGAGCCATTAAAGATAGCTTTGAGAAATGCAGATAACAAGGGAAAAATCAGTTCTTTTTTGAAAAAAACTAATTATATTAAACATTTTTGTCAATTAGCAATATTAGTCAATAAAAGAATAAGGGAGGATAAAGAAAACCTAAATTCTCTTAGGATTTATCTTCAGAGATACATCAAATTTCTGGGTTCTGAAGGTATTGAATTGTTCATTAGAATATTCAATAAAGGTCGAGAAGAACAGATTATAGATGGTTACTCAGAATATCAGGAATTTATACTCAAGAAGTTTCAAATTGAACTTTTTATTTCCCAACAAATAAATCAAAATTATCTAACTTTGATCTCTTTAAACCCAAAACATATAACAAAATTTGAAAAAGAATATAAAATAAATATTCCAGGACTCAATAATTATAAGTTTGAACAGGTAAATTGGCATCACGCTTTCCTTGAAAAAAGAGCAGAAATATATATTACTAAAAACGAGCCGAATTTATTTATTTGGCCTTTAATGGAACCAACTAATAAAGTTAACGAAGCACTTCTAGGTCTTAAACTGTGGTTCCAAAATATTAATTCAGGTTTAAATCTTATGGGTTATGTGTTAGAACAAGAAGACCAGATGCTAGAAGAAGAATTTGAAAATTTTCCAACACATATAGCCTCTATTAGGAACAACATTCAAACAATGGGCATAGTTGAGTTAAAAGAAAATCAAGAGTTTATTTTAGCATATTTAAATTCTATAAATTCTACAAAAATTGACATTTACCATCCAATAAAAAAAGAATTTAAGAATTATATATTCAAAAAGGGCAGGATTGACAAAATGATTGAGGACAAAAATTTCACTCAACCATTGATAGACGGAAAGGGGATGCAATACGCTGTAAAAAAGTTAAACTTGCCTACTCAATTAGGGATCCAATTACCTTCAACGTTGGTTGTAAGGATTTACTATTCAATTGTTAGAAGAGAAAAAAAATTGGATAGTATTGAAAAAGAATTTAGGGCTCTTCTTAAAGAAACTGAAGAATTAAAACATATTAAAGAAGTGCAGCAACAAGAACTTAATGAGGTGAAGCAAAAAGAAATTGCGGCTAGAGAGGCTAAAGTCATGAACAGGATTTCTTTTATTATTGATACAATAGTTAAAATTTTGGAGTTTATTAAACCCGGTCAATAATGTCTACCTGCATTATACTCTCCTCCACCCCCCCCTAGGCTCGGTTTTGCTAAACAGAAATTTCCAATTTCATAATATAATGTTTTCTAGACTATATAAGAAACATATTTATTCAACTTTCACGCATTTCAAATCTCTGCAAACCTCTCCTGCATCGCAGCCGCAAAGTTCGCAGTAGTCAACAAGCTTTCCGTTAAGGCAGAATTTGGGCTTTAGAAATGTTGAGCATTCTCCGTAAAGGCTGCCGTCAGCGCATGTCCTGAACTCGTTTCCAAATATCTCTATATCAAAAGCAGAATACTTATCTGCCTCTTTGACTGCAAAGCCGGTTGTTGAGGGCTTGCCTGCAAAAAGGCCTGCTACGACAACGAGCCCGAGAACTACAAGCAGTGCTCCATAGAAATTTGCATTTTGTTGAGGCATAAAATGCTTCTAATAAAAGGAGTTTAAATAAGTTTTGTTTTTGTAAAGTAAAGTTGCAAAGTATGAACTTTCAGGAAAAATTTAGGCAAATAAAAATAAATCCCGTCGCTTCGCGACAAATTTTACACTCGGCAAAAATTTTCCTGCCAAGAAATTTTTGCCTTGTACTTATTGCAATAGATATGCGAGGCTTTTTTTAGTGGCAGCCAAAAAAAGCCGAGCACTATATGTTGCGAACTTTAGCGAGCATATTGAAACTCAATTATAGAAAGGCATATCCAAAATGTGTTCAGCACTAAAATTGCGGAGCGGAATAAAAAATAGTGAAATGCAACCTAGGTAAGCTTATTTAACAGTTTTTAAGAATTTAGCCGCTCTTTTTTCCCAAAACCTTTATTCCGTTCATATAAGGGACCAAAGCAGCAGGCACTTTAACAGTCCCGTCTTTCTGCTGGTAATTTTCCAGTATTCCGCGTATAGCCCTTGAAGTTGCTATTGCAGTGCTGTTTAATGTGTGCACATATTCCTTTTCAGGGCCTTTCTGGTACTTTATGTTGAGCCTTGTTGCCTGGTAAGAAGTGCAGTTTGAGCAGGAAACAACCTCTTTGTAAGTTTTTTCCCTGGGCATGTAAACCTCCAAGTCATATTTTTTGGCTGCTACAGTCCCTATGTCTCCTGTGCAGATATTAACAATCCTGTATGGCAGCTTTAATTTTTTAAAAATCTCCTCTGCGTTTTTTATCAGCTCCTCATGTAATTTCCAGCTGTCTTCAGGCTTGCAGAAAATAAACTGCTCAACTTTATTGAATTGATGCACCCTAAAAATTCCTTTTTCATCAATTCCATGGCTTCCAATCTCCTTTCTGAAGCACGCGCTCACGCCAACAAATTTTGCCGGAAGCTCTTTCTCATCAAACAAATGATTCATGAACCTTGCCCCAATTGCATGCTCTGAGGTGGCTATTAAATACAAATCCTCTTTGTCAATCTTGTACATCATTGTCTCGAAATCCCCTAAATCAGTAACCCCTTCGTAGGGCTTTCTTCTGAGCATCAACGGAACCTCTGCAAGGATATAGCCCTTTTTTATCAGGTTATCAATCGCGAATTTCTGCAATGCCATGTCCATTAAAGCCAGTTCATTCAGCAAATAATAAAATCCCCTGCCAGAAACCTTGGCAGCATTATCAAAATCCCCTAAACCCAGATTTTCAATTATTTCCCCATGAGTCTTTAATTCAAAATTGAATTTTTTTATTTCCCCCCATTTCCTTACAGTCTTGTTCTCAGTATCATCCTTCCCTACAGGAACAGACTCATGCAGAATATTGGGAATCCTCATAAGGTAATGCCTTATTTCATTTCTGAGCTTTTCCACCTTTTCTGTCAGCTCAGTGACTTTTTTCGGAAATTCCTGGGCCTCCTTTATTTTTTCCTTAATGTCTTTGCCCTGCTTTTTCAGCTGCCTTATTTCGTCTGTCAACAAGTTTCTTCTGTGCCGCAATTCCTGCTCTTTTTTCAGCAGGCTGAGATATTCCCTGTCTTTTTCCAGCAGAACATCTATCCACTTCAGCTTTTCAGTATCATTCCTTTTCTTTAGGTCAGCCTTTACAATACCAGTATTTTCCCTTATGAATTTTATTGTAAGCATTTGCTTTAATGCTAATAAGAATTATATAAAAATGTTTCTGATTATTGCGGCTGATTACCCTGCCAAAAAAATAAAATCTATACCCTACGCTAGCCCTGGCTAAGCAACACTTTCAACCCTAGTTTAATAGGAAGGTATTTAATTAAGTGAATTAAGAGGGGGTTATGCAAAAGCAAATCAAATCATTTGATGGCACAAGAATAAATTATGATGTGTCAAGAGCATCCGGCAAGTTTCTGGTGTTCCTTCACGGAGCGGGAGGAGACTTAACAGCATGGAAAAAGGAAAGGGCATTTTTCAGCAGAAAGGGGTTTTCTACAATTGCAATAGACCTAAGGGGACATGGGAAATCCGGCAGGCCGGACTTGCCATCTGATTACACAATTGAAAATTTTGCAAAAGACATTTACGAAGTTGTCCGAAAAGAGAAAATTGCGGATTTTGTACTCATTGGCCATTGTTTTGGCGGAGTAATCACAATAATGTTTCATAAGCTGTTTCCAAATCTTGCCAAATCTTATATTCTGGTAGATACTACGTACAAAGCCCCAAAGGCCATTAAAAAATTTTTTAAAAATAATCCCTTTTTTACAGATATATTAAATCGTATTTTAACAAATAAGAGTTTGCGCAATAAGCACTTCTCTCACGTAAATTATGATCAATTTTCCGGAACAGGAGATTGGAATCTTCCAAGAATCTTCTCAGACATAGCCCATACATCCCTTAAATCATGGCTGTTTACTTATGAAAATCTGGCTGATTTTAACGGCATTAAGGTCCTAAAGAGTATTGACCAACCTACCCTGGTTATTGAAGGGGAAAAAGACTCTATATTTAACCTTAGTAAAGCCAAAAAAATCCATAATTTGGTGAGAACATCTGAACTGGATATTATCCCAGAAGCGAATCACATCATTGTTCTTAATAACCCCAAAATCCTTGAAAAAGAGGTCTTAAGATATGTGATGTCATTGAAAGGGTTTGTAAAAAAACAGTGCTAATCTCTAATACAAAAATTAAAACCGCTATTGTAAGAAATTTACCAATTTTTTTAAATTCCATTATAGTTCTAATTCTCCATTTTAGTTAAATATGGGGGCTTTATTGGACTTGGATTATTGCCGCTTCTTCTCTAGTATCTTCTTAAGAATTGCCTCTTTTCCTTTCCAGTCCAAGGATTCCTTTAAGACTTCCTCTATGGTATCTACTGCTATGATATTTACATTACCCAGCTTTTGCCTTGGGACTACTATATCCCTCAAGTTGGATTTTGGCACTATTATTGTCTTTATGCCGGCTTCTATTGCTGCCTCAACTTTGGATGTCACACCGCCTATTGGAAGGACTTCCCCCCTGACAGACAATGAGCCTGTCATTGCAGTATCCTGCTTAACAGGAATTTTCTTGAATGCTGATATTATGGCAGTTGCAACTGCAATGCTTGCTGAATCGCCTTCAACACCTTCATAGGTTTGCAGGAACTGGACGTACAGGTCATAAGTCTCTTTTATATCCTCGCCGAAATATTTTTTTATGATTGCAGAGACATTTTTTATGGCTTCTTTTGCTATCTCGCCTAATTTGCCTGTAGCTATTATCTCGCTTTCCTTTCCCCCGGGAGTTACCTCTGCCTCTATCGGCAAAATGATTCCAGAGTAAGGCGGAGAAACTCCAATAACTGCCAGTCCGTTAACCCTGCCAACCCGTTTTCCTGCTGTAACAATAACCTCATATTCCTTTTTCTGCTCGATGTACTTGTCAGCAATCTGCTGCTCCAATGTTCTTGCAAGATTCTTTGCATCCCTCACATGCTTTTCCGTAACTAAAGCTGCTTTCTGCTCTTTAGCCAGGTCACCTGCTGCCCTTATTAATCCTCCTAAATCCCTCAGGCGCAGAGTAAGATGGCCTTTCCTGTTTGCGCGCCTTCTTGCCTCTTCTATAATCTCGTTAACCGCTTCTCTTGAAAAGTGAGGTATTTTCCCGTCTTTAACAACTTCCTGGGCTATAAAGACCGTAAGCTTATTCCGGTTTTCCTCTGTATCAGGCAGCGTGTCTTTCATATAAATTTCATAGCCATAGCCCCTTATCCTGCTCCTTAATGCCGGGTGCATATGCTTTACTGTCTCCATGTTTCCTGCAGCAACCAAAATAAAATCGCAGGGAACCGATTCTGTCCTTACCATTGCCCCTGCAGACCTTTCGCTTTGCCCGGTAATAGAGAATTTCTTTTCCTGCATTGCTGACAAAAGCTCTTGTTGCGTTGCGGGGTGTAGGGTTGCTATTTCATCTACAAACAAAACTCCAAGATGGGATTTATGTATCATCCCAGCTACTACGCGCTCATGCGCCGGCGTTCCTAAGCCTCCTGAGTTTTTGCATAGCACCCCATTAACTATCACATTGCCTGAGCTGGTTGTAACATTATACAATTTACCTTTATAATGAATTTTTTCTATTGTTTTGATGGTTTGTTTGGTAAGTTTCATGCTGTTGCCTCAGACTTAGATCCAAAATGATTCAATAGTAAATATGTAGAGTTGGGTGTTAAATTCAAAATTTGCATTACTCGTTCTGCACCATATCCTTTATTAATTAATTCAAGGTACTTTTCTTTCTTTAATTTTGCCCATTCTCCTAAGGCCTTGTATAATCTGCATACCTTGTATTTACAATAATTAATTTTGATGTTCATTAAGAATAATATCACATTATCGATTTTCTTTTCAATTAATAACCTAAATATCAAAGAACCTTCTGTTTTTGATTTTCCTTCATAAATGGAGGTTGTACTGATTTTATTCCTATCAAAATAAATAGCAAGTTCATTCAAGAAATTAATTCTGTTTTCTTTGAATTTAGGCAATCCTGTAATCCCTACTTCTAAGCTAGTCAAATAATTGCCCTGTTTATGGATTATGGGGGTTCCAAGTTCCCCTCCCAAGAACGAACCATAAAATTCATTCTCATAATTCTCGTTTAATTTAATCCAAACTGGAATTTTTAATTCTAGATTAGTTTTATTGCCTTTGGGAGCACCTAATGCCAAGAAAAACCTTATAACATCCCTGTTTGTGTTTTGATAGCACCACGAATGGCCGTAAATCCCCCCTTCAATTATTCTTGAATTTTCATTTTTGCTTAATCCGAATATTTTCTCTAAATCTCTGCCGAATTCTTCAACAGCATCTTTTTCAGAACTTGATAAGAATATTCCGTTAAGATTTTCAAAAACCCCGCCATCACCAAAGGTTGCACCTAATACTTTTGCAATTAATGGCAGTTTAGGATTATCGATTTTTAAGGGTATCAATCCTTTTGATTTTAACCAAGTAGCAGTTCGAATTGGAATGGGGATATGTTTTTTTTCATACCACCATCTGGTTTTTCCAATATTTTGCCCCATTGTTTTTGCAATTTTTTTATATCCCCAAGTTGGATTTTGTGCTCTGATATCTGAATATTGGTAGTATAATCTGCATTGCTCTTGTTGTCTTTTATCATATGTATTGATTATGTCTTGTTCATCAATGATTACATCTTCTGATCCAGAAACAATTTCATCTCTTTCTTTAATGTTTTTAGCTTCCACATATACAATTCTTCCATTTTCCCAAACAGCTATTTTATGTTCTGGTGTAACTATGAGTTCCTCATTTTTGGAAGTTGTTAGTTTTATCATTTTACCATCATAATCATACCTATTTGCTGATAAAACTTCAACTGGAGAAATTGAACCATTAGTTTCACCCATAACAAAAAGCTCGTTTTTTAGGAGATGGATTGCTTCGTAATTATTTTCTCTTCTTAATGTCTTAGTTTTATTCTCAGCGATTATGGTATCGATTTCTTCTTTAATTTGCCTCTTTTTACCGTTGGGAAAATTTAATTTTACCATTGGGAAAAATGTCTGGAAGGGGTCATGAAGCACATCTCCTAACAAAGCGCCTGCATGCGCTCCGGTTGCATCATGAAATGGAGCCTGCTTTTTCTTAAAGTTGTCAACAATAACCTTGGGTATTTTAACGCGGCCTTCCATTCTTTTGCCCATGTTAATGAAAAGGATAAAGGATGCCAACAAAAGGAAAGAGCCTACAAAAGAAGCGGCAAAAATAATTGCGCCAACAGTATAATCATACTTATTCCCGTAGTAACTAAACAGCCACCACGGCGCAAACATTGCCACCAGAATAAAAATAAAGAAGATTATGTTCTGGTTTTTGAACATGCTCATTCCCTGTATTCTTGCCCGTGCGACCAAATCACGGCCCTGCCCGGCAGGAACTGCCCTTATTAAAGGCGCATTTTCGTCATTGGGATTCGGGAATGCAAGTATATCCATAAGCTTCTCTTTTGGAAGAAGCTCTGCAAGCGCTAAGCCGAGCATGCTCTTTCCTGTCCCCGGCTCTCCTATAAGCAGAACATTCCTTCTCTGCTCAGCAGATTTTTTTATTACTTCAACTGCCTCATCCTGCCCCATAATCTGCTCAACAAGGTTTTTTGAGACCTGTATCTCGGCAGTGGACCTGAAGTTCTTTGGTATTTTGGGTGAGGCAATTGCAGCTGCAGCTGTTTTTGCTTTTCCCTCTTTTCCAGGTTTTTTGGCCATAGTTACAGAAGTGTATAGTACATATAAAAAGGTTTTGTTTAAATTTTTATTTGGATTACAAAACAAAAAACAAAATAACCGGCAGCATCAAGCACCCCATAGAATGGCTTCTTTTAACATTGACAAGGTTGGGTATTATGCCTATGGAAGTGGAGACTATTAATATTAACAATCCCGTCCAGGAAGAAAAATAAAAGGCCATTATTGTTATTAAGAAAATTATAAAGATGCACAGCATTGAATAATTGACCTTTTCCACTATTTTTATGAAAATCCTTGCCAGGTAAAGCGCTAAAAAGGCTGCGATTCCTCCTGCAAGCAGGATTGCTGCAAGAAAAAGAAGCAGTGTATTTAGGTCTATTGTAGTTAAAATTTCCCTTATAGCCAGCACTGCCCCGTTTCTTGCCTTGTTTATTGTGTATAAGCTTACTAAACTGACTGCCATGTTGACTGTGTTAATGCCTCCGATTAAGATTAAAAAAGAGTAATTGCTGAGCTTTCCCATTATCTGGCTTCCTAAAATTGCTGCCTGTGCAGGACCTAGGCCCGGAAAAAAGCTTACAAAGCTGCCTGAAAAAGTTCCTGCTATCAATGCTCTTGCATTCTCAAGCTTAGGAATCCTTATAGTGTCTGTTATTCTTTGCCTGGGTATCTCAACTTTATTTGACAGGCTCACAACCAGCATGCTTATGCCAAATAAGCCAGAAAGCATCGGAAACAAGGGCTGCTTTAAATTAGGCATTGTTAAGTCAATAATCCCCAATATTCCTGCCATCATAAAGACTGCAAACGCCCAGAACTTTCCGTTCAGACCTTTTTCCATTAGAATCATATATAAAACAACTGCCAGCAATAACCATCCAATAAATGGCTGCAAAGTTTCATAAATATTCGGAACTATTAAAATAAATAATGGAAACAAAATTAAAGTCAAGATAAGGCTAAATAAAGAGCCTATTACTGTCAGCTTTACTGCCTCGTAGCCCATCCCCTGCAATAACAGCCTATGCCCTGGCAACACGCCCAAAGCAGTGTCTGCATCCGGCGCTCCAAGAAAAATTGCCGGCAGAACATCAAGGAAAGTGTGTGTAATTGCCATTGAGATTATGAAGACCCCTAAAGAGGGCAATGAGAAAATATTAAGCAAATAAGCTGAAAAGCTGACGACCAGTAAGCTTACAAGATTTATGTGAATGCCCGGGATGATGCCTGTTATTACCCCGGAAGTCACACCGAGCAAAGCAGCAATAATTAACTCTGCAAATAGCATTTTAAGCCTTTTTTGGCCGATTCTCAGTTTTGATTTAGCTTAAACTTCCGGCATCCCAACACCATTTTTGCTGTTTTGCCAAATTATAGCTATAGGATATTGAAAAACCAAACTCCTTAATATACCTTACGCATGTTTTTATGTTCTAGGTGTTCTTAATGGAATAGTTGGTGTGGAAATAATGGTTATTGGAGTTCTTTTTTTATTTTTGCAAGTATCTTTCTTCTTTGTCTAGCATTTGGTAAAACCTTAATAATAACTCCCTGCATAATTAATATCTTATTGTTTTTGAATTTAGTTAGTATTTCTTTAGACTTTGTTTCTCCGAATTTTTTTATAAATTCAGTTTTAAGATCTTTTTCTAATCGGATCCTATAAGCATCTTCAAACAAAAAAATAAGTGCCTGTTTTTCCAATTTAGTTAAATCTTTTTGTATAGAGATAATCTTATTTTCTAAATGTTTATAATATTTTTTTGCACCCTTTAAATTTATTAACCAATCTTCAAACGAACCTCGCTCTATAATCATGTTATTTGGTCGTAATTTAAAATGGAAATTCATAAAATTTAGAAATTTTGAAAGTTCTCTCTGGTTATTAGAAATAAATTCAACGCAAATTTCATCATCCCATACCAAACTTATTTTTGTTACATAAGAGAAAAGATATTTTAAATTTGCAAGCTCTTTGTACCTTTTTAGATCAATTGAAGTTATATCAAAAGTTATTTTAGCAATAAAATATCCCAATTTTAGAGGGTCTATTCTAGGACAATATTCCAGCAAACCTTGTTGTTTAAATTCTTTGAATATCTTGTTGTATGTTTTGTCACTTACTCCAAATGTTTGGGCATCTTTTTTTATTCCGTTGTAATGATGCCCTTTTAATGATCTAAGCATCATAGATTCTTTCAAAAACTCATAATTAATTTTCTTAGGCATAAGCTAGTAAATACAGCTTTGATATATAAATTGTTCTATTTTACGTTATTTATCGTAAATAAATACCATAGTTATTTAAAAATTAGACGAAAAATCTTTTGTACTAAAAAATAATAGAAATATTTAAATATAATAAAAAAGATACAATTTTTATGAAAAAGAATGTTAAAATAAGTGTTAATAACGCTGAAATATATAAAGAACTTAAAAACTTTGAAAAAAGGATTTTAGACTTAGAGACGGCGTTAGAGCCCCTGAAGCTCATATGTCAAGCCGCCAAGGAAAAATTTAGTGACGAATATAAAACTAACCCATCTAAATTACATTTCCATGAATTCCTTAAATTCAAAATTTTTGAAGACAAAACCTTAAACCATACTGAGAAAAAATTAGCTGAGTTTCTTTGTGATAAATATGATCCTTTCAATCATATGTTTATTGCATTATCCCATGCCCAAATTAGAAAACAGGCACATATCTCAACTTCTATATTGAGCAAAGTACTCAAAAGCCTAACAGAAAAAAAGATTTTGTTAAAGGAGCATAAAGGGAATATGTGCTTATATCGAATAAATGCCCTTGCATATAAAAAAAGTGATAACGATGTATAATAGGGAGTTCATCATAACTATCTCTGATTTAGATATCTATACAACGAGTAAGCTTAAGGGGATGGCTTTAGAAGCTTTAATTGACTGGACTTCAAATAAAAGGAGCACTTTACCTCCTGAAAAAGAAAAAGAAATAATGACTGCAATCCTAACATGTTCTAAAAAGCTATTCTATGTATATTATAAGTTTAAATTAGTCTTAAATGATACAAAAATAAAAGAATTTGATGGTATGCCAGACTTTAACAAAAAAATAATTTTTGATGAAGATTCTATTAGGGATTTTAACAAAATAGATCTGTCTTTCAAAGAAAATGGAGGGATAATTCAACTTACGTTTAATGGTTGTAGTAAACTTACTTCATATCTTTTAAACAAAGGTCTTATTTCCAGAATAGATACAAAAGCCATTTATCGTAGGTTTAGATTAGACTTTTGGTGGTTCAAAAATGAAAAATTTTGTTTTCGTGAGATTAAAAACAGAGAAAAGACTTATTTATCAAAACGCGATGTCGAGCAGGTTATTAGATATGCCATGATTTTAAAAGAATTTTTGCCTTTGGGGTATATTCTGTTAGTCCATAATGGATACATTTCCCAAAGAATAAGAGAAAAAATTGAGGCTATAAATGAAAATTCTGGGCTGGATATTCGGCCTATGGATATAAAAAATTGGCTTACTAATTTTGCAATAGACAGTGGAAGAAAAATAGATTATTTGGTCTTCTCTTATCATCCATTGTCTAAGCATAATCTTACCATACATAGGGTGAGCTATGACTCAACATATTTCTTGAATGTCCATGTCTCGGAATACGACAAAAATAAAGACTATAAGCCCATTAAACTTCTGATTACTAATGACATAGAAAAAATTGAGAAATTTATAGCTGAAAATATACCTGCTCACACATACGAAAATTAATAATTTTCGTTTCCAAACAAATAAGCTTTCTTTTTAGAAAATAAGCTCAATTTAGCCTTCTTTTTTAAAAACCCATCAAATCCCAACTAATTTTGATGGGAAAAAAGTTATATGCCAAAATAGGAAGAAATAACGCCTTTTTAGAACCAACCCAAACCCCACTTACCTACGCTATTTTAGCCTTTTTTGTTTGTTTTTATATGTTTTTTTCTTACTGTTTTTTTGCCCTTTTTGTCTTTATCTCTTTTTCCTTTCTATCCTCTTTCCTGCTGTTCCTCAGACCCCCTTAATTCCTTATTTTAGCTGATTTTTGGGGTTTTCTTTTTTCTTTTTTCCTCCCTTTTTAAACTACCAATCATTATTATACTTTTGCCAAGTGATACTTTTATAGGGAAGTTGACGACATAACCCCTTAGCCTTGCTCCGCAAAAAATTCGCTCCGCAAGGCTCTTACTCTGTAAATGTTTTTTCTACATTCAGTATATGCTCTTTTGTTACTGGCGCTATCCCATCGGCTGTTACCGTGGCTACTATCTGTATTTTTTAGGCTCTTTTACAAAAAATATTATTAATTTTTGGGGTTATGGATCCTTACTCAAAAAATTTTTGAAAAATGAGGAATAAAACTTATTTCTGGAAATAAAGACTATTTTAGCCTTATTTTTTGAAATAACAACAAAAAACAACTAATTTTGTTGCAGGAAAAATTATGCACTAAAAATTGAAGAAATAAAGCCTTTTTAGAACCAACCCAAACCCCACTTACCTACGCTATTTTAGCCTTTTTTGTTTGTTTTTATATGTTTTTTTCTTACTGTTTTTTTGTTGTTCTTTTTCTCCCTTTTCCTGCAGTTCCTCAGACCCCTTTCTTGTTTTTTTATCCAGCTTTTATTTTCTTACATTACTTACAATTATTGTAGGCATGCAGATTCCTTCAATCTTCTTTTTCTTCCTGCTTTCTCAATATGCCCTTAATGTTGTTTATTGTTGTTATTAATCCTTAGAACTTCTGTTTAAGCTGCTACTTCTCAATATCTTTAACCTTCCTCAGAACGTCTTTTCCTTTCTTTGTTATCCTGTAGAATCTGTTTCTGTCATTTTTTGGATTCAGGCATACGACCATATTCTTCTTTTCCATTTCCCTCAAAGCTCTGCTGATGGTGTTTATGTGCCTGTCCAGCTCTTTGCCAAGCATTTTTGCTGTTTTCGGGCTGTCAATTAGCCCAAGAATTCCCTTTCTGACCCTGCTACCAATTATGAAGGCAACATTATACATAGCCAAGCATTAGACAGCCTTCAAATAAAAAGTAGTCCAACATTAGTCAAACAATAGGTATGCGTAAGATTTATATAGCAGGAAGCCTGTAAAAGCAGGGTTGGTTTATGGGTGTCTTCAAGCGGTTTGTCAGCATATTGAAATTTTTGTTGAGCCTTATTTCCAAACCTTTTAGAAAAATCATGCATTTGGACCCTGACAATGAGGAAATAAAAAGGTACGAGGAGTTTCTCAAGGGTTTGGATGAGCAGCAAAAACTGGCTGTTGTTTCCAGGGCAAAGCACATCCTAGTCATAGCAGGAGCAGGCGCAGGAAAAACAAGGGTTCTTATAAAAAGGATAATCCATCTGATAAAAAACAAGAATGTAAGCGCATCATCAATACTTGCAATCACCTTTACAAACAATGCAGCTAATGAGATAAAGAAAAGGGTTTACCAAGAGATTCCTGACCCTAATGTAAGCAATAACCTGACTGTCAAAACTTTTCATGGCTTTTGCAGCCATCTTTTAAGAGCATATGGCTACAAGCCAAATATACTGCCCAGCAACAGCGATAAGCAGAAAAACTTTATTCAGGATATTATCAGCGATTTTAAGCATGAATACATGTATCTGTTCTATAACTACATTATAAATTACATGCTGAAGGATAAGAAAGAAGTGATGAGGGAAGGTTTTGAAAAGATTATTGAGGAGCCAATAAGGGTTTATTATTACAAGACAAAAAGGGGGGAATGGGTAAGATCCAAATCTGAAAGGGACATAGCAAATTTTCTTTGTGACTTGGGCTTGAGATACGAGTATGAGCCAGAAGCAGCTTGGGGCGATGCTCCCTTTAAGCCTGACTTCTATATAGGGGATGCTGATCTGTACATAGAGCATTGGGGATTCAACCAGAATCCAAGCTACCTTAAAGTAAAGGCTTGGAAAAAAGAGCAGTTCAGAAAGCACAGAAAACACCTTGTAGAAACAAACGAATTTGAGATGAGGGACATGGACAGCGTCTTTAAAAGACTAGCCATAGAGCTTGAGGAACACATAGCACTGAAAGACAAATTAAAAAGAATCTATGAGGTTATCCACACCATACCGAATTACAAGGCTTATTTAGATATGATCGAAGATGATGTATTAAATGCAATAAACCTCGCAAAGAACTATGAAGTGTTTCCGGATGATCTGAGGAAAAGGATTGATGAATATGCCAAAAATGAAAGGGATTTCCCTGTTGGGCAGATGCTTGATTTTTATTCATTTGCCCTGCCAATTTATTATGAATACCAAATGCGTCTAAAGGGCAAGGGCCTGACAGACTACAATGACTTGTTTTTGAATGCAATATGCCTTCTTAAAGGAAGAAAAGACATAAGAGACGAACTGTCAAGAACCTTCAGCCATATTTTAGTTGATGAATACCAGGATGTTTCAAGAGCAGAGGTAGAGCTTCTAAGCTTGTTGGCAGGAGAGACAAACAACATATTTGCAGTTGGGGATGATTGGCAGAGCATCTACGGCTTTAGAGGCTCAGAACCAAAATTCTTTCTTGATTTTGAAAAGGATTTTGCCAATCCTAAAAAGATATTCTTGACAAATAATTACAGGAACGGCAAATACATCCTAAAGGCTGGCGAGGCTGTAATTGCATTGAACAAAGGGCAGATGGGCAAGGAACTGGCTTCAAAAGCAAACTACCACGAGAAAATTCATGTCTACAGGTGCAATGATGGAAATGATTGCGTACATTTTTTGGCCAATTCCATTAAAAAACTGGCAAATGAGGGCTATAAGAAGGAAAAAATGCTTTTGCTTTACAGGAGACTGCCAAACATCAGCAACATCAGCTCTAAGCTTAATATGAAAAGCTCAAAGACTATTATGACAATACACAAAGCCAAAGGCATGGATGCTGATGTTGTTTATATTCTTGGAGTTAAGGGAGGGGAATTTGGCTTCCCTGCTGTGTGGGGAGAAGAAATGATATTTAAGGTTATTAGGGATATAGACCTGGATGAAAGAATGGAGGAAGAAAGAAGATGCATGTATGTGGCAATGACAAGGGCCAGAAAAAAGTTAATAATAATAACTGACAAGTTCAATGAAAGCGACTTTATAAAACAACTGCCGTATGAATGCCTGGCAGAATGCGGAATAAGCTATGTTGACGAATTAATAGACAAGCTGAACAGCGGAAATATAGAGCAGCAGAAGGAAGCTGCAGAAAAAATAGCTAATGTCAAATTAAGCGAAACTGACAGAAAATATGTTTGCGATAAACTGCTGAGGTATGTTTCAAAGAAGCACAAATTGCGTAAGGAGTTTCTTGACTGCATTGAAAAGATAGGCTCTGAGAGGGAATTCAAAAAGCTGGAGAAGCTGCTGGAAAAAGGATTAAGGTTTTGCTTGAAAAGTTAGAGTGTTATACAAACTATTGAGTTTTTTCAAGCTTTAGGGCTTAACAAAGGCAATCCTTTAAAGGAACTCGAAAGCAAAACAAATAAATTAAATAAAGAAGAAATTCTTAAAATTATAGGAAAGATACGTTAATCTAAGCGTAAACCAAGCAAGAGATATCAATGGAAAATAAAATTCAGCCTTTATTTGAAATGGGGAATAAGAAGACCTATACAATTGATACGAAGGAGACTAAAATTCAGAATCCCCCAGCTATTGCCTTTTTTAGAAATGAATTAAAAAGAGAGAATTATGACCCCCATGATTTAAATGCCTTCATGTGCCTCGTTGGACTTTCTAGAGAAGTACAGTGGCCCATAGTGCTTGAAACTGAAAAAGATTTTCTAAAATTTGCAAAATATGGTATGTATATTTTTATAAAAAACTACCATAAATCAATAGTGATAAAGGTAAAGTACAAACCGCTAAAAGTAATGAGCATATTTGGAAGTCAAGGTCCAAGCTTTAGTTTTTCTGGAAGTTATATCTATGAAACAACAGATAAAGAAATATTATACAAATTAATTAAAATCAATCCAATGATAATTGAATCCTTGGAGGAGAACAAGCAACTATCTTTAAATGAAATAAAAGATTTTCTATCTCAAGTAAACTTAGAATTAGATAAATATTCAATTCCTGAAGAGAATTTTATTTCCTTAAAAAACGAAAATGAACCATCGCAAATAGACAAGATAGTAAAAGATACTCTTGCATTTTCAAGAATCAAAGATCACCCTGCAATTATTGATGACAGTAGGTGTGTTGTATGTGGTGATAAAAGGGATATCAAGCAAAGATCATTCAATTTTGGAGGGTATACCTTAATTTTACCCATTTGTAAAATATGTTCAGAAGGTGAAAGGTTTATAGATTTTCTGAGGGGCATAGGTTTTAAGATAAGAGAAGCGACCTTTGAAGATATAAAAAAAGGGTTCATTTACCAAGCTAGTAAATATAACAAGCTAAAATTAAAAGAAATTAAAGATAGAACTTTTTATTTTGATTATGAAGTAGAATATGAACTGATATTAAGATGCATCTCGCAAAGCGACTATGGGTATATTTTTCAGAGGAAAGGAGAAAAAAATCCACTGATTAAATGTGATTCTGCAAAAAATCATCATAAATTAATATTTATGCATGATCACATCCATAGGAATTATCTAAGCAAAAAACATGTAGAACCTTCATTTTATTTTGGGTCTCCGATTGTTGATTTAAAATATGTTATTGAAGAAATTAAAAAATTTATAGAACATAAAAAAACTGTTGTAGATTCAAAAAGTATTAATGAGCCAAAGAATAATACACAATTATGAATTTCTTGTTTGCCGCTCGGGTTAATGGTTTCATTTAATGTCAGAAAGCTTTTTTTGCTTTGCCTCTTCAGATTCTTGGTTTGCTGGCTTGTCGTCTTTATGCCAGCCTGAATAATATTGCAGTCTTTTCTCTTTTTTCAATGCCAATAAAGGCTTCTTTTTCTTCCTGGCTTTCTCCTTGGCCACTTCTTCGTCCAATATTTTCAATAAAGTATTGTCAAACATTTATATATCCCCCAAACATATTCTATTTTAGAACTCTATAAAAACTTTTGGTTAAACCTATGAAATTGGAATTGAGATATCTTCTATGCTTGCATAATTCCCAGCTTCATCTGTTGTATTGATAACTAAATTATGCGGGCCTGTTCTGAAGTATTTGGTTGCCAAACAAATGCCATCTCTTAGCCTGCTGCACAGGGATTTCCATCTTGGGCTTGCTTCTTCATTATCCAAATATTTAACAGAATCGAAGTTTTTTTCTGTTATGCTTATATTAAAGGTTACTCTTCTTCCATTTACCATGTAATCAAAATTATTTATTTCTGGGTCAGTCTGGTCAACTTCTACTGTTACAGCTCTTGATTGTGCGGAATTTCCTGCTATATCTTCCAACGTAAACCAGTAATTAATTTCTTTTCCCTCAAATTCGCTTAAATCTGCGCTAATATTACAAGCCATTTTGCCTCTTCCAAGCTCAGAGCAGGTTTCCAAATCGACTTCTTTTTCCCTAAAAGAATTTCCGTAGTTTAATGTTAAAGTTTCTGGATTTTCTTCAATAAACTCAACATAGAAATTTCCATCTGCAAATCCTCTTCTTGGCTCTGTTTTGGTTATTCTTGGATTTTTGGAATCCATGAAAAAAGAAACATTTTTTTCATCATAATTCCCGTCTTTTACTGCCCTGAAAGATAAATTATGCTCCCCATCCCCAAAGCTTTTTGTTCTTGTTCTTACATTGCCATATTCATTGCAGTCTCTGCATAAAGTTCTCCATCTTGGGCTTCTGTCAGCATAATCTATGTAGATTATTTCATCAGCCTGCATGATTGTTGTGAGATTGAATTGTATTCTTCTTTCCTTGTAAATTGTTTCTTTTGGGGAAAATATTGCCATACATTCTCCTACAACCTCTATGCTTGCAGGATCAAAATTGTACCAATTGTCATCACCATATATCTGGTAGCTTCCTTTGTCGAAATCATAAACGCCTTCTTCATTTGGAGCTATGAAAATGTATGTTTTTGAGGGCGTTTGCGTTGCAAACCACCTTAAGTGCCCGCTGTATACTTCTGCTTCTTTTACTTGCCATCCATTGGGAATTATCTCGTCAACAGCCCAAAATTCAGCATTCTGTGGTTCAACAGAATAAGCAACAGTAATTTCCTCTCCTGGTGAAACTTTTAGTTTTGAAAATTCCCGTGTCAAGCTGCCTGCTGATACTGCTGGCACTATAAATAAAAGAATAATGCAAAACAAAAAAATATTTTTTATTTTCATTTATGAGCACCCTTCTAAGGTTATCCATTTGTTAGCTACTGCCACAAAATCTGCATTTGACACTTGAACTGCAATCCACTTGTTGGCATAAGCAGTAAACTCATCATTTTCTATGCAGCCGTTGCAGTTAGTGTCTGCTGGTGTGTTTTGGGTTTCATCTGCTTCTCCATCGCAGTCATTATCTTTTCCATCACATGACCCTACTTCATCTTCTTCAACAGGCGCAGGGCATCCTGAGTATGAGCCAGCAGAGCACGTTTCTGTTCCTACTGCACACTCTCCTAGGTAATGCTCTGAGCAGGCTCTTGACAAGCCTTCATCAATGCTGTTATCACAATCGTCATCCAAGTTATTGCATGTCTCAGCTGTTCCAGAAGGGCAGCCATCCCAAATTCCTGATGTGCATGTTTCTGTTCCTACTGCGCAGATTCCATAATAATTTTCTGAGCAATCCCTTATTAATTCCTCATCAATATTATAATCACAGTCATTATCCTGATTGTCGCAAGTTTCTGCTGCTGCTGTGCATCCTATTACTGTAATTGTTTCTGTTGGAAGCTGATACCAGTTATCATCTCCATAAGTCCAGTATTCTCCATCATCAAAATCATAATCTCCTGCAGAGCTTGGAGCTATAAAATTATAATTTACAGTATTGCTGGTTGTATAAAACCTTAGCCTGTTTAATACAGGGCTTTGTACTGACGTGTCCCAGCCATTCGGCATATACTCATCAACAGCCCAGTAATTACCGCCTGAAGGGCTTCTTGCATATGTTACCCCAACAGTATCTCCAGCGTAAACTGTATTTGGAAAATCTGTCGGATTTGCGTAGTTAACTGTTCTTGTAACGCTGTCTGCCATAACAAAAGGCATAAGCAAAATAAAAATTCCAATTAAAATTGTTTTTTTCATCTTCATTTCCCTCCTTGAATTAACATCCTTCAAAAGTTATCCATTTATTAGCAGCAATAACAAAATCTTGGTTAGTTACTTCAACATTAATCCATTTATCTGCATAAGCAGTAAACTCATCATTTTCTATGCAGCCGTTGCAGTTAGTGTCTGCTGGTGTGTTGCATACTTGCACACTTACATTAAAACTTATAGTTTTGTTTGCAGTATTATTTGAATAATCAACTGCTTTTACAAAAAGTGTATGCTCTCCGTTTTCCAAATCTTGTATTATAAAAGAAACATTAGTCGTATTTGTTGCATTGTAGCTGCTTTCATTGCTGAACCAATTAATGAAAAAATCTGCCAATTCACTTGAAGTTATATTAACAGTTATGTTTGAAGTGTTATGTATAGAGTTATTCAGCGGCGAATTGATTGTTATGTTTGGCGGAATTATATCAGGGCATCCCTTATTGTAAGCAGGACCAGACTCATTTGGGCAATCATCATCTACATCTAAAACGCCATCATTATCATCATCAGGGTCGCAATCTGCACTATAATAACAAGAATTTGCATAATCACAAAAACCAGAACCATCACAATAACCTTGGCATGAATATTCTCCTCCAGTATTATAATAATTGTTGCCTTCTCCAAATGAGCATACATAATTTGGATTGCATAAGGTAGATGTTTCATAATTAACACAGCTTGAAGTACCAGTCAAACAATATTTACAAGTCCCACAAGAATCTATTGTTGAGTCTAAATACGTATAACTTGCACTCAAACCGTTACAATAGTAATCTCTATATTTTACATAATTGGTTTCAGTTGGACTATTCAAACCTGAACAAAAATAATTGTCTATGTAGCCAGTGGGTTGTGAATTGCTTGGTTTATAAAAACCATTTTCACAACATGCCCCTGAAGAACAAGCGTGAGTTTCTTTCCAAAATAAATAATAAAGAGAAGCTATATATCTTATTGCCCTTGGAAATACATCTAAAGCAATTGTATAACAGTTAGGCGAGTTAGTACTGCAATCTACTACCTTTGAATACCCTCTTCCTGCATAATCATCACTAGGCCACCAATCTGTTGCGTATGCGTTTTCATAAAATAGGCTATAGAATGATTTGTCTGTTAGTAAACTACCTGTAACATCATTATAATCAAATTGTTCATAGTAAATAGGATTGCTCATATATTCCTCATAACTATCGGTATTTCCTGGGGGATGTGGGTCCAATTGAACGTGAGCAGGTATACTCATATCTTCTAATAAGTGAGCAATGTGTCCTAAGTAATAATAGGCGGATTGTTTATCTCCTTGTGAATACAAAGATTTTACTCCATCAAAGGTATCATAACCATCCCAGTATTGAGTTGCTATTTGATAAGCAGTTTTACACACCCCCCAACTATAATCGCATGTTAAAGGCCAAACAATTAATCCCTCATTGTTTACAGGGTCCCAAAAATGTCTATTGTATGGCATTGCGTAGTTCCAAGGATTTGCATATGCCACATCTTCGTCCCAGGCTCCATCTAAGATGTCATTCTCAGAACCAGTTTTATTTAGATAAGTTAATAACTCATTCAATATATCTGTATTAGAAATTTTACTTTCTAAGAAATAGTAAGCTTGTTTAGATATATACTGATGCACAGTTTGTGAATATAGTGGGATCAAAATCAAATCTCCTTCAGAAACATTATAATTCTTAGAATATGTATAGTTTTTAAAATATTGATTAATTTTATATTCCCCAGGCAATACACTTATGTTTTGTACTCCACTATTCCCCTCATAAAATAAAGTATTAACAATCTTTTCTTCTCCATTTTCAATTCTGAGTATTTCAACCTCTACAGGATTAATTTCTAAGTCCAGTCTTTTTGTTTTGTTATATTCCTCTGGAAAAACTATTATTATTGTCGCATTTAGAATTTCTTCAACTAAATTGATGTTTACTAAACCATAACCAAAATAAGTATCCTTACCACCATATCCCAAATCAATAGCATTCCTTTGTAAGTTTGTTCTTATATCGTTAGTAGTTGTCAATGGATCACTTTCTTTCAATAAAGCAATCACACCAGCAACGTGAGGAGCAGCCATAGAAGTTCCATCAAATGAACCATATTTTTGGTTTAAGGCTGTAGAGGTAATATTTTCTCCAGGAGCTATTAACTCTAATTCATCTCCAATACCACTGTCTAAAGTTGTTTCATTATCCTCATTAATAGCCCCCACAGCAATTACACTAGAATATTTTGCTGGATAGTAAATCTCACCATTCTTCCCAGAACCAGCAACTAAAATTATGTTGTTAAAATATGCTTTATCAACCATCTTCCTTAAAGCAAGACTATCAACAGTTATGCCTAAACTCATTGTTACGATATCCATATTGCTATCAATAGCCCATTGTAAGCCTTGTAGAACATTACTTAATTTGCCACCAGAAACGCCCATTACCTTTACGGAGTATAACTCTGCTTCTGGAGCTACTCCAACAACTCCAATCTTATCATTTAATGCAGAAATAACTCCCGCAACTGAGGTTCCATGGCCCAAATCATCATCCCAATAATTAGTATTATCAATAAAAGAAATACCTCCTTTGACATTATCTGCTAAATCAGGATGTGAAATATCAATTCCTGTATCCAGAATAGCTATTTTAATATTTTTTCCAGTAACTTTATTCCACGCATTAGGAGCATTAACCCTTTCAATACCCCATGGAGTGGTTTGTTCATCTAACTCAAATAATTTTTCCTCTCCAAATAACTCTAAATCAAGATCTAATTCTACTGATTCAACATCTACATCATTTTGTATTTCTTCCATATCTTCTTCTGTTGCTTTTATAGTGGAAATAGAAACTTCTTCTAAATTCTCCTTAACTTCGATATTAGTGTTTTCTAATAATTCATAATCTATTCTATATTTAAAGATAACTATCATGTCTATTTTTGATTCATTTGTTAAATTTAAAGATTGGTTCGTAGAAAAATTAATTAAAGTATTCTCTGCTGAAGAATTGGTTTCGTTATTTGACAATACATCAATTGATAAAATTATTAATAATACAATTAACAAACAGATTTGTCTATTTTTCATTTTTTAAGTTTATTAATAATAAAACCAAGTAAGGCACCAATAATTAGACCAATCCAAAAAATCATTCCTAATGTATAGGGTAATGGCAAAAAATTTTGTATTATAAAATCCAAAAACGTAGAACAAAAATCAATACCTCCCGCATTACCACAAACAAATCCTATTTTATTCACTAGTATTATATGCTTAATATTAAAATAAACTAGTGGCAAAACAAATCCAATAACCCCTCCAATTATCCATCCCTTCAATCTCCTTTTCTTCACCCAAACCACCTTCTAAAAATATTAACTACCCAGCTTATTATTGGGATTTCTTTTTTTGAATCATCGTCTTTGCTTTCAACTTCTTCAATAACATTTCCTGTGATTTTATCTGGTGATTCTTCAGTTTCAATTTCAGGCGTTTCTTCAGATAATTGAGTTACTTCTTCAACTACATCTTGAATTTTCTCAATCTCTTCATACGGATTTAAGAAATAATTAGTTTTATAGCCATTAATAGTATGAATTTCCAAAACATCATAGCTATTCCCTTTTTTCTTGACAACTGCAACATAGCCAAGACTATCCACTTTATCAAATTCTGTTGACTGAATAGAGCTTAACCCCGTCAATATCCAGCCTTGCATTAAAGCAGCTGAGCTTATTGTTGATTTTGGATTATTGTTAAAATTATCAGACACAATCTTTAGAATATCAGTTGAATCTGCTCCATCTGTAAGCGAAGCAACAGATGTAATTAAGCTTCTTGCATTGTCAAGCTGGTCGTTATACCATTTTGCGGCTGTTTCCAGACCATTATCACCAATTCCAGCAATCATTGTTTTATACAATCTTATTTTGTCATTGTCCCATCTGTTCTGCAAAGTATTTGGCAGCCATTGCTTCTCTTCAGGTATAGCCGCTACTAAGCCAATGGAATCCTCCGAATAAGTCCTTTTTCCAATTATTTTTCCATCTTTAAAATAAGGCAAATTTAAATTTTTTAACTCATCATTCAAATTAGAAGAAAACTTGTTTCTTGAAGGATTACCAATCAATATTGTAGTAACCCCGCTCTTGCTCAGCATATAATCAGAGGAGTAGCTATTCTCAAATTTTGTATTAATATTATAAATAAACTGAGTTATTTCATGCCTGACTGATGAAGGAATTTGGCTGATAACATTTGTATAAAGAATGCCTGTTACAGACAGTGTTCCAGCAACAAAAGTATCTATTAACAACGGAACAATCCTATCAGCAATCTTTTCTGCAAATTCAGATTCCTTATTTTTAATTAATGTATCAATTCTTTTTTCCACAGAATTAGCATTTGAGTTTAAAATATGTAGAGATGAGTGATAGCCTCTATTGATAAATTTATCAACTCTTTGACCAAACTGATTGACAAAAATAGTTATCTCAGCATTTAAATCCTGCATTGCCTTATCAGTTTGCTCCAGCCCTTCTTCAACCTGTTTTTTAATTTCGTTGCCAATAGCGTTGATATTCCCGGGCAAAGTTTCTGGAATATTTTGTATCTCAGTTAAAACATCTGATTTGTCAATAGTCAAATCAACACCAGAACCGGAAATTGAGTTTACCCTGACTCTTAATAACTTTCCCTCAATTCCAAAAGGCAAAGGAACAGTTGTTCCTTCAACTAAAGCAATGGGAAAAGTATTTCCTTCCGGATATCCATTTCTTTTCCATTTAAGGTAAGCGTAATCCTTAAACAAAACTTCCTGCTCATAGGGCGTTACATAGCCCATTGGCGAGCTGTCTGAATCAGTTATGGTTATCTGCTTACCATAAGGATAGAACGCAGCATTGGCGCTAACTGAACAGAAAACTGTTAAGGTCATAATAACCATAATAGATCTTAACAACCCGTCTTTTAACGTTTTAACCCCACCCAACTTTTAACCAAATTTCAACAAAAAAACCTTAAATCCTATATAAACTTATTTATAGAAAACTCATATTTTTCGGACAAATAAGTGGTAAAAATAGCTATTTTTTATTTTAGAGTTTTATAAAAACTTTATCATAATCAAATAAATAAAGCAAGGTATGGCAAGGAGCATAGACAGGTGCCTTATCCTCTCAAACCAGCTCATTCTCCTGAAAAACCTTATGTTGTGCTTCAATGTCTTGAACATTTTTGAAGGACAGCAAAAACAGGGTTTATTTTGAGTTTAGGGCTCGCTTGTGAAAGAAACCTTCGCGGACTTTAGTCCGTAGATGAATTTCACAAGTAAAAAAGCGAGCCAAATCAGTAAACTATTTCTACAAGAAAAATAAAAAATAAAGTGCGTGGCGTAGCCGACGCACTAAACCAAATTTCACTTAGCGTTAGCTATGCCTCGCCAGTATAAAAAACTTGCGAGGTGTTCTATATGAAAACAGAACTTATAGCTAGCTCTCGTGCTGTTGGCTAGAGCAATTACCACATACAATTGACGCCTGCTTACAGGCGCGATATCTTTCGCGACCCTTTGGTTGCGGAGCTGACCTTGGCTTACATGGCCGAGAAGCTAAGGGAGCATAAAGTGATTCTGACAGGCTATGGATACGGAGCAGACCATATGCACCTGTTCGTATCAAATGTGAGATTTGTAAGCGAGATAAAGCTTGTTCAGCTGATAAAAGGATTCAGCAGTTATATGATGAGGAAGGGCCATTGGTACATGTTTTGTGATAAGCTCTGGGGCAAGAAATTCTGGTCAGAAGGACACTTTTACAGAAGTGTTGGAGCAGTCACAAAAGAAAGCATGCAGTGGTATGTAACAGAAGGACAAAAGAAACATTGGAGAAAGTACACTTACGAACAATACAGCCAAATGAAGAACCAAAAACAACTTACAGAATTTAACTAGACGCTGTGGGCTTTAGCCCGCAGTAGTTCACTTAAGCATTTTGCTCGCTCTATTCTTGCCGTCTCTCTTCTTACCTGTACGTATTCACCAAATCTCTTGTCTCGTGATACAGATCCATCAGGCATATGGGCACATATTTTCTTTCGGCTTCTGTAAACATCTCGTTGGTTCTTACCATGGCGATTGATACATCGACCTCGGCTTTTAATTTTTCCATGTCCAGCCCTTTTTTCTCTGCTTCCTCTGAAAATTCATCAAGAATCGTCAAATAAATTCCGCCTGCAATTTGTTTGTGACCGTCTTCAATTTTCATTAATAATCACTGTTCGGCTTCCAGGTCAAGCAGAGCTCTATATAAACTTTACTTCAAAACGGTATTGGTAAAAGATAGGGTGTTAAGTGTCGGCTGGTAAGGGGAGGGGGTATTTCACTTTATTCCCTTATAGCTTTATTAATCTCAGCTTCTGGTTTTTCCAATGCTCTAAGTTTTCTTTGAGCAAATTTTGCAATAAAAAACAGAGCAATCATCATAATTACCCTTATCCAAAATTCAAGTATATTTCCTTTTGGAAGGGCAATCAAAAGCAGTATGCAGATAACTTTAAGACTTATTACAACTTTATAAGAAAACACCAAGAACTAAAAACAACACCAGCAAAGAGGGCTGGAATTAATGAGAGTGATTTGTGGAAGGAATTATTAGAGAAAAGCCTAAGATAGTAATTTTCACTTATTTAAAGTGGCATATTGTAGTAAACATTTTTTTGTATTTTTATTTAAATTCCATTACAAATTTGGCTTATACTACAATCAATATTTCTGGCAAAATTTGGTAGTAACTCTTGTTAAGTTCTAAATTATTTTAAAGTCGGCTAATATCCCACTTATTGAGGTGATATATTATGATAAGGCAAGGAACTGAAAAATTTGTTATATATTTTTATAATGGTAAGGCTGTTAGAGGTGGAATTGTAAAACCAAAAAATTTTACTTATTACCAATGGGGAATGATAAAGGTTTTAGATGATAAAGGAAAAGAAATTGAAAGTAAAAGATTTGCCAATTATGGACAAATGATTAACTTCATAAATCAACGTATGAGAAAAGCTGTTATGAAAAATCTTAAAGGTCATAAGACTTGGGATTAAAACAGCCTTAACAGCCGATACTTTAAAAACAAACAATCTTAAATATTTCTGAATTAACCATCAAGTAAGGTGATAAAAATGAAGATTGGAGAAGTAATAGGCATTTATTCAAAGAAATATCCAGATATGATTCTTAAATTGAATGATAGTAACGAATTAACAACTGCCATGAGGTTAAACAATAAAGAACGAATGACACAAACATTTAACAAATTTAAAGAAAGGGAACAAATATTAATGAAATACAGATTTTTTCGTTTAAAAAGAGCATATATTAATGATGGAACTTTTGTAGATATTTGGGGAATAAAAAAAGAGAGATATACTAAAGAAATGGAAGACAATTTAGATTCTTTTGTCACCCTTAATTTAACAGCCGATACTTAACACCCGAAGGTTTAACAATACCCTTTTATAGAAAAATCCAATTATTCAAGGAAATACCTGAATTTAAGAAGCTCAAAAAAAGTGAAAAAATATTGTTATATTTAGAAGAGATAAGAATTGATAGAAATAAAATTGCTCATGCAACTGCTGAAGAAATAAAAGGAAAAACACTTAAAGTTATTTTTAAAAATATTATAGATAATTCTAAAAACTTAGAAGTTAATAATGATTATATTAGAAAATTTGAAGAAAAGATAAAATATGTATTTCTTAATCTTTAATTTTCAGCCGATTATTAACAGCCGAATTTACCATCCACAGATTAACCAATACCCTATTGAAAAATAGGTTGAGCGTGCCGCTGAGGTGATAGAGTTTTGGAGCCTTCTGGGCAGTCAACCTGATTAAACATAAAAAGAGCAGATAAATATATAAATTTAACGCATCATTGTTTAAACATCGCATGCTTTTTTTAAAGCAGGAATATGCTTTTTTTTGAAGCTGAAATATTTATTCTAAAGCATCCTATATGTCTAAGAACAATAAAAGAGGTGCTACAATTTATGGCTCCGAAAAACCATAAGATTGAGGTGTTGTGTACTAAGGAACAGCATGAGAGAATAATAAATCATGCCCATATAAAAGGATTTCCTACAGTCTCAGCTTTTATAAGAGACTTTGCCTTGAGAAATCCTCTTACAATAGAGGAAAAAATAGCGGAGATACATCAGGCTATTGTTAGAGCCAAAGCTGATGGCAAGCCCAATTATGAGCTTTATGCGCCTCAAGATGGATATGCTTTAACTTCAGGGAAAGAATATTCAACTAAGTATAAAATAAATCCTGGTTATGTGCCAGATCCATTTAAACGGGCTGGGCTTGGTGATGATTACCAAGTTGGGGACTATAATTGATTGATTTAGTTTGGCTTATATTTTTCATAAGCTCTAATTTTCTTAGTTCCAACTCTTTATTCTTTATTTCCAATCTCAATCTTTCTAACTCTTCAGATGCATGGTTTGGAAGGGCTTGAGGTACAGCATTAATGACTCTTGAGCTTAGAGACAAGTTAAAAGCCCTGTCTATTGCCTCTTTTCTTTTACTGTCACTTATTCTTGCATAAATTTGTGTAGTGGTTACTTGGTTATGGCCCAGTAAGTCGGATATTGTGTATATGTCAACTCCTTTACTGTGCAAATAAGTGGCATAGGAATGCCTTAAGGTGTGGAAATGGTATTTGTGCCTGTACACCTTTTTATCCCTCCATTTGCCGTTTATTCTCTGTTTAAAGTTAAGCTCATACATTGGCATTAATAAGCCGGCGTTTTTTAGGACTATCTTAAACTTCTCTCCCAAGCTTTTTGGCCTCATGTGCGAATTTGGGGTCTTATCTGAAGGCAGAAACCATTTGCCTCCTTGTATGATATCCAGCCATCTTTTAATTGGATTTATCATCATATCTGGAATTATAACATATCTGTCTTTTCCGTATTTTGTTTTTGTTCTCATGCTGAATTTTGAATCAACAACCTTCAATCTTTTATTTTCTAAATCAATATCTTCTACCTTTAATTTGCATATTTCTGATATTCTCAACCCACAGAAAAAAGTTAGTGCTGTTGCAATAGCAATTTTTGGGTCTTCTACAAAATCAAAAATTCTAACTAATTGCTCAACTGATAGCACATCAGGTAATTTATTCTTGTTTGACATTTTTTCACCTCCAAGTTCGGGATTACAGGGTTCGGATAATTGCCCTTAAATCTTCAATCAGTAAAATGCCTAAATTGGTTTCAGCAGCTTTTTTTCTATTCCATGCAATCCTCATTGCTGTTTTAAATCCAATCTGTCCTTTGGCAAGCTTTTCTTTCACATCATCTGGTATTCTTGTTGCCAGGAACCATCTATAGGTTGTAGAAGGGTTACACTTCTTTCTCAGCAAATAGTCGTAAACCAACCTTTCTGTATGTGTAAGGTCTCTTGGTTTTTTTGTTCGGCTGTTTCTTCTGCCATAATACAGATTTCCTTCATAGTACCTTCTGCAATGGCCCATAATCTCTGTAAATTTATCGTCATCAACCTCTGGAATTATCGCTTTGAGTTCCTGTTTTATCTTGTCCACCTCTCTAAAGAGGTTTACTTTACGCCCGTTTTCCCGAATACAAGTGTTGCCCAATTTCATATAACTCATATTGTTTTCACCTCTTATAAATTGCATCCTGATTTCATCAGTATACCTCTTAGAATCAGCCTTTTCCGACGAGACTTAGTTATATAAGCCTGTGACTACTCCAGATATTATTCCCAATAAAGCAGCTATCAAGAACTCAAAAAACATTTTACTCCGCAATCCTTACCCTCTCTGCAATAATTTCAAGCTGGCCTTCGTATTCATCAACCTTGCCTATTACCTCTACTTCACTGCCTTTTTGTATCGGCACTGTTATGTTTTCATTCTTGAACATGACAACCGTTATTTTTTGCGGCTGCACTATTTCAATTATAGCAACCTTTTCAGTGTCTATGATATTGCTTACCGTCCCTGTCAGCTTTACAAACTCATCCTTGTTGTCCAATGTAATCTTTTCAATATTTTTTTCTTTTATCTCTAGATTATTGGATATTAAGAATAAGATTAATAAGCCAGATAAAGAGCAGATAAGCGCTATTTTCAGCAAAGTTTTTTCTTTCATTTGATTTTTGATTAATAATAATTATTTTTCTTGGGCAAATCACAATCTTTTTAAATTAATTGCCTTTCCTTGGGAGCATGGAAGGCATAATAAAGAACTTTAGGAGAGGAAGGCACACCCAAAAAACAACGCATATGATTGTTTATATCAATGGTGTTGATAATAAGGAAAATGCTGCTAAACTAGCCGGAAAAGCGGCAATATGGAAAAGCCCGAAAGGCAGGGAAATTGCCGGAAAAGTTGCTTCTGCCCATGGCAATAGCGGGGCTGTAAGGGTTATTTTCGAAAAGGGAATGCCAGGCCAAAGCATAGGAACCAAGGTAGAATTAAAGTAATCAGCTGACTGATTATTCTTTTCTTTTTATGAGCATTGAAAATCCACCGAGAATGCTGCCAACACCAGCTCCGTACTGCAAAAATGTGCTTATGCTCCCCAAGTTTACCGGCAAATTAAAATTCATAAGGCTAAGAATCAGCAAAACTCCTATCAAAAGGAAGATTATTCCAAGAATATTTCCCAAGCCAAATCCGCTTTCTCCAGAGCCAACAGGCTTAGCAGCTTTAGGAAGTTTCATTTTTTTATCTATAATAACCTTCTCTGCCATTTAAATTCCTGGAACTAGCCGTTTTATCATCAAATAGTACATTACAGCTGCTCCGATCAGAATACCTACAACTAAAAACGCAATCGGGTGCATTGAAACAAAACCTTTTTTGCTCATTTTACTACCTCCTCTTATTTTTGGTTTAATAATCCTAATCTTATAACAACTTATATTTAAATATTGCCTTAAAAGATTATAATAATGATTTTTTGTATTTTGCGTATCTGCTAACAACATTAAGCTTTTGGGAAATTTAACAAAGCCAAGCCCTACTCGGCATTCTGTATGGAGCAATAAGAGTTGGGTTAATAAAAATTTGGATTGGCAGCATAATAATCAGGTTGCTTCGCAACAATAATTTGTGTTAGGGCTCACTCTTCATACATAACGCTCGCCCTCGCATATCTACTCATTGAAAAGGAATGGTTAATGAGAAAGTTTATAAAGAAATATTAAAAAGAATAACGATGTGGTGCCTGCAATGGGAAAAAAAGCATTTTTGCTGTTAGCCTCTCTTATTTTTCTTACTAGCATGTTTTCCGGTGTTTACGCTGCTGAAGAATACAAGCTTAGCGATATGATTGAGCCTTTGAAATCATTTGACTTAGGTGCTGCATATGAGAGTTTTCCATTTATTTTTGACCTGATAATTTATTTTCTTTTTTTCATAAGCCTTGCGCAGGTTACGCTTGGAAAGCAGTTTAAAGGCTCTGGAGGCAGGGGGCTTGTTGTTGCAGCCGGGCTTGCTCTTGCGGTTGCCATGACATACTGGGCATACAAGACAGGATTTATACTTGGAAGGGTAGGGCCTTTGGCAGCATTGCTGTTTGCAATTGTCATTGCAATCCTTGTTTACAGGCTGCTGAAAGGAGACGAAAAAGTTGGCACGACAATATGGATTATCATAATTATTTTCTATATCGGCATATTTACTTTTTTCCCAGAGATTGTTTCTGCCATGGAAGAAAACAGCTACGGAAGGCTTGCACTTGGTTTTGCTGCTTTGCTTTTCATGATATCAATACCTATGGCGCTAATGAACTTCATGTGGGGAGGGCTTCCAGGAGGAAAAGACGAAATAGGGAAAGGGCTGTGGCCGAGTGGTGAAGCAGAAAGAAGGGCAAGAAAAGCGCCTGATAAAACGAAAGAGAATAAGGAAAAGGAAGAAAAAGAGGAGGAAGAAGAGAAAAGAAAAAAGAAAAAAGAAAAAGAGGAAAAGGAAGAAACAGAAAAGCCCATAATTCGCAAAATAAAAGAAGCTAAACGTGCTAAAAAACTGTTGAATAAAAAGGAATTGGTCGAAGCAAGAAAAGTTCTTGAGAAATTAAAAGAACTTAAAGAAAGTTTAAAAAAGTACAAAGATAACAAAATTGGAGTTGATAAATTCAAAAAAGATATTGAGGAGGGTATTAAATGGATAAAAGATGAGGGTTTTAATTTGCTTAAGGATTTAAAGCAAGAGATATACTTAGAAGAAGTATCAGATGAACTCAAAAAAAAATTAGGTATAAAAACTGATAGGAGTGGTGTAAGACAGCTAATTATAAATGAAAAAAATGTGTTAAAAAATTTGTTTAATTTAATAGACCTATTTGAAAAATTGGGCCCTGTACCTAATTGGAGCGAGGAAAGCTTAAAAAATGCGGAAACATATTTGCATCAAATGTATAAGCTTACCGAAATTTTAATTGAGTTGAATATAAGGGAGTTAGCCTACGAATCGAAAGAAAGAGTAGTGAGTGAAGGTGGAGGAGAAGAGCCTGTAGTTAAAAAAACGGTTACAGGAACTGGTGTCGGAGAAAAAGCACCAAGTGAAATTCCCCTTGTGTCCAAGGTTAGGGGGTACATACAAACAGATTTAGAGTATTTTATAAGAGAGTCTGTATACACAAAGATGATATACAAACACGCAAGGTATATATCAGAAAATTTAGATAATCCTGATTTAAGATTAAAAAATAAAAAAGGATTAAATCACATGGTGTCTCACTTGGATGCTCTAAAAAGGCAAGAAAGTTGGCAACAACTTAGAGCCAGATTCTCTAAATTAGAAGGCGCTATGAAAGAATTATTAAGCTTACCTTACTTCAAACAAAAGTTATACGAAAGAAAAAAGATAATTGAATTACTGCGACAGGAGCATGTGTTTGAAGCGGGTTTATTGCAAAAAACTGTTGAAGAATTAGAACCGATGATCAAAGGTAAAAACCTAAATCAAATGAATGATGATGATTGGGTTAAAATTAGAGGTACTGCAGCCAGATTGCACCGAGGCCTGCAAGCGTTAGTGGCTACCCTTCAAAATTTAGAAAAAATTCTGGAAAGGGCAGTTGAGCAATAGGTAAATAAAAAGTTTTTAAGAGAAAAAGGAGGGGTGGGTAAAGTAAGCATGCAACTACTTCTTTGATTATACCAACATGCTAGTTGCAATAGAAATATTATCCGAGGCAATCGCTAAATAATTCTCGTCGGGAAATTAATTTTTTATCGGCGGCAAAATAGAAGATTATATATACTAGCACACCTCATTTATAGACGACAAATTTTATAGATGAGGTGATTAAAATT